>JAJYPY010000074.1 GCA_021794995.1 Actinomycetes bacterium | reverse complement strand
CCCCAGGCCGACCACGATCGTGTAGAGAAGCATGCTGAGTTGTCCGAACAGCAGCGCCTGTCCGACGAAGATGGTCATCACGGCCAGGTAGATCGGGTTGCGGACATAGGCATTCAACCCGGTCACCACCAGGTGCCCAGTCATCGCGCCCGGCATCGGTGTCCCGCTCGCGCGCACGAATTGCACGAACACGTGCACGGCGGCGATCACGCCGGCGACGATCAGCAGGACGCCCACCACTTCGGCCAGCGGCCACCCGGGCAGTGGGTGCTGCAACCGCCAACCGGTCAGCCACCAGGGGGCGAGGATCGCGCCCGACCCTCCTGCAAGCAGGAACCACGCGGCGCTGATGGCCACCGCCGCCGACTTGCGCATGACAGTTCACCTCTCCGCCCGCGTGGCGCGTCCCGCCACGGCATTGGACGCCGCCGACCCCACCAATCCAGGCGCGCCTTCTAGGGCTCCTCCACGATGGCATTGGTCTCAGATCCCCGGCTAGCCACGACCAACGTGCCTCAGAATTCGATCGCGTCGAAACCGGCTCAGAATTCGACCGTTGCGGACAAGCGTGAACCGCTGCCCGTTCTGTGGGGGCATTTTCGGGGGTAGCGTCGTAAAGACCTGTCCATTTGAGGGCACGCCGGTCTCGGGCGGAATACTGATGAGCCCAATTCGACCATGCGTTACACCTTGCCAGGCCGGGGTCGCTAAAAGTGTCCGAGAGAGGACTTGAACCTCCATTTTATCGTCCCGATCAGGCCGCTGGCTAGGGGAGATCGCTGCGCGTCTGGTTGAAAGTGCGATTGTGGGGGTAATTTTGGGGGTAGTTGGCGAGCTCGTCCGCCGAATGGGCGGGGCCTGACCCCGGTTCGTGGACACGCTGAATCCAGCATCTGCTGGGGAAGCGAGATGATCGAACGTATGGCTAGGAAGCCTTACTCCGAGGAGTTTCGTCGTCAGGCCGTCGACTTGTACGAGTCCACGCCGGGGGCCACGGTCCGCGGGATCGCCGAGGACCTGGGCATCGTGCGCGGCACGCTGCGGGACTGGCTCGAGGCCTACGGGACCGGCAGGAAGACCGCCGCCGACGGCACCCGCACCCGCAGCCCCCTCGTCCCGAGAACATCGTCGCCGGCCGACGCGGCGGGGGGTGAGTCGCCCGAGCAACAGGTCGCCCGGCTCCGGGCTCGGGTGGCCGAGTTGGAGGCGAACGAGAAGAAGCTGACCGCCGAGCGAGACACCCTGCAGCGGGCGGCCAAGTATTTCGCCGGGGAGACGCGCTGGTGAGTCGCTTTCAGTTCGTCGCGGACCACTCGGCCACCTTCGCGGTGAAGCGGCTGTGTGAGCTGGTCGGGGTGACCCGCTCATCGTTCTACGCCTGGTGTGCCGGCGCCCCCGCACGGGCCGCCCGGGCCAGGGCCGACGCTGACCTGGCCGCGAAAGTGCGGGCCATCCACACCCTCGACAACACCCTCGGCGCACCACGGATCACCGCCGAGTTGAACGACGGCCAGCCGCCGGGTGGACGGGTGAACCACAAGCGGGTCGCCCGGGTGATGCGAGCCGCCCGGATCGCCGGCTATGCCAAGCGGCGCAGGGTCCGCACCACGGTCCCCGACCAGGCCGACCAGAAGGTCCCCGACCTGCTCCGGCGGGACTTCACCGCCCCGGCGGCGAACCGCCGCGACGTCGGGGGACATCACGTACCTGCCGATCGCCGACGGCACCAACCTCTACCTGGCCACCGTGATCGACTGCTAGAGCCGCAGGCTCGTCGGCTGGGCGGTCGCCGACCACATGCGCACCAAACTCGTCGAGACCGCACTGAAGGCCGCGGCCACCACCCGAGGATCCCTGGCCGGGGCCGTGTTTCACTCCGACCACGGGTCGGTCCCCCGGGGGCAAGGCCCTGCTCTCGGTCGACAGCCGCAGGGCCGGCTCGTCGGGATGAGCTGTGCGCAGGGCTCGGCTGATCTGCTGCGGGCTCCATCGTTGCGCCAGCCGATCCGTGACGAACCCGCGCAACCAGGCGTTGCCGGCGAGCTTGGGCTGCTTCGGGCGCCGGCGTCGTTGAGCTGCCAGGACGTGGGCGTGGAAGGGCCGGTACTGCCCGGTCGGGTGCAGGTTGCGGCGCAGCTCGCGGCTGATCGTGGATGCCGACCTGCCCAGCGCCTGCGCGATCACGGTGGGCCCGTCGCCACGACTGGCCATGTCGGCGATCCGGACTCGTTCCTCCTTGGATAGGAACCGGGGCGAGATCGGTCGAATAGCCAGAGGCTCCAGCGGTGGCACGACCTTGGTGACGCCCCGCGGAAACCTCATGGGGGGTCAGTTTTCGGAGAGCGTTGACACCGGTCGATCATCGCGGCGCCGACGGCCTGGTCGCCTAACACCCCGCCCCAGCTGGAGAACGGCAGATTCGAGGTCAGGATCAGCGACGCGTGCTCGTATCGGGACGACACCAGCTGGAAGAACAGGTTGGCGGCGTCTTGTTCGAAGGGGAGGTGGCCGACCTCGTGGACGATGATCAGCCCGTAGCGACGGCCGGGTCACCTCCTGAGGCGGTCGCCCTTGGCGGTGAGCCTCGGTGAGGCGGGTGACCCAGTCGGTCGCAGTGGCGAACAACACCCGGTGCCCGTGCCGGGCGGCCACGATCCTCAACGAGATCGCCAGGAAGGCCCGAAGGCCCCACCGCACGTCTCACAGTAAGTTTTGCCGTTCCGGGTGGTCCGAGGAGGACCACGTTGCGGGCCTCGAGCAGGAACTCGCCCGAGACCAATGCGGAGACCTGGGCCGGACCGAGGGTTGGACGTCCCAGTCGAAGTCCTCCAACGTCTTGGCGGGGGGACCCGGCGGCGCGGATCCGCAACTGGGCGCCGGAGGCGTTACGGGCGGAGACTTCTCGTTCGAGGACCGCGGACAGGTAGTCCTCGAGCGACCAACCGGCGTCCCGGGCCTGGTCCGCCAGCCGGGCCGCTGCCTCGGTGATCCTCGGCCTTGAGAGCGCCGGCCAGGTAGGCGAGCTGCTTGGCTGACTCGGTCCTGTTCGACGTGGTGGCCATCAGGCGACCTCCTCGCTCAGGCCGAACGCGCGGTCGTAGTCGGCCAGGTCCCGGGCCAGGACGCCGCGGGGCGGGTCGTGCTTGCTGGAACTGGCCGCAGTCGCTAGACGGGACCTGGTGTGGTGCGCTGCATGGTCTCCCAGGTTTGGGCGGCAACTTGTACCGGATCCCACGGGGAGCCGAGTGGCGGCGTGTACGACAGGTCGAGGTCGTTGAGTTGGGCGATGGTGAGGCCGCAGTGGAGGGCGGTGGCGTAGGTGTCAACACGCTTCGCGATGTTGGTGCTTCGCCACCCGACGAGTTGTGCGCCGAGGAGTCGTCCGTCGCGGGTGTCGCCGGTGATGCGAAGGTGGATGGGGTGGGCGCCGGGGTAGTAGCGCTTGTGGTCGTCGGTGGTGGTGGACGCGGTCGTTGGTGCGTAGCCGGCCGTGAGTGCTTCTTGGTTGCGCAGCCCGGTGCGGGCGGCGACGAGATCGAAGACCTTGACGACCTGGGTGCCGACGGAGCCGTGGAAGCGGCGATCGCCGCCGATGGCGTTCTCACCGGCGATGCGGCCCTGTTTGTGGCTGGTGGTGCCGAGCGGAAGATAGGTCGGGCCGAGGAGCCGGTGGTGGGTGATGACGCCATCGCCCGCGGCCCAGATGTGGGGAAGGCCGGTGTGCATGCGTTCGTCGACGGCGACGGCGCGCCCCGCGCCGAGGGACGCGCCGGCCCGCTGGAGAAGTTCGGTGTTGGGTCGGACGCCGACGACGACCAGGACGAGGTCCGCAGTGTGCGTGTATTGCTCGTCCGCGTGGGTGCTGGTGACGGTGAGGCCTCTCGCGCTCTTGGCGATGCTGTTGACGGTTGTTTCGGTGATGACGGTGACGCCGTGGGTGGTGAGCTCGTCGCGGATGAGCGCTCCGAGTTGGGGGTCGAGGGTGGACAGCACCTGGGGGCCGCGCTGCAGTTGGGTGACGGACATGCCGCGGGCAGTGAAGGCTTCGGCCATTTCCAGGCCGACATAGCCCGCGCCGACGATGATGGCGCTGCGGGGCTGTCGCTGCTCCAGGTCGCGGTCGAGGGCGAACATGTCGCCCATCGTGTGGATGACGTGCACGCCGTCGGATGCCGCGAGCTGATCGGCGCCGGCGATCCCCGCGTGGGAGGGCAGGGCTCCGGTGCCGACGATCAGTTCGTCGTAGGGGATCTGCTCGGTGGCGCCGGCGGGGGTGCGGACCTCGATGCGTCGGTGGGATACGTCGATGGACGTCGCGAGGGTGTTCAGTCGCAGGGTCATTCCGGTGGCTTCCAGGTCCGCGATGGTGCGGTGCGCGAGCGATTGCCAGGGCTGGACCTCGCCGGTGAAGTAGTAGGGGATCCCACAGATGGAGAAGTTGGGATATTGGTCCGCGACAACAACGGTGACCTCGGTGGCGGGGTCGAGTTCGCGGGCACGGAGTGCGGCTGAGATGCCCGCGTCCGAGCCGCCGATGATTGCCAGGTGGGTCACTTGGGTGCCTTTCGAAGAGGGAACAGCAACGCCACGAGCCCGGCACCGAGGGCGGCGCCGAGGAACTGGGCGGCCAGGTACCGAGGGGTGGAACTTGGGGTGATGCCGGCGAAGGTGTCGGTAAAGATGCGGCCGATGGTCACGGCGGGGTTCGCGAAGGATGTCGAGGAGGTGAACCAGTAGGCGGCGCCGATGTATCCGCCGACGGCGGGGGCGACGAGGCCGGAGCGTCCGCTGCGGGTCAGGGCGAAGATGACGAGGATCAGGCCGGCCGTGGCGACGACTTCGCCCAGGAGATGTCCATCGGTGACGCGGTGGGTGGTGGAAAGTCTTGTCGGGGTGTCGAACATAAGGTTGGCCAGGACCGCGCCCATGACCCCGCCGCTGAGTTGCGCGACCAGGTAGGCGGCGACGTCGCGAGCCATGTGCCCGCCGCCGAGGGCGCGATCAGCCAAGGTGACAACCGGGTTGAAGTGCGCGCCGGACAGGTTCTGGAACAGCAGGATCAGCACCGTGAGCGCAGTGGCCGTGGCGATCGAGTTCTCTAGCAGTTCCAGGCCGCCGAGATGCGGGGACAGGTTCTGCGCGGCGATGCCGGAACCGACGACGACCGCAACGAGCAGCGCGGTGCCCAGAAACTCGGCGGTGGCGCGACGCCACAACGGTTCGGGGGAAATGGTGGTTGTGGTGGTGTTCATCGACCACCATCTTGACGATCCTAATTAGCTTAGTCAAAATTGAGGCAATGAACACTGAGGGAAATGGTCTGGTGGATCGGGTCGCGCGGTTCGCGGCGCTGGCCGATCCCGTGCGTCTGCGGATCGTTGACATGCTCACGCTTGGCGATCTGGCTCCCGGCCACCTGCAGGATCGGCTCGGCATCACCTCCAGCCTGCTGGCGCATCACCTGCGCCAGTTGGAGAGGGCCGGGATCGTCAGCCGATCCCGCTCGGAGGCCGACGGGCGCCGCACCTACCTACACCTGGTTCCAAGCGCTCTCGACGCGTTGATGCCCTCGGTCCAACTTGCGGTCCGACGGGTCGTGTTCGTGTGCACCGGCAATTCGGCGAGGTCTCAGTTCGCTGCCGCGTTGTGGCGCGCTGCGAGTGATGTGCCCGTCGCGTCGGCGGGGACGCACCCGGCAGAGCGGATCGAGCCCAAGGCGGTCGCTTCGGCCGGGCGGCACGGGCTCGCCCTGGGCGGGGCGAGGCCTCGCAGGCTGCAGGACGTGCTCGACCCCGACGACTTCGTCGTGACTGTCTGTGACGGGGCTCACGAGGAACTCGGCGACGGTGGCCATCTGCACTGGTCGGTGCCCGACCCGGTGCGCGACGGCGCGGACGCGGCCTTCGATGCCGCCTTCGAGAATATCGCCGACCGCGTACAGGTTCTGATCCCGAAGCTCACCAACCCATGATGGAGGACGCGGCCCCGATGAAATCCGATGCCACTGGGCAGGTCACGGTTACACGGGAGCAGGAACCACGCCTCGCGTCGGGCGGGCAACGTCTCGCTGACGAGTTCGCCGTCGTCTTCGCCCGGGAGACGATTGATTGCTACCTCGACGAGTGCTATGTCGATCTTGCGGGTCGCGCGACCGTGCCCGGGTTCCTCCCGTTGATCGCAGAGCGCTTTGCGCGGCAGCGCCTGCGTGCGCTCGCGCACGTCCAAGGGCTGACTTGGTGATGGGTTCGGTCACGGGGCGGGGATCGGGTCTCGGGCGGTATCGATGATGCGGCAGATGTCGCTGTCTCCGCACTCGGCCGGGTTGAGGAGTCGGGCGCGTTCTCCCAGACGTTGTAGTTCCTGCTCCAGCGCGACCAACTCGGCCATCCTCCGGCGGACCTCGGCGAGCTTGTTGTCGATGAGGTCGCTCACGTGCCGGCACGGCGGCTGCCCATCGTCGCGGATGTCGAGGATGCCGCGGATCTCGGCCAGGCTGAGACCTGAGGATTGCGCGGCCCGGATGAATCGCACGCGGTCGAGGTCGGCCGTGTTGTAGTCGCGGTAGCCGTTTCCGCTGCGCAGGGGTGTGGGCAGCAGCTGCTGCCGCTCGTAGAAACGGATGGTTGGTGTGGTGGCGCCGGCGGCGTGGGCGAGTTCCCCGATCAGCATTGGGCCAGGCTATCCCTTGACCTTGAACCCAGGTTCATGGTTTAGCGTGCCGGAATGGACGTCACTTTGATGTACTTCGATGGTTGCCCGAACTGGAAGCTCGCCGAACAGCGGCTGCGCGAGGTGCTCGTTGCGCGCCCCGACATCAGGATGGTCAGGCGGCGGGTTGACACCCCGGAGGACGCCGAGCGGCTCGGCTTCCACGGGTCTCCGAGCGTGCTGATCGACGGCGCCGATGCCTTCCCCGATCCGCATGCCGTCGTCGGGCTCGCCTGCCGCATTTACCAAACGCCGGACGGGCCCGCGGGCGCCCCGACGGCCGGGCAGTTGCGGGAGGTGTTGGCTCGTCTCGGAACGGTCCCCCAGGCTGCCTGCGCCCCTGCCGGGCCGGGTTCGGCGCGCGACGCCCAGGGAGGTCGGGGCCGATGAGCGGCGACAGGGACGTCGACCTCATCGTCCTCGGCGCCGGGATGGCCGGTGTCACCGCCGCCAACAAGGCCGCTCAGCAGGGATGGCGGGTGGCGATCGTGGATCGATTGCCCTACGGCGGAACGTGCGCGTTGCGTGGCTGCGACCCGAAGAAGATCCTGCGCCGCGGCGCCGAGATCGTCGACGCCGCCCGGCTGCTGCGCGGCAGGGGTATCGACGAGGCTGGTCTGGGCATCAACTGGGCCGATCTGATGCGGCACAAGGAGGGCTTCACAGGGCCGATGCCGCAGGGGATCGAGGACCGGCTCGTGCACAACGGCGTCCTGACGCTGCACGGGCCGGCCAGGTTCACCGGCCCCGGCTACGTCGACATCGACGGCGACGAATACCACGGGTCCCACGCGCTGGTCGCCACCGGATCGCGCCCCCGGCCGCTGGACTTCCCCGGCCATGAGCACCTTGTTGACAGCACCGTGTTCCTCGACCTGGAGGTCCTACCGTCGCGGATCGTGTTCGTCGGCGGGGGCTACATTTCGTTCGAGTTCGCCCACATCGCCGCCCGCGCGGGCAGCGTCCCGATCATCATCGACCGGCAGGAGCGCCCGCTGAAGGGATTCGACCCCGATCTGGTCGATCGGCTGGTCGCGCGGGGCGACGAGGCCGGCGTGCAGGTGCTCGCGGCCACGGCGGTCACCGCTGTCGAACGCTCCGGGACGGGTTGGCGGGTCGGGGTCGAGAGGTCCGGACGACGGGAGTGGATCGAGGCCGACCTGGTCGTACACGGCGCCGGCCGGGTTCCCGATCTCGAACCCCTCGAGCTGGCGGCGGCCGGCGTGGAGTCGAGCCCACACGGAGTCACCGTCCACCCGCACTTGCAGAGCATCACCAACCCGGCGGTGTATGCCGCCGGGGACGCCGCCGCGACCGAAGGGATGCCCCTGACTCCGGTCGCTGTGGCTGAGGGCAAGGTCGCGGCATCCAACATGGTCAAGGCGGCGGCGCAGGTCCCCGACTACACGGGAATTCCGACCGTGGTGTTCACCATTCCCGAACTCGCCCGCGTCGGGCTTCTCGAGGACCAGGCGCGCCAACTCGGCGTCGATGTCGACGTGCGATTCACTGACACGTCGGCCTGGTACTCCAACTACCGGGTCGGCGAGCACACGGCCGCGGTGAAGATCCTCATCGACCGGGCCCACGACCGGATCGTTGGCGCCCACCTCCTGGGACCCGAGTACGCCGAACTCGTCAACATCATCGGGCTCGCCATGAAGCTGGGCCTCACCACCCGGCAGGTGAAATCGATGACCGCGGCGTATCCGACGGTGGGGTCGGATCTGGGCTCCCTGCTGTGACCGGCGCCGCAGGCGACGCCCTTCCCGCCACCGTCTCCGCCCGGACCAGTTGAACGAACGGTCGTTGGAGGGCGCCAATCAGGCGGGCATGGGCAACAACCTCCACGACTGGCTTCACACCTGGGGCGTCTCACGGCCTGGGCCCTGGCGGCCATCGGCCTGGTCAAAGGGGTAGAAGGTAATCTTTCTCCTCGTGGCCGGTTCGGGGCTGCCGGCCCCCGATGGATCCTCAAGCACCGCCAGGGCGTCCCCACGCCCCCAGCACCGAACCCCGCACGGAAGGAGTGCCATGCGCATTGTGGAGTCCATCGGCTTGTTCCTGGCCTCGGCCCTGGCCGAGATCGGGGGCTCCTGGCTCGTCTGGCAAGGTATCCGCGAGGACAGGGGAACGTTGTGGATCGGGTCGGGTGTCGTCGCGCTCGGGATCTACGGTCTGGTCACGACCCTCCAGCCGGACGCCCACTTCGGGCGGATCCTGGCCGCCTACGGAGGAGTCTTCGTGGCGGCCTCGCTCGTCTGGGCCGCGGTTGCCGATGGGTACCGGCCGGACCGCTACGACATCGTCGGGGCGCTGATCTGCCTCGTAGGGGTCGGCGTGATCATGTACGCACCAAGGGGTGGCTGACTCGAAACCACTCGACTCGGAGGCATCGCCTATGAGTTATGGGCTTCTGGGGGAGGTTTCCGATGGGGACGTGGGCGACGACAAGGTCGTTCGGGACGAGATCGAACAGCACGTGGGGCGTCGCCTCTTCCAGCTTGGGGTGGCGACGAGCAGTTGACCACCTGGCTCCGGATCGACCGGAGGTATCCCCTGGAGGAGCACCAACGCAACCGGTGGGGCCCGGTCGGCCCGAAGCTCAGTCGGCCGTGAGTGAGTCCTTGAGCTGACGAGCCGTGGAGACGCGGCCGGACAGCAGCACCTGCCCGTCGACGACGAGGCCGGGGTGCGCAGGATGCCGTGGCTGGCGATGCTGGCGTAGTCGGTGACCGTCGAACTTGGCGTCGAGGCCGAGTTCGGTGACTGCCTGGCCGGTGACGCGTTCGAGCTTGACGCAGCTGGCGCAGCCGGAACCGAGCATCTTGATGTGCAGATTCTCCTTGTCGAGGGTCGGGTTTGCTCAGGGCAGGACGAGGTAGAACGGGTAGCTTCCGGCGGTGATGTCCGCGAGGGTGACGATGAGGCCGGCCTCGCGGAGCAACTTGAGGCGGTAGCTGAGTAGGTTGGCCGGGATCTCAGGCTGGGGTTTTCAGCTCGCACGCACCGGGTGTCGACCTACGGCAGCTGGTACACGAGTTGCGAGCGGATCGGGTCGTCCACCGCCGCCGGCAACCAGACAGACTCCTCCTCCGTCGTGCCAGGCCCTCGACCCGCCTCACCGGAACATGTCCCGGGCCGTGCGGGCGGCGATAGCCAGCCAGATGAGGAGCAGCACGGCCATCCCCACGAGTCCCGTCCAGATGAGGGGAGACGACCCCATGGCGGTTCCCATCGCGTCGGTGGTGAGCACGAGGGCGCCGATCGGGAAGACGAATCCCCACCAACCGGGATGTGAGGACAGTCCCTCCAGCCGGTGCAGTCGTCCGAGTTCGATGGCGACGACCGCGAGCCACCAGCCGGCGAACCCGAGCCCGACGGCGCTGAGCGCGAGGCCGGCGCCCGTGCCGCCGAAGCCGGCCACCCCGTGAGCCTGCGACAGTTGCAGCAACCGCAGCGTGGCCAGTCCCAGCACGGGTGCGGGCGCCAGGGGGATCAGCAACGACGGCGCGAGCGGGCCGGGGAGTGGGGTGTGCAGTGCCAGGCGCATCATCAGCAGCCCGAACAAGGCGAGGAACACGAGTGCGCCGATGCCGAGGAACGCGAACCCGACCATGACCAGCAGCGGTGCCGCCCCGGGGAACCGCTGCACCAGCGGCTGGACACCCAGGGGCACCAGCAGGGTCATCACCGGCGGAATCAGCCAGCCGCCGTTGACCTGCTCGACGGCGATCGTGCTGCGGAGCAGGATCGCCGTCCACGCGATGCCGTACGCGAGTGCGCCGAGCACGCCGATGGCGAGCAGCGCGATGGCGATCGCCGACGCCGCGGTCGCCGGGACGGTCATTCCTCCGACACGCCCCCAGGCGAGCGCGAGCACCAGGATGCCGGCCGGAAACGTGGCCAGCATCGGTCCGCGGGCAGGGTCGGCGATCTCACCGGCGAGGCCGGCGCGTCGGCGCAGCCGGCCGAGGTATCGAGGGCTGAGGAGGACTGCGTAGAGGGTGGCGAGCCACAGCGCCGCGACCGCGGCGCCGTGGAGTGCCGACGAGAGCCAGTGGACGGACTCGCCGGCCAGCGCGAGGCTCAGCGCACCCGTCCCCATCACTGCACCGAACCACGCCGGGTGCGCGCGCACCCCGCTTCGCGTCGCCCGTTCGCGATCGCCGCGACCTGTGGCCGGCACATCGACAGCCGCGCCCATATTAACTGTGTTTGAATCAATCACGCTTGAACCATAGCCTCTCGTCGCAGTTCGGTCGTCGCCGGTACCCCATTACCGGACCCGGCGTGCAGCGCCGCGAGCCCGAAGGCCTCGGTGAGGGTGGGATGGGGGTGGATCGCGGTGGCGACCTGATCGAGCGTGAGTCCGTGGCGCACGACCAGCGCTGCCTCGCCCATGAGATCGCCGGCCCCCTCGACCAGGGCGTGGACGCCGATGACCCGACGGTCGTCGACCCGGTGGACGATCCGCAGGCGCCCGAAGGCGTCCCCGCTGATCTGGGTGCGGGCGTCGCCCCGGTAGTCGTATTCGGCCACCGCCGCGTCGATGCCGGCGGTCCGGGCGGCCTCCTCTGTGAGCCCGACCATGCCGATCTCGGGGGAGGTGAAGATCACCGCGCTGTTGTGTTCGGGGCGTGGGAAGGCCGTCGGCACCCCGAGCAGGTGTGCGGCCACGGCCTGTGCCTGGGCCGTGGCCCAGTGCGCGAACATCGGGTTGCCGACTAGGGCGTGTCTGACAAAGTCCGGCTGGTCGTGGTGGCAGTGTCCGGGGATGGCTCGGTTTCAGATGCTGTCGGATGCCCAGTGGTCGTTGATCGAGGCGAAGCTTCCCCGCCCGACGGGGCGTCAGGGCAGGCCGTTCGCGGATGCCCGGTTGATGGTGGAGGCGATCATCTACCGCTACCGGTGCGGGATCGCGTGGCGTGACCTGCCGGTGGTGTTCGGGCCGTGGCAGACGGTGTGGACCTGGCATCACCGGATGGCGGTCGATGGCACCTGGGACCAGGTGCTGGCCACCCTGACCGCTGCCGCGGACGCGGCGGGGTTGGTGGACTGGTCGGTGTCGGTGGACTCCACCATCGCCCGCGCGCATCAGCACGCGACGAACCTGACCCGGGCCGCGGGGGGCTGGATCGAACTACACGAATCCGCTGGTCGAGCCGCCTGACCACGGCATCGGGCGTTCTCGGGGCGGGTTGTCGACCAAGGTCCATCAGCTGGTCGACGGCCACGGGCTGCCGTTGGTGACGCTGATCACCCCCGGGCAAGCCGGCGACTCACCGATGTTCCTGCCCCTGCTGGCACAACTGCGGGTCGGTCGTGGAGTGGGCCGGCCACGGACCCGCCCCGTCGCGGTCCGGGCGGACAAGGCGTACTCGTCCCGGGCGATCCGCACCCACCTCCGGTCTCGCAGCATCAAGGCGGTGATCCCCGAACCCGACGACCAGAAGGGCCACCGGAAGCGTCGCGGACAACGCGGCGGCCGGCCCGTCGGCCTGGATGCCGCCGACTACAAGAACCGCAACGTCATCGAGCGCGCCTACTGCCACCTGAAACAGTGGCGAGGGCTGGCGACCCGGTACGACAAACACGCCGTCATCTACCGGGCCGCCGTCGTCCTCAACGCCGTCATCGCCTGGACCCGGCGTTTGTCAGACACGCCCTAG
>JAJYPY010000073.1 GCA_021794995.1 Actinomycetes bacterium | reverse complement strand
ACCACACACCATCGAGCGTGGCGAAGGAAACACCCACGAACACTCGGTTCATTCAGATCGGCACTCAGGTGTTGTGAAGACCGTCAACTCACCGACACTCTCGGGCGAAGGGATCCTTGGGAGTAGGTCGTCGCTCTTTGCCTCAGGGGTCGGAGGGAGGTGCGCCGGCCCCATGCGGGTCTGGCGGTTCGACGGGTCGTGCGGCAAGGTCACGCCGCTCGCCGCCGTCACCGCGCCCTACGAAACCTGCTTGGAGTCCACTGGCTTGGCGAGTGCGGACAAGGCTGCATTCACCTTCCTGGCAGACCAGGGGTACCCCTCGAGGCTCCATCGAGTGCGGAGCAGCGTCGGCTGACGCTCCGCAGTACGCGACGCACTGCGAACCCCACAATTCAAAGGCTCGTGGAGGGGTGTCCCAGAACTTGGGGTGGGGCCCTGTGTCGTCCGCGACGCAAATCGCCAGCAAGTGACTGCTGTCGCCAACTGCCAAAATTCGGGCTCCAATGGGCCGTTCTGCTGCAGCGGAGGCGGCGCCTCGTCTGGGCGACACCCGCTTCACTACGCTCGCCGTCGCGTGTCGAATCCCGTATATGTCCATTACGCCGCCGCACCCATCGTCGGCGAGCAGGTTCTCCCCTGGTCTGAGCTGCCGGATGACCTGAGGTCCATCGCGGGACACCAAGGAAAGGCCCACGACGCCCGACTAGACCAGCAGTACCGTCCTGACCTGGTCTACATCCACGAGCTACACCGCAGTTGCGAGCGATGGGCTGATTTGGCCATCGGCACTGCATACGCCACTAAGGAGGCCTGGGTCTATGAGGTGGAACCTGAGCTACCAATCTGGCCGGATCCCGAACGAGGCGGGCACCTGGCGACGTCCCGCACGTGTCGACGGGCGCGAGTCATTCGGTGTCTTCATTGGCCGAGTCGAGATACCCTTCTGTTCGCGATCAGAGGAGCGACGGGGCGAGGCGCTCGGGTCGAGGCGGCCCGCCTATTGCAGGCTGGAAACCAGGTCGGCGAACTAACCACCGAGGATCTCCGGGAATGGCTACCGGACACGTGGACGTTCCTCAGTCCGCCGGCCGGCCCCCACGGAGCCTTGCTCGACGCCGATTGGCTCCGACTCTTCCGGGCCATGGGCTTCTTCATGGCCGAGCCACCAATCGACCTGGGTCCGCAGCCGTACACGATCTACCGAGCGGCTCCGTTCGAACGGGTCCACGCGATGTCCTGGTGTACCCACGAGCCGATGGCACGATCATTCTTGCCCAAGCACCAGTTGCACGGGCACTACCGACTTTGGCGGTCAGTTGTACGCCAGAACGCCGTGCTGGCTGTATTGCATCACCCCACGGACAGCTGGCGAGCAGGACCAACTGCCAGGGAGGTGATCGTCGATCCGACCGGACTGGGGGAAGCCATCGAGGTCGAAGGATGACATCCTGTATGGCTCAGTTCACCGACGCATTCGCGTACGTGGTCGCCGCGCGCACCTCGAGGGCACGGGAACTGCATTCCACACGTACGACGTTTCGGTACTCCACGGTCCGGCAGGAGGACACAGAGATGTCCCGGCGCCCGGAGACGCTCGGGCTACGCTCGTTCGTGCCGACAATCGGCACGGTCAGGAGGCAAAAAGTGACTGTCAAGCTGGTGGCCCTCTGGACTACGCCGCAAGACGTCGAGGGATTCGAAACCGACTATCGAGACACGCACATTCCGCTCGTCGGCAAGCTCCCCGCGCTCAAGGGAGCTGTTGCGTCGAAGGCTCTCGATGGACCGTACTACCGCATGGCTGAACTCATCTTCGAAGACGCCGACGGTCTCCAGAGTGCAATGGGTTCCGCCGAAGGACAGGCCCTGGTCCAGGATGCTGGCCGCCTGCAGGAGAGCTACGGCACCAAGCTCGAAATCATGACTGTCGAAGAGCAGGCGCGGATCTGACTCCTGCTCAGCTGCAGGCATCAAATGCCTGCCCCTATTCTCTGGTGCAGCCACACACGCAGCGCGACTGGACCGCCGGGTGGAGGGGATGACGCAGCAATCCTACTGTGGTAGTAGACTTCGCACATGCCCAGAGGTAGACCCTCGCCGAAATTGGCGATCACTGTCGACGCCGACGTTCACGAGCGCGTTGTGGCTGCGGCAGCCGAAGAAGGACTCAGCGTCTCGGCATGGATGACCGCTGCCGCTCGCCGGGCCCTGCTGCTCCGTGATGGGCTCGCCGCCGTCGTCGAGTGGGAGCAGGAGAACGGTGCGTTGACTGAAGACGAGGTCAAGGCTGCTCGTCACCGTGTGAGTGAGCAGTTGCGCTCTCCCGTCGGAGAGCGTTCGGCGTGACTGTCCTCTACGACGCTGGCCTCCTGATCGCCGCAGATCGCAACGACCGAGAAGTGTGGGCCGATCACCGCGCCAGGCTCGAGCTCGGCGTCGTTCCCGTGACCACCGCACCGGTGGTCTCCCAGGTCAGCCGCTCGAGCCGACAGGTCCAGCTCCGACGAATCCTGCGAGGGTGCGAGATCGTTGCATTCGCACCTGAAGAGGTGCACGAAGTAGGAGAGCTCCTTGGGCGCGCGGGATCCTCGGATGTTGTCGACGCGCACGTGGTCGTCACTGCATCCCGGTACGGGTCTTCGGTGATCACGTCCGATGAGGAGGACTTGGGACGGCTGTCGAACTGTCTCCAACAGCCGGTGACCCTTCACCAGGTCCGGGCTTGACGGCGGCCACGACCCCGTAACCTCTGCCGTTGGCGGAGAGCGGAGCGGGCCCTCCATTCCGGCGTCCCCGAATGTTTCGGCCAAGAGCTTGGCGACTACGCCCCGAACGCCGGTCGAGGGACACCCGCGCGCTGCCGCTGAGCTCGCCCTGCTATCGTTACATGTAACCAAAGGGGCGAGATGGCCGCCACAACTGCAGCGAAGAGACGCGTTGCTGAGCACCGGGCTCGGCTGCGTGCCCAGGGCCTGCGACCCGTTCAGATCTGGGTGCCCGACGTACGCGCGCCGGGATTCGCGGCAGAGGCTCATCGCCAGGCGAGGGCTGTCGCCGCAAGCGAGCACAGCGGAGACGACCAGGCCTTCGTCGACTCGGTGTCGGTCTGGCCCGAGGAGTGAGGCGAGGCGAGATCTGGACCGTCGCTGGCGGGAGCGACTACGCCGGCAAGCCGTGGCCGGCGGTCATTGTCCAAGACGACCGGTTCGACACCGACTCGGTGACGGTGTGTCCGTTCACGACCGATCCCACCGAAGCGCCACTCTTTCGGGTCGAGATCGAACCCAGTCCTGACAACGGCCTGGGCCAGGCGTGTCGTCTGATGGTCGACAAGATCACGACCGTTCGCCGCTCAAGGCTGGGTGATCGCGTCGGCGAACTCTCCGATTCCGACGTCGTCCGACTGAACCGGGCAGTGGTCGTCTTTTTCGGCATTGCCTCGAGCGGCTGAACGGGCTTCTCAAGTGGCCCCATCACGCGGCTGCCTCCGGCGTGACGAGGCGCCCCGACCGGCCGGTTGAACGGCCCACCCATTCAGCGTCGGCACGTGAACCGAAGGTAGCCTCGCCCGTGGCCAGCACCCGGGTGGGTGGCATCGACGACCTGATTTGGTCGGCAGAGACGCCTCAGACGCCCCGGCATCAGATGGCTACGTGGCGCGTACTCGCGTCGTTGGCGGCCGTTCCTGGATTGCCAGGGCTCGCCGTGCTCATCCACGGATTCGACTGGGTCAGTGTCGTCGTAGGACTCTCGGCCAGCACCGTCGTGTTTGCAGTACTGCACCGCAAGGTCGCCGGACCCCTCGTCTTCGGCGCATTGCTCTTGGTGCCCACCTTCTCGGCGCTCGAAGCGGTCAACTTCCTCGAGTTCCACACGCTCAGCCTGGATGGCCCGCCGCCCACCCTGCACTGGTGCGGCCGGGACTACGTGCTCGGATCTCGGACGTTTCCCCGTCCGGACACGCCACCAGGGTCGCAGAGCGACCGGGTGGTCCTCCTCACGCCATCGGGGGCAGCCGTCTATTCGGGCACCGGTTGCTCACCTTCGCACGTGGGCGTGCCCACCCTGCTGTTCACCCCGACGGGTCCCTCCACTTGGAATGCTTACGGCCTGCAGGGCGGCCCCTGACCGGGCGCATAGGGCAGCCACACCGAGCATCCATCACGGGCTTCGCCGTGATCGCACGATGTACAGAGCCCTGCCCCCGAATGTTCGTACGACCCGGCCATCGGTCTGTCCCTGATCGCCGGGAGAGTGTCGCCGGGAATCAGACACCACACCGGGGCGCGTGGAGCCCATCCCGATCGCTGTCCAGTCCTGCAACAGCACCCACATCCGAGGTCGAGCGAGGGGAGCCTTGACAGCAGTGTACTAAGGGCTTAGAACACTTGGCGTGTCGTGGAATGGTGGCAGGTGATCCGGTTCCGCTTGGATCCGCGCTCGGGAATTCCCCCTTACCGCCAGCTCACGGCTCAGGTCCGCCAGGCAGTCCTACTCGGGATTCTTCGCCCCGGTGATCAACTGCCACCGGTGCGTGAGGTGGTGACGCAGATCACCATCAACCCGAACACGGTGCATCGCGCGTACCGCGACCTCGAAGAGGAGGGGATCGTCGAAGGGCGCCAGGGCATCGGCACGTTCATCTCGGAGCGAGCTCGGTCCGCTCTCACTCCGAAACGGCAGCTCGCCCTCCAAGAGCAGCTGCTCAGTTGGCTCAGCCGAGCGCGCAAGGCAGGAATGGGCAACGACGCCATCGTGGCTCTGGTCACGGTGTCGTTGTCGATGGCCGGTATCGACGCAGAGGAGCTCCGCCAGTGACCCCCACCCCGGCAGTCGAGACCGTTGAGCTCTCCAAGCGCTACCGACGCAGGTGGGCGGTCAAGGACTGCACATTGGCGATCCCCGCGGGGCGCATTGCCGCTCTGGTGGGTCCGAATGGAGCGGGAAAATCCACGCTGCTTCGGATGCTGGCTGGGCTCACGACCCCGACGAGTGGTGAGATCCGCGTGCTGGGCCGGGACCTGGAGACCTGTGATCGAGAGTTCCTGGGTTGGATCGGTTACCTCGATCAAGAACGACCGCTCTACCGGGGATTCTCGGTCGCCGACATGTTGCGCTACGGCCGCGAGACGAACCCGGGATGGGACGACGACCGGGCGCACACGTACCTCGACGACTTGGCGATCCCTCTCACTGCACGGATCGGGAAGCTCTCGGGCGGCCAGCAGGCACAGGTGGCGCTCGCTCTGTGTCTGGCGAAGCGCCCGCCAGTCCTGCTGCTCGATGAGCCGTCCGGGGCGCTCGATCCGGTTGCCCGTGAGGACTTGATGCACATCCTCCTCCAAGCGGTGGTCGACGACGGGATCACCGTGCTGCTTGCGTCCCACGCCATCGCAGACCTGGCAGCCGTGTGCGACTACGTCGTCATTCTCTCAGCGGCACAGGTGCAACTCGCTGGCGACCTGGAGCGAGTCCTTGCAACTCACCGTCTTTTGATCGACTCGTCGGATCACACCTTCGATCTTCCATCGGACTCGACCGTCATCGCGTCGTCGAGAACGGGCCGCCAGGTGTCGACCCTCGTTCAGACGGGCTCCTTGATCGAGACCTGGGCTGGCGAGGTGATCGAGCCGACGCTCGAAGAAGTGGTGCTCGGCTACTTGCGAGGAAGGGGTGCTCACGTGGAGATTCAGCGTGCGGAAACTGGTGTGGGCGGGGCGGCGTCGTGATCTGGGTCGCCTGGCGCACCCAGCGCCTGCAGCTGCTCGTAGCCCTCGGTCTGGCCCTGCTCCTTGCCCTGTGGGTGGCGACCACGGGTCTCACGGTGAGCCACTCCCAGACCTGGAAGTACTGGGCCGACGGCGCCGTCTTCGCGCTGTACGCGCTGCCCGGCATCGTCGGGCTCGGCGTTGGAGCGCCGCTCGTCGCCGGAGAACTGGACCGTCGGACGCAACGCCTGGCGTGGACCCAGGGCATGAGCCGCCGGCAATGGCTGAGCTGGAAGGTCGCCATGGGGGCCGCCGTCGTCGTCATTGCCAGTGGGCTGTTGACGCTGTTCATCCAATGGTGGGCCAGCGCTGCCAACATTGCCCTGACGTCGAATGCCCGAGGCCCGACCCGGCCGACGATCGTGCCCAGCGTGTTCGACGTGACGGGCATCGTGATCATCGGCTACGCGTTGTTCGCCTTCGCACTCGGTGTTGCGCTCGGCGCCGTCATTCGCCGCCCTGGCTGGACGTTCGGGGCCGCGGTTCCGATCTTCGTCGTCGCTCGGCTGCTCGTCCGGTCCGACGTCCGCCCGCACCTCGTGGCGCCGGCCACCTACACGAGCGTGAGGGGGTTCCTCTCGGCGAAGCTCACAAACGGATGGATGCTCAACTGGGGGATCCTCCCGGCTGGGCGCACGAGCCCGCTGCCGGGTCACGCGTGGGTCACATTCCCGCGCAGCTTCACTGTCTGCACGAGAGCTGGGAAAGCGCACATAGCCCAGACCCGCGTCACACCTTGGCCTCACTGCCTCGTCGTGAACCACCTCCACTACGTCGTCCAGTACCAGCCAGCGAGCCACTACTGGCCCCTGCAAGGGGCCGAGACCGGGATCTTCGTGGCGGCGGCAGTGCTTCTACTCGGGCTCACGATTCTCGGCGTTCGCCGCATCACCGCGTGATGGATGAAACAACCCGGTCTGGGCCGGATCCTCATCACCTCCCGACAGAGCTCCCACACTGCCGTAGTGACTGCAGGCGACAGCTGATCTCTCGAGCAGCGCACTTGCGAGACGAAGGAGGCCGTCGTCGAAGAGTCAGCGCTTGCCGATCACCGATGGCCGCCTGACGTGCGACAGCTGGCAACCAGTCGGTCCCGAGCCGTCCCACAAGAGTGGGTCGACGGTCGGCTCAAGGCGTCAAATGGCGCCGTCCATGAAGGGGCGGGGCGCATCCATCCATACGGGATCCACAACCTTCGGACAATCCGTATTCGCTACGCGAAGGGAGTGCGCTCGGAGTCTGATCGTCCGGACTACGGCAGCCCCTCGATCAGGGCCACGACATCCTCACGCCGCAGACCCCAGTGGCGGGCGAGGCGGAGCAGCTCGACAGCCTGTGCGACGACGATGCCATGCGCGGGCTCGCCGACGACCGTGATGACACGACCCCGCCGGAACTCGAGCACCCCTTCATCTCGGAGCATCCGCAAGGCCCGCAGGACGGTGTTGGGATGGACACCGAGTACGGCCGCCATGTCACGCGCAGGAGGGAGGCGGCCGCCGGGACGGACGTGCCCAGCGCTGATGTCGTGTCGGATCGCGGCGGCAACCTGCTCGTGCAGCGGGAGATCTCCGTCCCGCTCGATCTTGACATCCAACATGGTGACATGCACAGTATCATCAGATGCTGACGCTCCGTCCCCCCACCCACGAGGCACCGGCTCTCGAGCCCGAAGTCGTGGTGCGCGAGGCGAGACGGCGCCAGCGTCGGCGCTGGATCCTTCGCGCACTCGCCCTTTGCCTGGCCGGCGGTCTCGTCGCGGGCGTCGTCCTTGCAACCGGTTCGCCACCACCCCCGGCGGCTCCGCACGCCCGTGGATCGGGTCAGCAACCTGGGTCCTCCGTCGCCTCGTCGGTCTCGCATCATGTGTCCGTGCCGTTCGGATCGTCCGCCGACTGTCCCACCGCACCGATCGGGCCGACATTCCCTGCGTCGCCCAACGGCACCTTCGCGAGCTGCCTGCGTGTCGGTTCACTCGCGGCCGGGACCTACCACGTCGTCGTCACCGGGTACCCCACAGCTCCGAGGTACACGGAGCGCTCACGCCTTGCGCCGCCCAAGACAAGGGTGCACCTCACCATCCGACCGACGAGGGGAGGACCGGGGACCCGCGTCACGGTGGAAGCGACCCTGGCCACGCCGAGACGGACCACCACAACATACGGAGTGATTTGCTGGGACGGCTGTGAAGGCGGCCCCCAGTACACGACGGCCAAGCACTGGACGTCGCCCACGACGTTCGTCGAGCACTTCAGGGTCCCCGCCGCGCCGTGGGTGATCGCCTCTCGGGTGAAGAATTACCGGATCGCCCCCTTGGCTTCTGGGAATTACCAAGTGGGCGTCGACTGCATCGTCGTGTCGAAGGGCTGCGGTGCGACCGAGGGCTCCGCGGTCTTCCACCTTGTCGTGCCCCGTAGCGCCCGTCGGCACCTCTGTACGTCCCCGACACCCTCGACCTGCGTCTATCTGCAGCTACGCCGCGGCTCGGCGCTGCCCGGTCAGGCGGTACGCGTCCGTGGCTTTGCACCGTTCACCTCCAACCTCATCGGCCTGGAGGTGGTGCCCGGGGAGGCCAAGGGGCCGGCTGTCGCCCTTCGCCGGGAGCCGAAAGGAGGATTCTCCCTGCGCTACGGGCAGGCAGATCTTGTGGTCCGCCCGGCACCGACGTTCTCAAGCCTGGGAAGGCTCACGGTCCTCGGAGAGCAGTCCGACGGCTCGACGCCGGTCTCGCTCAACCCTGCCGCACCGAGCCGGATCGCGTGGTGCGGGCAAGGCGTGGTCGGCCTCACCGACTCGACCGGTGCGGCGCTCGGCAGCGTGTCGACGGCTGGTGTCGCGTCGGCGATCTCCGACGCGGGCATCGGCTACGGGCTGTATCCCGAGACAGCCCGGTGCGACGACGTCGCGTTGCCGAGCGCGGGACCTGCGCTGTTCGCGGCCTTCAGCGTCGCAATCACGCCAACACGCACGGTCGGCGCGTACATCCCGCTCGAGACGACCGATGGCGGGGGAAGCTGGACGCTTGTGCCCCCGCCTCCCGGCGCGCACGTCACAGGCTTCGGCGGCTTCCATTACCAAGACGGCCGCGTCGTCGCCCTCTACACCACCCCAGCGCAGACAGCGGCGAGAGGCGGGGACGCGGCGAAGGTCACACTGCCGATCGCGGAGACCTTCGACACAGCCACGAGCACCTGGGCAGCCTCCTCCTTGCAGTGCCCGAAGGGGAAGCCGTGCACGACGTTCGGGTCGGCACCCCCCGGCAACTGTGCGATGAACGGAACGGTTCAGTGGCTCCTCATCTCCACCGATGCTGGCAAGGGCTGGCGTGCGCCCACATGGCCCTCCAATGTCGACGGCTGCACCTCCTCGTCCCTCGTCGCAACCGGACCGTCGAGCGAGCTTCTCGTGAACTCCTCGTCGTCCTATCCCATGCTCCGCTCGACCGACGGTGGCAAGCACTGGTCGGACGTCGCACTGCCGACGCCGCCTTTCACAGTCGGCGGCCTAGGACCGGACGTGACGATCCTCCCGGACGGTGCCGTCCTCGCCATCAAGGCAGGCGAGCCCGTGGACTGGGTACTCCTTCGCCCCGAGAGGACCCGATGGTGCGCGGTGAGCTCAGTCCCCGCGAGCGTCCGCACATCGGTCGGTATGTCCTCCCTGGATCTCTTTGGAACAGCACTGTGGTGGGTGAGCGGTGCCAGAAGCAGTACCCAGCCAGCGGCGCTCGAGCATGTCGACGTGTCGGGCATCCGCTGCTGACGAGGCACTGCTCGTGATGTTCCACTTGGATTGTGCGCGCGGGCGACCCTGCACACCGGGCGTGGGCGACGCGCAGCGACCACGCGTACGGTGAGCTCCGGTGTCGTTTCGCTCGGCAGCGCTCGGAGTCTTGGTCCTCGTGGCTGTCGCCGCGCTCAGCGCGTCCTTGGCAGCCGTCGACGGATCGGCCCCGCGGTCACGGCCGGTCGCCGAAACGCCTTCCCCTTGCCACCCGGGACACCTCGCCATCAGCGGTGCGACGGCTCCTGGCGCCGCGTTATCCGGGGGAGTGATCGTGGTCTACGAAGACACGTCGCCGGACGCCTGCACGCTCTCTGGCTATCCGAGCGTCATCGGGGTGACAGCCACGAACGGCACCGAGGTCACCGCGCACGACGAGCCCGCCGGTGAACTCGGTGGTTTGGGGGGCCGTGCGTCGAAAGACCGCGAGCCTCGCGCTGTGGTGCTCCACGGACGCGGCGCTGTGGCGTCGTCGTTGGTGGAGTTCGCGAGCATCGGAACCCTTCAGACAGTCTCGCCTCGCTGCATCGGAGTCGGCCACCACCCCATGGGCATCGACGAGCTCCGGGTCGTCGTTGATGGGGGGAAACCGCGCGTCGTGCACGTCCCGGCGATCCTGGTCGTTTGCAACGCCCTGAGCGCGAACCCCTACGTGCCGGGAGTGAAGGGCCGATGACATCCGACGGTCCCGTATCACGCGAGCTGAGAGCCCTGGGCATGTATCCCGAAGAACCGAGCTGGAAGTCGTCACCATGATGCTGCCCCGACCACTGCTCGAAGGCGATGACGCGTCTTGATCGCGTAGCGCAGCGATGGCGCCCCTACCGCCACACGTTCCAGCCAGTTACTCTCGCCCCGGACGCCGGAGAGATCTCATGCGCTCCGGAGGTACTCACGAAGGGCGCGTCGAATGAGCTCCGACGTCGACACGCCTTCAGCTGCTGCCCGCTCCTCGGCTTCAGCCCGGAGGTCCGGTTCAAGCCGGACGGACTCGACGACCTTGGCCGCCTCACCGAGTGGGGGGCGTCCCCGTCCGCGAGGCTCGTCGCGCAGTTGCTGCGCGTCGTAGCCACGCTCCGCTTCGTCGACGAAGCTCTCGATCATCTCGTCGTCGATCGGCTTGCCTGACTTCGTGTGTCCGTAGGTCCGCTTGCTCATGATCGATCGTCTCCGAATAGGGCCTCTCGGGTGCTTTCCCGAAGCGCCATGGCATGGATCACGAACACGTCCCCGGCACCTTCGACGACGACGAGCTCGAGGAGGTTGCCGGCACGGTCGGGTCCAGCCACGAGGTAACGAGGCGGGTCGTCGTCGAGCTCGAGCCACGAAACGATGTGCTCGAGCGCGTTGACGATGTCCTCAACTCGTACTCCATAGCGTCTCGCCGACGGCAGGATCTCGACTGAATACGTGTAATACGAGGATGTCGAACGCGGTTGCCCATAATGACGAGCCGCTGTCAGCGTCGACGTCGCCCCGAACGCCGGTTGTCGCGCACGCGCTCCGGCAGTCGAACCGATTTGGGCAAGAGGCGGTGTCCCTATGTCGAGCGAAGCCGACCCCGCATCGGGATACGCAGCAGCGCCCGTTCAGTGATACCCGTGGGCATGAACCGCAGCTCCTCGACGTCCGCATCCAGCCCTCCGAGGAAGACGGCTCGCGTCGAGGAGTGCTCCGGTGATCCCTCGATGCCCTCCCCATAGCCGAGGTAGACGCCACCGCGGTCGTCCTCGGCCCACCATGCGAGCGGACCATCAGGGGCGAGCTCCATCTCGATCACGAAACGCTCAGGCGTCGCTTCGAGCGCGTGGGCACACACGCTGATTCCGTCGACCGCTGGCGTGACGACCTCGAGCGAGAGGGTCCCGCACATCGCACCATTCCCCCGTGCGCGTCGCACCAAGACCGAGCTCCATGGCTCAGGGAACGGACCGTGCGCTTCGGTACCCGGGATGTTCCACAGGGCCCCCAGAACGCGTCGCATGGCATCAAGCTCGGGATCCTCGGCGTCGATGGCGTCGATCGCAACGAGTGCGGCGATCGTTGCCTCAAGGCCGGACATGAGCGGCTGATGCCGCAACGGTCGCCCGAGGATCGCCACCTTGTGCCACAAGTAGGCGAGGGCAGTCGGCGGGGTTGCAAGCTTCTCAAGGTGGACTTCGGCGTCCGCCGGTTCGTGCGCACGCAGCTCGATGCGCCGCCCGTCGAGCTCGAGCCATGCCGTGTCTGTCGACATTGGGGCGATCGTCGCGAGCTGTCCGTCGATCTCGTCCTCCCCCCGGCCCCCTCCGCTGAAGTGGGCTTGTGAAGTGGTTCCCCGGTCGTCGGCGACAACGACCGTCAAGCGTCGTCGTGGTCCATTGATCTCACGGAGCGGGTGGTGGCGTCCTGACTCCGATGAAGACGACGCGCTGAGGCGACCGGTGATCGACAGAACGGTGCGCGTGTGTTCGAAGCGCACGAATCGGATCGTGATGTCCCCCCAGGGCATGGGGACCTCGATCGGACCGCAGGCGATCGTCACGGGCCTGAGCTCAACAGGCGCTGGCCGGGGCCGGATCTGGCTTGCACCGAACTTGAGCTCGCGTCCGACCATCTTGTTTCCTCGGCCGTGCCCTGTCTGGGCGTATTGCGTAGCGATCTCGTCAACCACGTACGGTTCGATGGCGCCGATGGCGACAAGCGCCTCCCCAGCGTTGAAGATGGCTCTAAGAGGCCGCGCGGATAGGAAATCTTGGTCCTGAGCAGGACTTGTGTGGTGAATTGACCATCCACCGGTCGTGGTGGTGGCCCCGAGACAATCGGGGTGCTCCCAACCACCAAACGACCGAGTGG
>JAJYPY010000218.1 GCA_021794995.1 Actinomycetes bacterium | reverse complement strand
GGCCCCGAGGGCGTCGAGCTCCTGGGGGCGGCGAGCTCCTGGGGGCGGCGAGCTCCTGGGGGCGGCGAACCCCCAACCGCTCACCTCGGGCGGCCGATGCGCGCCGGGATCGCGTCGCGTCTGGAGGTGAGGGTCGCCAGCACGAGGCCGGGCGCGTCGAGGGGGGCAAGCCGGCCGAGGAAGATGTTCTCGGAAGCGACGTAGACGAGGGCGAAGAGGGCGTGGACGCTCCACCAGTCGGGGAGGTCCGCCGAAAGCGAGCCCTCTTCGCGCGCCACCTCGAGCACGTCGCGCAGCTCGCCCTCGATCTCGAGCCACCGGGCGCCGAGCTCCGGATCGTGGTCGAAGCTCGGGTTGCGCCAGAGGAAGGCCAGATGGGCACCCACGGGGACCAGCGCGGCCACGACCCTGGCGAGCACGTCGCCCCCGCCCTCGGCCGCGCCCGAGATCGCCTCCGCGCAGACGCGCATCGCCCGCTCGGCGACGGCGCGCAGCAGCGCCTGGCGCGTCGGGTAGTGGGAGTGCAGGGTGGTGCGGCTGACGCCGGCCGCGCTCGCGATGGTGGCGAGGGTGGCGCCGGGCTCGGCCACGAGGACATCGGTCGCCACGTCGAGCAGGCTCGGCGGCCGCCGTGTCCTGGTCGACCACGTCACGGTGTGCACCGGTCCCGGCGCGGACGCCACATGGTCGTGCTCGAAGGACAGCCGGAGTCGAAGGCGACGTGGCGGTGCACCTCGAAACCGAAGTGGGCGTAGATCTCCTCGCTGGTCACCTTGTCGGTCTCGAGGTAGGCGGGGAGGCCGTCCGCGTCGGCACGGCCGAGGCCGCGTCGGAGCAGGGCCGCGCCGACCCCCTTGCCTTGCCAGTCGGGGTGCACGCCGAGCACGGCCAGGTACCAGTGCGGCTCGCTCGGGTGGACGCTGGCCACCTCCCGCAGCACCCGGGCCGCGAGGCGCAGGTTGCGGCCGAACACCCGGCGCTGCTGCGGGAGCGCAGCCAGCTGGCGGCCCAAGGGGGGGAAGCGCCGGCCCGGTCGCATCCACAGGGCGGCACCGACCGGCGTCCCCTCGACCGTCGCCACGTCCACCACCCCGCAGGCGGCGCAGTCGCGGAACTCGATCCCGAAGAGCCGCTCGAGCCGCTGCCGGCGGTCGTCGTATCGCTCGAGCAGCCAGCGCAGCTGCGGATCGTCGAGGAAGGCGTGCGACAGCAGGTGCGCGATCTCCCGCTTGTCGGACGCCGAGGCCGGGCGGACCCCGACGGTCACCCGGGTGGGCTCGCCGCCAGGCTCGCCGCCGGACGCGCCAGGTCGATCCTGAACACTCATGTTCAGAATGCTACATGAGATATCGAGCCGGCGCTGTTGGTGCGCGATGCGTCGTGCGGGGCGTTCGGCCCCGCGTCAGCGGGCGTTCTGCCGGGGGACCGCCACCTCTTGGATGAGCAGGTAGATGGTGGCCGCGACGGGGATGGCCACCAGCGCGCCGATGATGCCGAGCAACGCGCCGCCGATCAGCGTGGCGATGATCGTGAGACCCGGCGAGATCTTGACCGTGTGCTTCATGATCCTCGGGTTCAACAGGTAGTCCTCCAAGAACCGGTAGGTGATGTAGAAGGCGGCGGTCGCGATCGCGATCGGCAGGCCCTTCGTCAGGGCGACGAGGGACACGACGATCCCCGCGATGGTGGAGCCGACCATCGGGATCAGGTCGAGCAGCGCCACGAAGAGCGCGAGGAGCAGCGCGTACGGGATGCCGAAGATGCGCAGCCACACGTAGGTGCCGACCCCCGAGACGATCGAGGTCAGGAGGTTCCCCAGCATGAAGCCCCCGACGCGCTCGAACACCTCGTCGGTGAGGAGCGCTACGCGCTCGCGCCGGCTGCGCGGGACCAGCCCCAAGAACAACTTCTCGACGCTCGGCAGCGCGATCAGGAAGTAGATCGTGAGGACGGCGACGCTGATCGTCGCGAGGCCGACCGACAGGATCGCCTTGCCTGCGCCGAGCACGCCCGAGGTGGGCACCTTGAGCGAGGAGCCCTTCAGGTACTTGGTGAGGTGCAGCTTGAGCGCGAGCCTGCCCGCCCAGCCCTTCCCCGCCAGGAGCTCGGCGCGGTAGCGGGGGTAGTCCCGCACCAAGACGTGGATCTCGTGGGAGATCGGCGGCACCGCGGCGAGCAGGAACCCCGTGGCGAGGAGCACGAACGCCAGGATCACGACCCCCACCGCGACGCCGCGCGACGTGCCGCGCTCGGTCATGAAGGCGATCAGCGGGTTCAGGCCCACCGCGATGAACAAGGACAGACCGATGAGGACGAGGACGGTCGCCACGTCCGCGACCCCGCGCATGAGGACGTAGGCGACCCCGACCCCGAGCGCGCCGGTGAGCCCCACGAAGAACGGGCTCCTGCGGTCGAAGGGGCGCCCCAAGGGGCCGAGCGAGTCGCCGGTCGCCGACAGCTCGCGCTCGATGGCCGGGGGGAGGATGAGGACGTCGGGCGGGTGCGGATGCTCGGATGTGGCGTCGTCAGCCCCGAGGTGCGCAGAAGAAGGAGACGGGCCGGTCTGTGGGTCGGTCATGTCCGCCATCCCGTGTCTGGTGGCAACTGCGTGCCGGGCGGGTCCGACAGCGCCTCGATCCTCCGCACGTTAGCGTCCGCACCGGCGGCGACGGGGCGATCGCGCGCCCGGAGCGGGGGACCCCCGAGCCTCTCGGGTACCGTCGGGATGTGAGGGATCACGGCGCGCCGTCTGCGGTCCCGGGGCCACGGCGCGCGGACGTCGGTGCGCCGGACGACGTCTCGTCGCACCTGGCGGCGAAGGTGCTCTCCGGCATCGAGGTCATGGCGCAGTCGGTCGCGAG
>JAJYPY010000217.1 GCA_021794995.1 Actinomycetes bacterium | reverse complement strand
GTCCCTGGCTCGCCGACGCGGCGGCCGGCCTCACGAGCGGTGCGACGTTCTCGCTGCGCGTGCAGCTGACACCCGGCGGTGCCGGCCGCGTCGGGACCGATGCCGGTGACGACGAGCTCGACGACGACCTGCTCGACGACGACCTGCGCGGTGACGACGACCTGCGCGGTGACGACGGTGCCCTGGGTGAGGACCGCCCGGCTCCCGCCGCCTACGGGGTGCTCCAGGTCGCGAGCAGCGCGGACCCGAGCCTCGTCGTGGACGCGGCCTCGCTCTTCACGATGCCCGCGCCGCTCCTCTCTCGCTTCGGCGCCGACGCCGAGCGGGACCTCCTCCTCGCCCTGCGCCGCGGCGCGCGGGCATGGGAGCCGATCGGCGCGCTCCTCGCCCAGCGCGTCCCCGAGGCGTTGGCTCTGGACGACGACCTGCTCGCCGACTTGGTCGTCGAGGGCGCTGCGGGTCTCGGGAGCGCCGGCATCGCGGTGCTGTGGCCGCGCGAGCTCTTGTTCGACGGGCTCGCGCTGCGTGCCGTCATGACCCCCTCCCCCGAGGGGCTCACGGACCGCGAGTTCGGGCTGGCGTCGCTGGTCGACTTCCACTACGAGCTCACGCTGGGCGGCGAGGCGCTGGATCCCGAGGAGATCGACCTCCTCGCCGAGGCGAAGCGCGCCGTCGTGCGGCTCCGGGGCCGCTTCGTGGCCGTGAGCCCCGAGATCGTCGCACGCGCCCGGGACCGGCGTACCCGGCGGATGGGCGCGGCGGAGGCGATCGGCGCGCTGCTCGGCGGTGCGCTCGAGATCGACGGGGACCTCGTCGAGGTCGTCGCCGAAGGGGCGCTCGCCGGGATGGCGGAGCGCCTGAGGGCACTGTCAGCCGGCGCCCTCGACACGATCGCCCCTCCGAGCGAGCTGCTGGCCGAGCTGCGTCCGTACCAGCAGCGCGGGCTCGACTGGCTCGCCAGCATGACCGGGCTCGGGCTCGGGGGCTGCCTCGCCGACGACATGGGGCTCGGCAAGACCGTCCAGGTGATCGCCCTCCACCTCCACCGCACCGCAGAGGCCGAGGGCCCGCGCACCAGGCGCCGCCGGGCCGGCGGATCGCGCACGACGACGCTCGTCGTGTGCCCCACCTCGCTCCTCGGCAACTGGGAGCGCGAGCTCCGTCGCTTCGCGCCCTCGGTCCCGGTGCGCCGCTTCCACGGTGGGGGCCGCCACCTCGACGACCTCAGGACGGGCGAGGTGGTCCTCACCACCTACGGCATCGTGCGCAGGGAGCGCGCGGCCCTCGCCGAGGCGGGCTTCTCGATGGTGGTCGCCGACGAGGCGCAGCACGCCAAGAACCCGATGTCGGACACCGCCAAGGCGCTGCGCTCGGTCCCGGCCCCCATCCGCCTCGCCCTCACCGGCACCCCCGTCGAGAACCGCCTGAGCGAGTTGTGGTCGATCCTCGACTGGACCACGCCCGGGCTGCTCGGTCCCTTGGAGCGGTTCCGGCGCACCATCGCGGTCGCCGTCGAGCGCAACCGCGATCCCGAGGCGACCGCGCGCCTGTCGCGCGCCGTGCGGCCCTTCCTCCTGCGCCGGCGCAAGACGGACCCCGAGATCGCCCCGGACCTCCCGGAGCGCACGGTGACCGACGTCGCCGTCCCGCTCACGACCGAGCAGGTCAGCCTCTACGAGGCCGAGGTGCGCGAGGCGCTGCGCGCGATCCAGGCCAAGTCGGGCATCGAGCGCCAGGGTCTCGTCCTGCGCCTCCTCACGGTCTTGAAGCAGATCTGCAACCACCCGGCGCAGTACCTGCACCAGCCCGGGCCCCTCGGCGGGCGCTCGGGCAAGCTGTCCGCGCTCGACGAGCTCCTCGACGTCATCGTCGGCGCAGGCGACTCGGTCCTGGTCTTCAGCCAATTCGTCGAGATGTGCGCGCTGATCGAGGCGCACTTGGCGACGCTTCGGATCCCGACGCTGTTCCTCCACGGCGGTGTCCCCGCGCGCCGGCGCGAGGAGATGGTGGAGCGCTTCCAGTCAGGCGCCGTGCCGGTGTTCCTCCTCTCCCTCAAGGCCGGCGGCGTCGGGCTGAACCTCACGCGCGCCACCCACGTCGTGCACTACGACCGGTGGTGGAACCCGGCCGTCGAGGACCAGGCGAGCGACCGCGCGCACCGGATCGGCCAGCGCAGGGCCGTCCAGATCCACCGGCTCGTCTGCGAGGGCACGCTGGAGGATCGGATCGCGGAGCTGCTCGAGAAGAAGCGGGACCTCGCGGAGGCGGTCGTGGGCGGCGGGGAGGCGTGGATCGGCGACCTGAGCGACGCGGAGCTGGCCGACCTCGTGCGCCTGGGGTCCGACGGGGGTGGCCGGTGAGCTGGTACCCGCCCACTCCGAAGCGGCGACCGGGCTCGGGACCCTGGCGGGCCGCGGGAAAGCGGCCGTTCGGCGCGACCTGGTGGGGGAGGGCGTGGGTCGACGCGCTCGAGCACCGCGCCCGCCTCGATCCGAACCGCCTGCCGCGCGGGAGGACTTATGCGCGGACCGGGGCGGTGAGCGACCTGGAGGTGCACGCGGGCGAGGTCGTGGCCGCCGTGCAGGGCTCACGCGCGAAGCCCTACAAAGTCACGGTCCGCGTGCGGACGTACTCGGCGAAGGAATGGGCGCGCGCGCTCGAGGCGCTCGCGAGCGAGGTGGGCCGGCTCGCCGCGCTGATCGACGGCGAGATGCCGCCCGCGGTCGCCGACGACCTCAGCGCCGCGGGGATCGACCTGCTGCCTGTCGCCGGCGAGGTCCAGCCGCGCTGCACGTGCCCGGACTGGGCCGATCCGTGCAAGCACGCGGCGGCGGTGTGCTACCTGGTGGCCGACACGCTCGACGCCGACC
>JAJYPY010000216.1 GCA_021794995.1 Actinomycetes bacterium | reverse complement strand
GTCAGATACGAGATGGGTGCAGCTCCGCTGCAGTGACGTCTCCGACGACGTTCCCGCTGGTTGGGCTCCCGATCTAGCTGACTCCGGGCTCTGAGGAACTGAGAATCCCCCAGTTTCGGTCCTGCATCGGGGAGAATCTGCTATCTAACGACTAGCAGATGGAGGCATAGGCTATGAGTCATGGCCGATCGCAGGTCGAGCGAGGTCCCAGAGATGGTGCGGGGCACGGTGCTCGTGCACCGCAGGCGTTGCGGGAAGCCGAACTGCCGTTGCGCGACCGGCGAGGGGCATCCCTCGACGGTGCTGAGCTACAAGGAGAGCGGCAAGACGAAGTTTCTGATGCTGCCGACAGCCGAGGTAGAGCCGGTGCGGAGGGCGACCGAACGCTTCCGCGCCGCCAAAGCCCAGCTCGACGCCCGGGGCAACTCCGGCCGCGCCCAGCTGGTCGCACGGCTGAGGAGGTCGAGCAGGCCCCTGTGAGCGACCAGCTGGCTCATGCCGGCGAGCTGGCGTTCGGGGACGGCTTTGGAGCATCACTTGGCCAGTTCGCGAAGATCGGCCGTTTTCTTTCGGGCGGCACAGCAGCGGGTCTCGAGCACTTCGAGCTCGAGACCTACGTAAGGACCGAAGGCTTCGAGCTGTTGCGCCTGCTGCTGCAGGACCACTTCGACCTGCGGGCGCTGAGCGAGGCGCGCCTCGAGGAGGTGAGCGGCGCCAGCGGGCTGGCGCACCGGGCAGTCGAACGCGACCACGAGCGTCCCCTCGCCACGATCGTCGGCACCGTGAGAGTTGGCCGGATGGCCTACCGGTGCAGGGGAGAGCAGAACCTCTATCCGGCCGACGCCACGTGGAACCTGCCCGCAGAGCTGCACTCTCATGGGCTTCGCGAGCTCGCCGCGATCGAGTCGAGCCGCGGCAGTTTCGAGGAGGCCAAGGAGGCGATGAGGCGAGGAACTGGGGTGAAGGTCGGCCACCGCCAGGTCGAAGAGCTCGCCTCGGCTGCCGCTGTGGACTTCGCCGGCTTCTACGACCGCCAGGCCCGCCCGACGGCCGCCGAAAACGAGGTGGTCGTCATCTCCGCGGACGGCAAGGGGGTGGCGATGCGCCCGGAGGATCTCCGTCCTGCAACCGCCAAAGCCCAAGCCGAGGCCGCCCCGAAGCTTCGCACCCGCCGCTCGAAGGGCGAGAAGCCATCCAAGCGCATGGCGGAGGTAGCCGCCGTCTACGTCGTCGAGCCGGTGCCGCGTTCACCAGGCGAGGTGATGGCGAGCCATGACGACACGGCCAAGCAGGCGCCGAAGGCGAAGGACAAGTGGCTCACCGCAAGCGTGGTCGACGACGCCGCGGCGGTCATCGCCGAGGCGTTCTCCGAGGCCGATCGGCGTGACCCGCAGCACTCTCGGGCCTGGGTGGCACTGGTGGACGGCAACAACCACCAGATCAGCCGCATCAAGGCCGAGGCCAAGTTGCGCAAGGTGAAGGTGACCATCGTGGTCGACCTGATCCACGTGATGACCTACCTCTGGGACGCGGCGTGGTGCTTTCACGACGAGGGAGATCCCGCGGCCGAGCGCTGGGTCGGAGAGAAGGCCCTCCAGGTGCTCGAGGGCAAGGCAGGTCTCGTTGCCGGCGCGATCAGGCGAAAGGCGACCAACCTTCATCTATCGGCGAGCGAGCGCAAGAACGCTGATACCTGCGCGGGCTACCTGCTTGCCAAGGCTGCGTATCTCGACTACCCCACCGCATTGGCGAACGGGTGGCCAGTGGCGACCGGGGTAATTGAAGGCGCATGCCGATATTTGGTGAAGGACAGGATGGCCCTGAGTGGAGCACGGTGGCGTCTCAAGGGCGCCGAAGCCGTACTCAAGCTACGAGCGATCCGCAAGAACGGCGATTGGAACAGCTACTACTCGTTCCATCTGGCTCAAGAACGTAAGCGAGTGCACGAGTCCCAATACGCCGGCAACGTCATCCCCTAGCTCGCTGAGCGCCGCTGCACATCACTCCAGCGGAGCTGCACCCATTGCAGATTGCACTCGGCGTCCACCAGGATGGCACCGACACGACCCGACACGGACGGCAGGGTTCCCTCCCTATGGCCGGGTCGGCCCCTGTGACTTGCGCACCATGGCGAACATCCAGGGTCCGTCTGCGGACCGGACCACCAGAGAATCGGGCTGACCAACCTGGCACAGGAAGTCGGCGAAGGACTGATTGTCCACGTCATCGATCAACATCACCCCACCAGCGCCAAGGGAAGGCCAGACAGTGTCCATCTCGAATCGCATGTTGCGGCCCGTGTGGAGGCTGTCGTGGATGAACAGGTCGATCTGCCCGACCTGGGCCACGAGCGGCGCAAGCCGGCGGCGACTGGACCCGCGCACGTAGGTCCATCGTTCTCGCAACGCCTCGGGTACTGCCGCGCCGATCTCTCCGTGCAGTTCCGGTCGGAGGGGGTGCGGCAGGTCGACGCTCCAGAGATGGCCCCGCTGGTTCAGCGACATGGCCTCGAGGACCAATCGACTGGTCACGCCCCGGGCCACACCGGTCTCGACGACGGTTGCCGGGTTCAGGTGACGGACGGCGCACCAGACGGCGGCGCCCAGCGAGGCGTCAGCGTCGCTGTACTCGCCGTGGGTCCATCGGCCGACCGTGAGTCCCTGCTCCCCGAGCTCGACCTCGATGCTCTGCCGGAGCTGTCGGCACCGATCGTGCTCGGCGCAGGGCCAGCCGAACCCGAGGGTGTGGTGGACGGCAGGACCCCAGTCCTCCTCCACCTGGTAGGAGACCTGCCGGTCGAAGAGCTGGTGGGCAAGCACATCGGGGACGTAGAGCAGTGCCTCGACCGGATCGCGGGCCAATGATCGGGCCAACCGCCACAGGCCGCAGA
>JAJYPY010000005.1 GCA_021794995.1 Actinomycetes bacterium | reverse complement strand
AGGACCAGAACGTGTCTCCGGGAACGTAGAGGGATGCGGCAGGGTCGCGGCGCAGGTTGCGCGTCTTGGCCCGCGATGCGGTGGTCGAGATCCGCACCGGACCGTCTCCGCTGGAGCTGACGCCCGCCCCGCCCGTCCCGTCGCCGAGTGCGTAGACGATGTTGGACAGTTGCGGGCGTCCATCGCGCCGGCGGGTGACCAGCACCCCCTGGTGGCGTTGCAGCATGAAGTCGAGTGCGTCGTGGAGGTCCATGTCCGCCGCTCCGATCAGTGTGAGATCAGCGCGGACACCTTGGAATCCGCATCCCGGAGCCGGTCCGCCATCGCGGCCAGCAGCTTGCGTGCGAGAGGCGGGACTTCCTCCAACAGGCCGTAGAAGTCGCGCTGGTTCATGTGCAAGAGCACCATGTCGGTGTCGGCCGAGACGGTCGCCGAGCGTGGTCGCCGGTCCAGCAATGCGAGCTCTCCGAAGTAGTCCCCCGGTCCGAGCAGCGCAACTTTACGTCCACCCCTGCGCACCGACGCCCGGCCCTCGACGATGAAGAAGAACTCGCGCCCGATCGTGCCCTCTTCGCACAGCACGGTCCCGGCCCTCGCGGTCACCTCGTCGAGCGCTCGCTGCACGGTGCGAAGTTCTCTCGCGCTGCACGTGGAAAAGAGCCAGATCTTGGACAGGTCGAGGTTGTGCATCCGCGGTGCCATGGCGAAAAGGGTACTGCCACCTCCCCATCGGGAGAAATGATGCCGGCGTTCACGCCGAGCGTCGACGCGCCCCCACGCTCCGTCAACAGTTCACACCCCGGAAACATGCGCGTAGCAGCCAGGAAACGACGCCTCTCCATACTCGCCAGCAGCCGGCGGGGCACACCCCGGCGGTGCACACCCCGGCGGTGCACACCCCGGCGGTGACATGCCCGCAAAGAGGATCCGAGACGTCACACAGAGAGGAGCACAGGTGCTGGAAGCGGCGAGCCTCCCGTACCCGCATTGGCTGAACCCCGGCGACAACACGTGGCAGCTCGTGGCCGCCACCCTCGTCGGGCTCATGAGCCTTCCGGGCATCGCCGTCCTCTACGGCGGTCTCGTCCAGCGCAAGTGGGTGGTGAACACCATGCTGATGGCGTTCTCCGGATTCAGCCTGGTGCTCCTCGTCTGGGTGCTGTGGGCGTACAACATGGGGTTCGGCCCGTTTGCGCATCTCGGCCCGACTGGCTCGTTCTTCGGAGACCTGGTCGGCAAGCCGCATCCGATCGTGAGCCACTTCGGCGAGCAGAACCAGGCGGTCTCCGGGGCGCAGACGCTCATCCCGTTCCACTTCCCGACCTCCACGTTCGCGTATTTCCAGTTCGTGTTCGCGGCGATCACCCCCCTCCTCTTCCTCGGCAGCATCCTCGGGCGGATGAAGTTCAAGGCATGGCTGCTCTTCGTACCGCTGTGGATCACGTTCGTGTATGCCGTGAATGCCGCGCTCTTATGGGGCGGCGGGTTCTTCGCCCAAAAGGGTGCGGTCGACTACTCCGGCGGCTACGTCATCCACCTCTCCGCCGGCGTGGCGGGTTTCACCGCGGCGGCGATCGTCGGACCGCGCCTTCGGCGAGACCGTCTCCACGGCGTGCCCAACAACTTGATGCTGGTGGCCGTCGGCGCAGGCATTCTGTGGCTCGGTTGGAACGGCTTCAACGGCGGCGACCCGTTCTACGCAGGCGTCGACGCAGCGTCCGCCGTCCTGAACACGAACATCGCGACGGCGGCAGGGCTCGTGACGTGGCTGCTCGCCGACCTGACCTTCTCCAAGCAGAAGAAGGCCACCTTCCTCGGGGCGATCAACGGCATGATCTGCGGGCTCGTCGGCATCACGCCGTCCGCAGGCTGGGTGGACGGGTACGGCGCCATCTTGGTGGGCCTCATCTGCTCGTCGATCGTGTGGGTCGCCTGGAACACCCTGCCGAGGATCCGCCCGTTCTCCAAGGTCGACGATGCGCTCGGCGTCGTGTACACCCACGGGATCGCGGGCCTCTGCGGTGGTCTGCTCGTCGGGTTTCTCGCGGACCCCGGCATGATCGAGTACGGCGTCACCGGCAAGCACTTCAACGGGAAGGGCGCCGTCTCGGTCGGCGGGCTCTTCTACACCGGCTCGTGGCACCAGGAGTGGGAGCAGTTCCTCGCCGCTGCGTGGATCATCTGCTTCACCGCGGTGATGACCGCCGTCATCCTCTACGTCGTCAAGTTCGTCTGCCGTGGACTGCGGGAGAAGGACGACACGATGGAGATCGGCGACATCGCCATCCACGACGAGGAGGTGTACCCGGCGGAGACGTTCGCCGAGCGGGTCTCCGCCATGGCAGCCAGCGCGGCGCGTCTCGTCGACGCAGCGCCGACACCGGCGGGGACGTCATCGAACGCCCTCTCGCGCGAGCGGGTCGGTGCAAGGCAAGGAGGACAGGAGTGAAGCTGGTCACGGCCATCGTGAAACCGTTCAAGCTCGATGACGTGAAGGAGGCGCTCAAAAGGGCGGGTGTGAACGGCATGACCCTCACCGAGGCGCAGGGCTTCGGGCGCCAACGGGGTCACACCGAGGTCTATCGGGGCGCGGAGTACGAAGTGGACTTCGTGCCGAAGGTGAGGATCGAGGTCGCGGTCGACGACGATCAGGTCGCCGAGGTGGTCGATGCGGTGGTCGGCGCGGCGGCGACCGGCAAGATCGGCGACGGCAAGGTCTGGGTCACCCCGCTCGACGCCGTGGTGCGCGTGCGCACCGGCGAGCGCGGCGTCGACGCGCTGTAGGTGTAGGCCGACCGGCTCAGCCGACCGGCTCAGCCGGCCTGGCGGGCGACCTCTTCCGCCGCCTTCGCAGCGGCGTCGGGGTCGCCGAGGTATCCGGCGTCTGCGACCGACAGGTCGTTGGCGAAGCGGTAGCGGTAGGGGATCCCCGTGGGGATCTCCAGGCCCGTGATGTCGTCGTCGGAGATCGCGTCGAGATGCTTGCGCAACGCGCGGATGCTGTTGCCGTGGGCGACCACGAGGACCGCACCGCCACGTGCTCCGGCTGCGTAGAGGTCGGGGACGATCGCGTCGTCCCAGTAGGGCAGGACTCGGGCGACGACGTCGGCCAAGCACTCCGTGACCGGCAACGCATGCGTGGGCACGCCGCGGTACCGGGGGTCGCCTGCAGGGCTCCGGTCGTCTCCTTCGGGGAGCGGCGGTGGCGGCACGTCGTAGCTGCGGCGCCACGTCGTCACCTGCTCGAGGCCGTAGCGCTCGGCCGTCTCCTTCTTGTTCAGTCCCTGGAGGCCGCCGTAGTGCCGCTCGTTGAGGCGCCAGTGGCGGCGCACGGGGAGCCAGGATCGGCCGGCCGCGTCGAGCGCGAGGTTGGCGGTGCGGATCGCACGGGTCAGCACCGAGGTGTGGACGACTCGCAGGTCCAGGTCGACGGTGTCCGCGAGAAGACGCCCTGCCTCGACTGCCTCCGTCTCGCCGCCGGGGCTCAGGTCCACGTCGGCCCATCCCGTGAAGAGATTCTCTGCGTTCCAGGTGGACTGGCCATGCCGGAGAAGCACCAGGTCGAGCACGACCCCGAGCGTACTCAGCGCCCCCGGTCCCCACGAGCCGTGCGCAGTGCCGGTGCGTGCCGTGGAAGGCCCAGGGTGGCACCACCCCTGTCCGGTCACGAGGAACTCGATGCGGCATCAATAAACCTGTATCAAATCGACTCAGGTTTGCTATACTGGCAGATCGTAAGAGCGACGAGCATAGGCGCCCCAGCGGCGCGAGAGAGGTAGGTAGGGACATGGCCAAGGCGGTCGGAATCGACCTCGGGACCACCAACTCGGTAGTGAGCGTGCTGGAGGCGGGGGAGCCCGTCGTGATCCCCAACGCGGAAGGGTCCAGGACCACCCCCTCGGTGGTCGGATTCTCGAAGACGGGCGAGGTGCTGGTCGGCGAAGTCGCCAAGCGTCAGGCGATCACCAACCCCGATCGCACCATCCGCTCGGTCAAGCGCCACATGGGGACCTCGTGGACCATCGACATCGATGGAAAGGGGTACACCGCACAGGAGATCTCTGCCCGGATCCTGGGCAAGCTGAAGCGCGACGCCGAGGCCTACCTCGGTGACAGCGTGAACCAGGCAGTGATCACGGTCCCCGCGTACTTCGACGACGCGCAGCGCACCGCGACCAAGGAGGCGGGCCAGATCGCCGGGCTCGAAGTGCTGCGCATCATCAACGAGCCGACCGCAGCCGCCCTTGCCTACGGCCTGGACAAGGAGCAGAAGGACCAGACCGTCCTCGTCTTCGACCTGGGTGGCGGGACCTTCGACGTCTCGGTGCTCGAGATCGGCGACGGCGTCTTCGAGGTGAAGTCGACGTCTGGGAACACCAAGCTCGGCGGCGACGACTGGGACCAGAAAGTCATCGACTGGCTCGTGAAGTCGTTCAAAGACACCGAGGGGGTCGACCTTTCCAACGACAAGATGGCGCTCCAGCGGCTGAAGGAAGCTGCGGAGAAGGCGAAGATCGAGCTCTCCAGCGTGCAGGAGACCCAGGTCAACCTTCCATTCATCACGGCCACGTCCGAGGGACCCAAGCATCTGGACGTGAAGCTCACCCGGGCAAAGTTCAACGAGCTGACCCACGACCTCGTCGAGGCGTGCCGGGGCCCGTTCGAGGCCGCGATCAAGGACGCGGGGTTGAAGACCTCCGATATCGAGCACGTCGTGCTCGTCGGCGGTTCGACCCGCATTCCAGCCGTCCAGGAGCTGGTCCACGATCTCACGGGCAAGGAGCCCCACAAGGGCGTGAATCCCGATGAGGTGGTCGCGATCGGCGCGGCGGTCCAGGCGGGAGTGCTGAAGGGTGAGGTGAAAGACGTTCTCCTCCTCGACGTCACCCCTCTCAGCCTCGGCATCGAGACCAAGGGTGCCGTGATGCACCGCCTCATCGAGCGGAACACGACCATCCCGACGAAGCGCTCCGAAGTGTTCACGACCGCGGAGGACAACCAGCCCTCAGTGGAGATCCACGTGCTCCAGGGAGAGCGCGAGATGGCGATGTACAACAAGACGCTGGGCAAGTTCCAGCTCGTCGACCTGCCGCCCGCGCCCCGAGGCATCCCGCAGATCGAGGTCACCTTCGACATCGATGCCAACGGGATCGTGCACGTGTCCGCCCAGGATCGTGCTACCGGCAAGGAGCAATCGATGACCATCACCGGGCAGTCGGCCCTCGCCAAGGACGACATCGATCGCATGATCCGAGACGCGGAGGCGCATGCCGAGGACGACAGGCGGCGGCGCGAGGAGGCCGAGGTGCGCAACACCGCGGACACCCTCGTGTACCAGACCGAGAAGCTGCTGCGCGAGCAGGGCGACAAGTTCGAGGGCTCGGAGAAAGAGGACGTCTCCTATGCACTGCAGGGCGTGAAGGACGCGCTGTCGGGGACGGACGTCGAGGCGATCAAGTCGGCGACCGAGAAGCTCGTGAGTGCGAGCCAGGGCTTCTCGCAGCGTCTGTACGAGCAGGCGTCGCAGGCGGCGGCCGCTGGTGGGGCCGGCGGAGCCGGTACTCCCGGCGGAGCAGACGGGACGGGGTCCGCATCCGGCCCGAGCGGACGTGCGTCCGACGAGCCCGCCGAGGGCGAGGTCGTTGACGCCGAGATCGTCGACGAGCAATGAGCGGTCGTCCCGACGCGGCGGCGCGGTGGGCCGATGACGGTGCAAGCGCGGACACAGACGCGCAAGTGGACGCGGGAGTGGACGCGGGAGTGGACGCGGGAGTGGACGCGGACGCGGAAGTGGACGCGGGTGCGGAGGGAACGGGCGCCGAGCGGCGGTCTGCCGACGGGTCTGCGGTCGACGTGCCCGCCGAAGGCGGCCAAAATGCTGGAGCCGGGGGCGCAGCGATCCTCCCCGATGTGGCAGCCCTCGAGGCGGAGCGTGATGACTACCTGCAGTCACTCCAGCGCCTGAAGGCCGACTTCGACAACTACCGCAAGCGCGTGGCGCGTTTGCAGCAGGAGCAGTCCTCCCGTGCGGCCGCTGACCTCGTCGCCAAGCTCTTGCCGGTGCTCGACAATCTGGATCTCGCATGGGCACATCTCGGTCACGAGCAGAACGATGACCCCAGCGACGTCGGTACGTCCGGGGCCCCCGCGGGCGAGCCTCTTTCCGAAGAGGCCCGTGCGCTCGCCCAGGCACGGCGCCAGCTTCTTGAGATCCTCTCGAAGGAAGGGCTCGAACGTGTGGACGCGGTCGAGGTGCCGTTTGACCCGACGGTGCACGACGCAGTTGCGCACAGCGTCGCGGAACCGGAGCCGGAGCCGGAACCGGAGCCGAGACGGGGACCGGAGCCGGACCCGGGCGAGAAGTCCGCGCCCGAGGCGACCGGATCCGCAGGGTCGACCGGATCCGCAGGGTCGTCAGAGCCGGTTGGGAACGGCAGCGGCGGCTCGCCGAGCTCCACTCGGGTCGAAGAGGTGCTGCGCGCGGGGTATCGCTGGCGCGACCGCGTGCTTCGTCCGGCGATGGTCCGCGTGCGGGGCTGACCCGTGGCACCCCAGCGCGAGTGGTTCGAGAAGGACTACTACCAGGTGCTCGGTGTGCCCTCGACTGCCACCGACAAAGAGATCACGCGCGCCTACCGCAAGCTCGCGAAGCAGTACCACCCTGACGCGAATCCCGGCAGCGAGGAGCGTTTCAAGGAGATCAGCGCGGCGTACGACGTGCTCGGTGACGCTGAGCACCGTAAGGAGTACGACGAAGTGCGCCGGCTCGGACCGATGGCCGGCGGGTTCGGCCGCGGCGGAGGCTTCGGCTCTCCCGGCGGGACGACGTTCCGCATGGAGGACCTCGGCGACCTCGGCGACATCTTCGGCGGCCTGTTCGGCGGCCGACAGAACCGGCGACGTACGCGTGGACCCCAACGTGGCGCGGACGTCGAGACCGAGGTGCACCTGTCCTTTGCTGACGCGGTGCACGGGGTGACGACGTCGGTGAACGTTCCTCAGGACGTGCGCTGTCAGACGTGCAACGGGTCGGGTGCGGCGCCTGGGACCTCGACGCACGTCTGCCCACGCTGCAACGGCAAGGGAACGCTGGACGACAACCAGGGACTTTTCTCCCTCAGTACGGTGTGCCCGAGTTGCAATGGCCGGGGCACCGTTGTGGAGAGTCCCTGCGCAACGTGCAGTGGGACGGGGACGGAACGTCGCACCCGCAGTGTGAAGGTGCGGATTCCGCCCGGGGTCGAGCACGGGCAGCGCATACGGGTGAAGGGGCGCGGCGAGCCCGGCCAGGGCTCCGCGCCTGCCGGCGACCTCTATGTGGTGGTGCGAGTGGGCACCGACCGGCGTTTCGGCCGTCGCGGACGGAACCTCACGCACTCGGTCCCGATCACCTTCCCCGAAGCCGCGCTCGGCACCACGGTGACCGTCCCGACCCTGGACGGCCCGGTGACCGTCCGGGTGCCCCCGGGCACCGCATCCGGGACGCACCTGCGGGTGAAGGGCCGCGGTGTGTCGGCCGGCGGCAAGAACGGCGCCAAGCCGGGGGATCTCCTCGTGAGGGTCGACGTGGAGGTGCCCAAGTCGCTGACTGACGAGCAGCGAGCCGCGATCGAGCAGCTTGCAGCGACGCTTGGAACCGCGCGTGCAGGGCGTGCGGAGGCGTGATGGACGGTCGTCCGGGAACGACAGCGGCCCCTGTGTACGTGATCTCCGTCGCGGCTGAGCTCGCCGGCGTCCATCCTCAGACGTTGCGGATGTACGAACGTCGCGGTCTGCTCGATCCGTCGCGTACCCACGGTGGCTCGCGCAGGTTCTCCGAGCGCGACCTCACGCGGCTCCGCAGGATCCAGGACCTGACGGCAGCCGGTCTGAACCTCGAAGGAGTCCGCCGGGTGCTCGAGCTCGAGACCGAGGTCCTTCGTCTCCGAGCCGAGCTCGAGAAGGCTCGGGCCGAGGCGCGGGAGGCGGTGGAGCAGATCCATCGCCATTACCGGCGGGACCTCGTCCCGTTCGACGCGTCACCGATCCCCTACTGGCCCGCCCGACGCGGGGGATGAACTCCGACCACACAGCCACAGAGCCACACAGAGGGTTTCAAGATGCCGATCGACCCCGAACGCTGGACCGTCAAGACCCGCGAGTCGTTTGCCGCGGCTACCCGGCAGGCCGCCTCTGCGAACCACGCCGAGGTGACGCCGGCCCATGTGCTGACCGCCGTGCTCGCCGACCCCGAGAGCATCGCCCGCCCGATCCTCGCCCGGGTGGGCGCAGATGCTGGGGACGTCTCCCGCCGCCTCGCCGAGAAGCTCGCCCGTCTCCCAAGGGCGGTAGGCGGCTCGGAGCCGACGATGGCGCGGAGCACGCGTGAGGGTCTCGACAAAGCCGACGAGCTGCGGCGGGACATGGGAGACGACTACGTCTCCGTAGAGCACCTGCTGCTCGCGTGGGCAGAGGAGCTCGGCGTGACGCGTGATCAGCTCCTGGCGGCGTTGCGTGAGGTGCGCGGCAGCCACCGAGTGACGTCGCCGACTCCCGAGGAGACCTTTCAGGCACTCGACCGCTACGGTCGAAACCTCACCGAGCTTTCCCGTCAGGGCAAGCTCGATCCCGTCATCGGCCGTGACGAGGAGATCCGCCGCGTCATCCAGGTGCTCTCCCGGCGGACCAAGAACAACCCCGTGCTCATCGGCGAGCCGGGGGTCGGAAAGACTGCGATCGTCGAGGGGTTGGCAAACCGGATCACCGCAGGCGACGTTCCCGAGGGTCTGAAGAACAAGCGTGTCATCGCGCTGGACCTGGGCTCGATGGTGGCGGGGGCGAAGTACCGTGGCGAATTCGAGGAGCGCCTGAAGGCGGTGTTGAAGGAGATCACCGACGCCGAAGGCGACATCATCACCTTCATCGACGAGCTGCATACCATCGTGGGTGCCGGGGCTGCCGAGGGTGCGATGGACGCGGGCAACATGATCAAGCCACTCCTCGCGCGCGGCGAGCTGCGTCTCATCGGAGCGACGACGCTCGACGAGTACCGCAAGTACATCGAGAAGGACGCGGCACTCGAACGTCGGTTCCAGCAGGTGTTCGTCGACCAGCCATCGGTCGCTGACACGGTCGCGATCCTTCGCGGCTTGAAGGAACGATACGAGGTGCACCACGGCGTGCGCATCCAGGATGCGGCGCTTGTCGCTGCGGCCGTCCTGTCAGACCGCTACATCACCGGCCGCTTCCTTCCCGACAAGGCGATCGACCTCGTCGACGAGGCGGCGAGCCGGCTGCGGATCGAGATCGACTCACTGCCCACGGAGCTCGACGTCGTCACCCGGCGCATCCGCCAACTCGAGATCGAGAAGGTGGCTCTGGAGAAGGAGACCGACCAGGCTTCTGTCGAACGGCTCGCCCGTCTGGAACACGAGCTGGCCGAGCTTCGTGAGCAGGCCAACGCGATGACGGCGCACTGGCAGGCCGAGAAGCAGGCCATCGACACCATCCGATCTCTCAAGGGCGAGCTTGAAGAGCGCCGCGCCACGGCGGAGCGTATGGAACGCGAGGGCGATCTCGCCGGCGCGTCCGCGGTGCGCTATGGCGAGCTGCCCGAGCTGGAGCGCCGGATCGACGAGGCGACATCCGATCTCGTCAAGCTCCAGGAGCACCAGCGCTTCTTGAAGGAAGAGGTCGACGCCGAGGACATTGCCGAGGTGGTGAGCCGGTGGACGGGCGTCCCCGTGTCTCGCCTGCTGCAAGGAGAGGTGGAGAAGCTCGTCCACTTAGAAGACCACCTGCATGCCCGAGTGGTCGGGCAGGACGAGGCCGTCGCCGCGGTGGCCAACGCGATCCGTCGGAGTCGAGCTGGCCTCTCGGACCCTCACCGGCCGATCGGCTCGTTCCTCTTTCTCGGTCCAACGGGCGTCGGGAAGACCGAGCTCGCACGCGCTCTGGCAGAGTTCCTCTTCGATGACGAGCACGCCATGGTCCGCATCGACATGAGCGAGTACATGGAGAAGCACACCGTCTCGCGTCTCGTCGGCGCGCCACCCGGTTACGTCGGGTACACAGAGGGGGGGCAGCTCACGGAGACGGTACGCCGACGCCCGTATGCAGTCGTCCTCCTCGACGAGATCGAGAAGGCCCATCCCGACGTGTTCAACATCTTGTTGCAGGTGCTCGATGACGGACGCCTGACCGACGGACAGGGACGCACCGTGGACTTCTCGAACACCGTGCTCATCATGACGTCGAACCTGCCGGGCGACCCGTACACGTTCTTCAAGCCGGAGTTCATGAATCGGGTGGACGAGGTGGTGCGCTTCCGCCGGCTGACCGAAGAGGACCTCACCGTGATCGTCGGGATCCAGCTCGCCCACCTGCGCACGCGGGTTGCCGAACGGCGCCTGTCACTCGTCGTGACGCCCGACGCGGAGAAGGTCCTGGCAGCGAAGGGCTACGACCCGGACTTCGGCGCCAGGCCGCTGCGACGAGTGATCCAGCGGGAGGTCGGCGACGCCCTGGCGCTCGCGCTCCTCGACGGGAAGTATCCCGAAGGCTCCACGGTGACGGTCGACGCCCAGGAGGGCACGATCGTCCTGCGGTAGGTCGGAGCTGTGGGCGTTCTCCGAGCGCCGCGCCTGGTCACGGCATAGCCTTTGGTCGTGAGCTCCGTCCGTCTTCTCGTTGGCACCCGAAAGGGTGCGTTCATCCTGACCTCCGACGCCGCGCGACGGAAGTGGTCGGTGGACGGCCCGCAATTCGCCGGGTGGGAGATCTACCACCTCAAGGGTTCGCCGGCGAACCCCGACCGCATCTACGCGTCGCAGTCGAGCTCCTGGTTCGGCCAGGTCGTCCACCGATCGGACGACGGCGGCAAGAGCTGGGAGACCGTGGGCAACGACTTCTCGTACGAAGGTGTCCCAGGGACGCACCAGTGGTACGACGGGACGCCACACCCCTGGGAGTTCGCCCGAGTGTGGCACTTCGAGCCTGCACTCGACGACCCCGACACCGTCTACGCGGGAGTCGAGGACGCGGCCCTCTTTCGCTCGACCGACGGTGGTGCGTCGTGGAAGGAGCTCACAGGGCTCCGTTGCAACGGGACCGGGTCCCAATGGCAGCCCGGTGCGGGGGGCATGTGCACCCACACGATCCTCCTCGACCCCTCCGACTCCCAGCGGATGTTCGTCGCGATCTCCGCCGCGGGCGTCTTTCGCACCGACGACGGCGGGAGGACGTGGCAGCCCAAGACCAAAGGTCTGAGCTCGAATTTCATGCCTGACCAGGCGGCGGAGGTCGGTCATTGCGTCCACCGCATTGCCCAGCACCCTGATCGCCCGGCGACGCTGTTCATGCAGAAGCACTGGGACGTCATGCGTAGCGACGACGCCGGTGAGTCATGGGTCGAAGTGAGCGGGGACCTGCCAAGTGATTTCGGCTTCCCGATCGCGATCAACTCGAACGAGCCCGACACCGTGTACGTCGTGCCTATCGAGAGCGACTCGGTGCACTATCCGCCCGAAGGAAAGCTCCGGGTGTACCGGTCGAAGACGGGAGGCGGTGAGTGGGAGCCGCTGACGGACGGCCTTCCTCAGGAGCACTGCTACGTGAACGTGTTGCGCGATGCGATGGACGTCGACCACCTCGATCCGTGCGGTGTGTACTTCGGCACGACCGGTGGCCAAGTGTACGGATCGCCCGACGGTGGCGATCACTGGACGCCTATCGTCACTCACCTCCCCTCGGTCCTCTCCATCGAGGTGCAGGACCTGGCGTGAGGTCCGGAACGAAGGTCTGACAGGTCCGGTGGTGAACGTCAGAGACGTCAGAAGCGTCAGAGTCGTGCTTCCCGCGCACCTCCGCACGCTTGCCGGTGTGCACGGCGAAGTGGCGGTGCAAGTCGAAGGCGACGTCACTCCGCGCGCCGTCCTGGACGCGCTCGAGTCCCTCTACCCCACCCTCTGCGGCACCATACGCGATCGGGTGACTGCACAACGGCGGCCGTTCGTCAGGTACTTCGCCTGCGAGCAGGACCTCTCGCATGACTCGCCGGACGCACTCCTCCCCGGGGCGGTCGCGGCGGGCAGGGAGCCCTTCATCGTGCTCGGCGCGATCGCCGGAGGCTGAGCGGCTCGCCTGGCCGCGCCGCAGGTTGTCGCCAACGTCGCCTGCCACGTCGCGCGCCGAGGTCCCGGGCGCACACCCCTCTCGAACCGGCGAGTCCTCGCCTCCCGCGGGCACCGGGCTACACTCCTGGTCGGATCCCAGTCCAAGTCAGGGGAGCATCGTGCCGGCAACCGTGGTCGTCGGGACCCAATGGGGCGACGAAGGCAAGGGGAAGCTCACCGATCTCCTGGCAAAGGAGATGGACGTGGTCGTCCGATACCAGGGCGGCCACAATGCGGGGCACACGATCGTCGCCGACGGCGAACGCTTCGCGCTCCAGCTCTGTCCGAGCGGGATCCTCTACCCGCACATCACCCCGATCATCGGCAACGGCGTGGTGGTGGAGCCGGAGGCCCTCCTCACCGAGCTCGACGAGCTGGCCCGGAGAGACATCGACACCTCGCGCCTGGTGGTGAGCGGGAACGCGCACCTGATCATGCCTTACCACCTGGAGTTGGACCGGGTGACCGAGCGGTATCTCGGCAAGAACGCGCTCGGGACGACCAAACGGGGAATCGGTCCCGCGTACGCGGACAAGGCAGCGAGGGTAGGACTGCGCGTCCAGGACCTCCTCGATCCGAAGATCTTCCGTGAGAAGCTCGATGTCGCCCTCAAGGAGAAGAACGCCGTTCTTGCCAAGGTGTACAACCGCCTCCCCCTCTCCGCACGTGACATCGCCGAGCGGTACCTCGGCGAGTTCGCCCCCCGCATTGCGCCGATGGTCGGCGACACCGTCGGCATCGTGCACGACGCGTTGGCCAACGGCGACAACATCCTGCTCGAGGGTGCCCAAGCCACGTTCCTCGACCTCGACCACGGCACGTATCCGTTCGTCACCTCGTCGAACCCCGTCGCAGGTGGCGCGTGCACCGGGAGCGGCCTGGGGCCGCGTGACATCGACCGCGTGCTCGGGATCGCCAAGGCCTATGTGACCCGAGTGGGATCGGGTCCGTTCCCGACGGAGCTTCACGACGACCTCGGTGATCTGCTCGTCGAGCGCGGGCACGAGTTCGGCACGGTGACCGGGCGCCGGAGGCGCTGTGGGTGGTTCGATGCCGTGATGGCTCGCCAAGCGGTGCGACTGAATTCGTTGAGCGAAGTGGCGCTGACGAAGCTGGACGTGCTCGATACGTTCGAAACGCTGCGCGTGTGCGTTGCCTACGAGTCGGGAGGAGTGCGCTACCGGATCCCTCCGTACCACCAATCGACCTTGCACCAGGTCACGCCTCTCTACGAAGAGCTGCCCGGATGGCGCACCGACCTTACGAGCGCCACGTCGGCGGCCGATCTTCCCCCGGCCGCGCGTGACTACGTGGACTTCCTCGCCGAGCAGATCGGCGTACCCGTTCGCCTCGTAGGTGTCGGTCCGGGCCGGGAGCAATACGTGTCGTTCGCCCTGGCGTGAGCACGACGACCGTGTGCGTCGTCGGGTCGGGTGGGCGCGAGCACGCGCTCTGTGCCGCGCTCGCCCGTAGCTCCGACGTGGTCGCCGCACCCGGGAACCCGGGGATGCCGGCGGTCGTCCACAGCGGTCATCGCATCACGACCACGTCGGCGCCGCCCGCCGAGGTGGAGGCAGACCTCTTCGTCGTCGGCCCGGAGACCCCGCTGGTCGCTGGCCTCGCGGACCGGCTGAGAGCCGCGGGTCGGCGTGTCGTCGGACCCGGTGCAGATGGGGCGCAACTCGAAGGCTCCAAGGCGTTCATGAAAGATGCGCTGGTGGAAGCCGGCGTCCCCACCGCGCGCCACGGCGTCTTCGATCGGGTCGACGAAGCACGTGCGTTCCTTCGCACCTTGCCGGGACCATGGGTCGTCAAGACCGACGGCCTCGCTGCGGGAAAGGGCGTCTTCGTGGCGCCGACGATGGCCGAAGCCGAAGATGACATCTCGGCCAAGCTCTCGGGAGCCTTCGGCAACGCAGGGCGCCGCGTCGTCGTCGAAGAAGGCCTCAGTGGTGCCGAGTGCTCGCTGTTGGTGCTCTGCGACGGCAAGCGTGTGGTTCCAATGGTTCCTGCCCAGGACTTCAAGCGGCTCGCCGATGGCGATCGCGGACCGAACACGGGCGGGATGGGTGCCTACGCCCCGCTGCCGGCCATGGGCCCCTCCGTGGTGGGCGAGCTCATGGAGCGGGCCGTCGAGCCGCTACTTTGGGTCCTGCGGCGCCGTGGGATCGACTACCGCGGAGTGCTGTACGCAGGCCTGATGCTGACCGCCGACGGTCCCCGGGTGCTCGAGTACAACGTCAGGTTCGGCGATCCGGAGGCGCAGGTGGTCCTCCCGCTCCTCATCGAGGACCCCGTCGAGGTCTTAGGGGCCGTCGCCGACGGTCGTCTTGACGCGGTGCTCCGGGGTGGAGAACTGGCCGCTCCGCAGCGTGCGGCCGTCTGCGTGGTGATGGCAGCCGAGGGCTACCCCACCGACCCGCGCGTCGGTGACCCGATCGAGGGACTGGACGACGGAGGTCAGCTCGCCGACTCCGTGCCCGGCGTGTCCATCTACCACGCGGGCACCCGACGCCGCTCACCCGGGAACCCGTTCCTCGTTGCCGGGGGAAGGGTGCTCGGGGTGACCGCGGTGGGGTCTGACGTCGCGGAGGCTCGGCGCCGCGCGTACGACGCCGTGGAGAAGATCACTTGGCCGGGCGCGCAGCTGCGTCATGACATTGCCCGGCGGTCCGTCGAGCCCGGGGGGTGGGATGTGCAGGGCGCGTCGCCGTCGCCGCCGTCGCCGTCGCCGTCGTCGCCGTCGCCGTCGCCGTCGCCGTCGGCGTCGTCGCGGGTGCCGTCGTGATCCGCCGCTACAGCCCACCCGACATGGCGGCGCTGTTCACCGACGAGGCGAGATTCGCCTTGTGGCTCGAAGTTGAGCTGCTGGCTGTGGAAGGACATGCGTCGATCGGGGTGGTGCCGCCTGCCGACGCCGCGACCGTGCGGCGGCGTGCCCCGAAGGTTGACGCCGAGTTCGTCGCCGATGTCGAAGCCCGAGAGCGGGTGACCGACCACGACGTCGCAGCCTTCGTGGACGTGGTGCACGCGCGCGTGGGCGGCCCCGAAGCGTCGTGGGTGCACTACGGGCTCACGTCGTCGGACGTGGTCGACACCGCGCAGTGCGCAACGCTGGTGCGTGCCGCAGACCTCCTCGTGGAGGCGGCCAGTGAGCTTGTCGCCGCCCTCTGCGAGCGGGCCGAAGAGCTCATCGACGTGCCGGTCGCCGGGCGTACCCATGGGATGCAGGCCGAGCCCACGACGTTCGGCGCCAAGTTCGCGTTGTGGGCGCTCCAGGCCGATCGCGACCGGCTCCGCCTGCGCCGCGCACGAGAGGCCGTCGCCGTCGGAAAGCTGTCTGGTGCAGTGGGGACGTATTCGAACATCGATCCGGCCGTGGAGGCGTTCGTCTGCCACGCACTCGGACTCCAGCCGGTGGCGGCCACCCAGGTGGTCTCGCGGGACCGGCATGCGGAATATCTCTTTGCGTGCGCGTCTGCCGGTGCAACCGTCGAGCTCATCGCCACGGAGGTGCGGCACCTGGGGCGCACCGAGGTGGGGGAGGTCGAGGAACCGTTTGCACCGGGGCAGAAGGGGAGCTCCGCGATGCCGCACAAGCGCAACCCGATTCTGTCCGAGCGGCTGTGCGGTCTTGCGCGGCTGCTTCGCTCGTATGCTTCAGCCGGTTTGGAGAACGTCGCGCTGTGGCACGAGCGGGACATCTCTCACAGCTCAGTCGAGCGAGTCGCATTGCCCGACGCCTCGCTTCTCACGTGCTACGTGTTGCGCCAAGCGACGAGGCTCGTGTCCGGCCTCGTCGTCCATCCCGACCGAGCGCTCGCCAACATCTCGGATCTCGTCTTCAGCCAGTCGGTGCTCCTCACGCTGGTCGACTCGGGCCTCTCGAGGGACGCCGCCTATCGCATTGTCCAACGGGACGCACGGGTGGCGTCAGAGGGGAGGCGGACCTTGCGCGAGGTGCTTGCCGAAGACGGCGAGGTTACCCTCGATCCCCGGCAGCTCGATGTCGCGTTCGATCTCGAGCGTGCGCTGCGGCATCGCCACCGGTTCCTCGCTGCATTGGCGACGATTCCCGACCACGGCGGGGCAGGGGCGACCTCGGAGTGAGCCTCGCGCGCATCCACTCTGGAAAGGTGCGAGAGCTCTACGATGCAGGCGCCGGCCTGCTGCTGATGGTCGCCTCGGACCGTGTCAGTGCGTACGACGTCATCTTCGCCGAGCCCATCCCCGAAAAGGGTCGCGTCCTCACCGCGATGACCGCCTTCTGGTGCCAGGAGCTTGCGGATGTCGCACCCGGCACGGTGGTGACCGCGGATCCCGACGAGATCCGGCGCGCCGTCACGCAGGGACGCGGGGGGCTGCTCGAGGACTCGCAGCTCCCGGGCGCCGACGGCAGAGCGCTCCTCGTGAGGCGCGCCGAGATGCTGTCCATCGAGTGCATCGTGCGGGGCTATCTGGCCGGTCAGGCATACGACGAGTACACGGCGCGCGGCACCGTGCACGGCACGCGGCTGCCACCTGGATTGCGCCTCGCCGACCGCTTGCCCGAACCCATGTTCACCCCGTCGACCAAAGCGAAAGAAGGGCACGATCTGAACATCGGGTTTGATGAGGCGGCGCACGTCGTGGGCCGGCGCGCGGCACACGAGGCGCGAGAGATCTCGCTCTCGCTCTACGAACATGCGGCAGCTCGCGTGGCCGCAGCGGGGTTCATCCTCGCCGACACGAAATTCGAGCTGGGGTACGTCGAAGGCGTGCTCTGCCTGTGCGACGAGGTGGTCACGCCCGACTCATCCCGCTTGTGGCCGGCCGGTGAGGTGATCCCTGGGGAGACGCCCCCTGCGTTCGACAAGCAACCGCTGCGCGACTGGGCAGCATCCTGCGGTTGGGACAAGCGGCCACCCCCACCAGCGATTCCCCTCGACGTCGTGCGTGCCACCTCCGAGCGCTACGTCGCGGCGTACGAGCGGGTGACCGCCAAACGGTTGGCCGACTGGTACGGTGCGCGGCCATGAGGTTCGCAGCCCGCGTGGAGGTCCGGCTGCGACCCGGAATCGCCGATCCCGAAGGCACGACGATCGAGCGTGCGCTGCCGGCTCTCGGGTTCGACGACGTACGCGGGGTCCGGACTGGGCGATCGTTCCGCTTTCAGGTCGACGCGACCGACGTGGAGACGGCCCGCCGGCGGGTGCAAGCCCTCGCGGACCGCCTGCTGGCGAACCCGGTGATCGAGGACAGCGAGCTCGAAGTCTCCCTTGAACCGGACTCGGGAGAGCCGTGATGGCCACCCGCGTCGGCGTCGTCGTCTTCCCGGGCACCAATTGCGAGCACGACGCACTCGCGGGCCTCGAGGTCGCCGGCGCGCGAGGGACGCTCGTGTGGCACACCGAGACGCAATTGCGCACAATGGATGCCATTGTCATCCCGGGCGGCTTCGCACACGGCGACTACCTCAGGCCGGGTGCGCTCGCGCGATTCTCGCCCGTCATGGAGGCCGTGGGACGGTTCGCTGCGGAGGGGGGACCCGTCGTCGGCATCTGCAACGGGTTCCAGGTCCTCACCGAAGCGGGCCTCCTGCCTGGGGCGTTCGTCAAGAACCGGGGTCTCAAGTTCGTGTGCGCGCCAACCACTGTGCGTGTGGAGGTGACGCATTCGGTGATCACCGCAGGTCTCGAGCCCGGCACGCGGTTGTGCATCCCGGTCAACCACTTCTCCGGGAGCTACGTCTGCGATGAGCGAACCCTCGCGCACCTACGCGCGAGCAACCAGGTGATCCTTCGGTATCTCGACAATCCGAACGGGTCGATCGACGACATCGCGGGCATCGCGAACGATGCGGGCAACGTGGTGGGCCTCATGCCGCATCCCGAGCGCGCGATCGACGAGCTGCTCGGGTCGGCCGACGGCCTCGCGCTGTTGCGGGCGTTCGTGAGCTCGTCTGCCTGCGTACGCGCCGGGTGAGCGTGCGGGCGGCCGAAGAGCCTCTCCACCGGGCACTGGGCCTGACCGACGACGAGCTCGACCGGATCGTCGGCCTTCTCGGCCGCGAGCCGAACGCGCTTGAGCTCGCGCTGTACGGCGTCATGTGGAGCGAGCACTGTTCCTACAAGTCGTCGCGCCTGCATCTGCGGCGTCTACCGACCGCCGGCGACCGGGTGCTCGTGGGACCAGGTGAGAACGCCGGTGTCGTCGATGCGGGCGACGGGATCGCGGTTGCGATCCGCATCGAGAGCCACAACCACCCCTCGGCCATCGAGCCGCACCAGGGGGCGGCGACCGGCGTCGGCGGCATCCTGCGCGACATCTTCACGATGGGGGCACGTCCACTCGCCGTGATGGACCCTCTCTTCTTCGGATCCCCAGACGACGCCCGCCAGCGCTGGCTCGTCGAAGGCGTGGTCTCGGGCATCTCTTCGTACGGGAACTCCGTTGGGGTGCCAACCGTCGGCGGCGAGCTGACGTTCGACTCGTGCTACTCGTCCAACCCCCTCGTGAACGTGCTGTGCCTCGGAGCGCTCCCAGTCGACCGGCTCGTCCTGGGCCGGGCGTCAGGAGCGGGGAACCTTGCGGTGCTCCTCGGAGCGGCGACCGGGCGCGACGGGATCGGGGGCGTCAGCATCCTCGCGTCGGCCGGGCTCGGAGGAGGGTCCGGTGCAGACGCCATCAAACGTCCGAGTGTGCAGGTCGGGGACCCCTTCGAAGAAAAGCGTCTCATCGAGGCATGCCTTGCGCTGCTGGACGCCGGGCTTGTCCTCGGGATCCAGGACCTGGGTGGTGCGGGGCTCGCCTGTGCGACCAGCGAGACCGCCGCGCGCGGTGGCGTGGGAATGGACGTGGACGTCTCCTCGGTACCGCGACGCGAGCTCGGGATGGCGCCGTGGGAGGTCATGACGTCGGAGAGTCAGGAGCGGATGCTCGCGATCGTCACGCCCGGTGCGTGGCCCGCGGTGGAAGAGCTGTGCAGGCGATGGGAGGTGCGGGCAGCGGTGGTGGGGACCGTCACCGACGACCCATCCGGACGGCTTCGCGTCCTCGATCGCGGGGCGGTCGTCGCCGACGTGCCCGCCAGCTCGCTCGCCGACGGTGCGCCGCTCTACGACCGCCCCCTGCGGGAGCCAGCGGGTCTCGACGCGCGGCGCGCCGACGACCCGACGTTCGACGCCCCCGCCGGGGACAGCGAGGCGGACCTTTGCGCACTTTTGTGCGATCCCAGCTGGGTCTATCGGCAGTACGACAGCCAGCTGTTCCTGAACACGGTCGTCGGACCCGGAGCGGACGCGGCGCTGCTCCGATTGGCTGGTCCGGGGCTCCCGCCGAGCGAGCGGGGCGTGGCGATCACGACCGACTCCGCGCCGCGCTGGTGTGCGATCGACCCGCGCCAGGGCGTCGCGCTCGTACTCGCCGAGGCGGTCGCGAACCTCGCATGCGTGGGCGCCAGCGCGGTGGCCGTGGTGAACTGCCTCAACTTCGGGAACCCCGAGCACCCCGAGGTCATGTGGCAGCTCTCCGAGACGATCGACGGGCTGGCCGCGGCCTGCCGCGCGCTCGAGCTGCCGGTGATCGGCGGGAACGTCAGCCTGTACAACGAGAGCACAGGCGCCGACATCGATCCCACCCCGGTGCTCGGCGTGCTCGGACTTGTCGAGAAGCTGCGCCGGCGCCCACCAGGCATGGGGTGGGTCGATGGGGACGCGTCGACGGTGGTACTCCTCGGGGCACGCCGCGCACCGGGCGCACTGGGCGCACCGGGCGCACCGGGCGCACCGGGCGCACCATCCCCTGCGGCGCACCCGCTCGGCGGGAGCACCTGGGCGGTCACGTGCCGCAGCCGACGCCATGGCGCCCTCCCGCCGCTCGACCTCGTCGCCCACCGCGAGGTCGTCCGACTGGTCACCCGGCTCGTCGCTGACTCGGTCGGTGGGGGGGATGGGCTGCTGGACGCGGTGCACGACGTCTCGGGAGGGGGCCTCGGGGTCGCGCTGGCGGAGATGGCGATCTCGGGTGGGGTCGGGGTCCGCGTCGAGTCCCTGGAGGGTCACCGCGAGCTGTTCAGCGAGCTTCCGTCCCGCATTGTCGTCGCGACGCGCCGACCGGACGAGCTTGTCGGTCGTGCCCGGGACGCAGGAGTCCCGGCGGAACTGGTCGGAGTCGTCGGGGGATCTCGGTTCGTCGTGGATGGGCTCGTAGACCTCGGGATGGACGAGCTTGCCGCCGTGTGGTCCGGTGCGCTGCGGGCACGTCTCGAACCGGTCTGACGGCAGAGCGTGCAACTATCGCGGGCGCCGGTCCATCAACTCGTCCAGCACGCCGTCGGGCACCCAAAGGTCACCCGTCCCGGTGCCCACGGACAGGCCGGTCTTGACGGTGCCGTGGTAATCGGACCCGCCGGTCGCGACGAGCCCGTTGCGTCGTGCGAGCTCCGCCAGCGCGCTGCGTTCCTGGGGCAGATAGCGGCCATAGTGGGCTTCGAGGCCGCAGATCCCGGCGTCCGCGAGCTCTGCCACCGCGCGGTCGAGGTCCCGGGAGTCGAGGCCGAGGGTGAAGGGATGGGCGAGCACCGCCACCCCGCCTGAAGCCCCGGCAGCGCTGGCGATCTCCGAAGGCGTTACGCGCGCCTTGGGGACGTAGGCGGGCCTTCCTTCGCCGAGCCACCGGTCGAACGCATCGGGGATCGACGCCGCGAGGCCGCGTCGTACCAGGACCGCGGCGACGTGCGGCCGCCCAGCGCTCTCCTCGCCCGCGGCCTCGGCGACGATCTCGTCATAGGTGACGGGGATGCCGAGCTCGCCCAGGCGCGCGGCGAGGAGCCTGTTGCGCACGACGCGGTCGGCCCTCAGGCGGGTGAGCTCGTCTTGGAGCGGGCCCTCACCGTCTTCGACGAAGTAGACGAGAATGTGCGCACTGGTGCTCTCGTACCTGCACGACACCTCACACCCGGGAACCAGCTCGACCCCGACCTCCACTGCCCGCGCCCTCGCGCGGGGGATCCCGGCGAAGGTGTCGTGATCCGTCAACGCGACCGCCGTGCAACCGGCTGCTGCGGCAAGCTCGGGGACCCGCTCGGGCGGATCACTCCCGTCCGAGCACCGAGAGTGCGTGTGGAGGTCGATCACGCCCGGCGACGCTACCAATGCGCCCGGCGTGCACTGCCGGTCGTGTGGTCCGCGTCCTTTCGTGACGGGGCTGTGCGACGGCGACTGGGTTGTGGGGGGTCGCCCCGGACGCGGGACCCGGAGCGCGTTCGGCGGAGCGGTCGTGCGTGGGCCGATGCGAGCTCGTCGGTGGATTTGGGCGCGCGCCACTCCCAGCGGCCCGGGCCGCCAAGGAGCTGCCAGCCCATTTCGGTCTTGAGCCGGTGGTTGGCGGGGCAGAGCCGGCAGAGGTTGGAGAGCTCGGTCGGACCGCTCCAGCTGTAGTCGAGGTTCCAGTGATCGGTCTGGAGCCGCTCGGTCGCGCCGCAGCCCGGTACCACGCAGCGGGGATCTCGCATCTCGAGGGACCGCTTCACTCTCTGGGGGACGACCCGGGTGGTGGACGTCACCGTCGCGATGTCGACCCCTTTGGTCACGAGCAGGGTCCACAGGGCCTCGCCGAGCACCGAGCGCGCCCGGGTCACCGAGACGGGACCTACCCCCGCGATCTCGCAGCACTCGCCCTCATGCACCTCTCCGCGCAGCAGCGCCTGGGCGTCCACACGCACCAAGAAGGCGGGTCGCGCACCGCCGTCCGCGCTCCCCGTTCCGCGGGCGAGGTCCGTCAACGCGTCGGCACGCAGCTGCTCGTGAGTCATGGAGATCCCGAGACGCCGAGCCTCCGCGGCGAGTCGCCGGTGTCCCTGGTCCAATGCGGAGAGCAGGCGGGCGCCGTCGCCGGGCCCCAAGAAGGCGTCAAGGCGCACGCCCCCTCCCGACACCCAGGTCCGACAGTACCTGCGGGCGTGATCCATCCGCTCGGAGCGGACGGCTTGCAGTTCCCCTCGGCGCGCGTGCATCGCCCGGTCGACCTCGAGGCGTAGGGCGCTGACGGAGGACGTCTTGGCCGTCTCCACCAGCGCGGCGACGGCCTCAGGATCGGCGAGAGCGACCGGGGCGATGAGCGCGGCCTGGTCGAGCGAGAGGACTCCGCCCGACAGTGCCGCCTCGAGCACCGCGGACGGGCGCACCTTGTCGGCGACCCCGAGGGCCGCCCGGGCCTTCCCGACGCTCGTGCCCGAGAGCGACGACAGCAGCGCCGCCGCGCTCGTCTCGCCGGCCACCCGCCTCGCTCCAGCGTCCCCTGCCATGTGGGCGCAGCGAAGCGCCCCGGCTTGGGCCAGCTTCGACGCCTCAGCGAAGAGCCTTGCCAGCTCGACCGCCTCTGACGCCCCCAGGCCCGGCACCGCCCCAACGGCCGCACGGAGGAGCGCGGTCGCCTGGCGCAGCTGCGCCGGCGCGCTCGTGGCGCCGTTACCAGCGTCAGGATCCGGCCGTGCGTCAGGATCCGGCCGTGCGTCCATGCGCACAACATCGCACGTCGACCTTGCCCGACACCTTGCCCGAAACCTTGCCGTCGACCTTGCCGGTAAGCTCGCAACGGATCGACGAGCTGTCGGCGATCCGGCGCGCCCCCCCACGTGGAGGTGCGCCCGACGTCCGACAGAGCACAGGGGCGAATCACCGGATGAAGGAAGCCTGCGGCGTCTTCGGCGTGTACGCGCCCGGCCGGGTGGCAGCCCATCTCACCTTCGATGGCTTGTACGCGCTGCAGCACCGCGGGCAGGAGTCGGCGGGGATGGCCGTTAGCGACGGCGAGACCATCACTGTTGTGAAAGACATGGGCCTCGTCACCAGGGTGTTCGACGAGCGCACGCTGTCGGGGCTGAGCGGCCACCTGGCGATGGGGCATACGCGCTACTCGACCCACGGCTCTTCGGACTGGAGCGGTGCGCAACCCGTCTACCGCCCCGTCGGTCACTCCGGCTTCGCGCTCGGGCACAACGGGAACCTCACCAACACGAGAGAGCTGGCGGCGCGGTGCGGAATGCTCCCTGGCATGGTCGCGACGGACAGCGACGTGATCGCGGAGCTCCTCGCCCGCGCTCATCCCGTCGACGCGGAGGCGTACAACGGCGTTCCTGCCCCCGACGCGGCCCCGCTTGGTGCGGCATTGCGGGCGGTCCTCCCAGCGCTCGAGGGTGCGTTCTCGCTCGTCCTCGTCGACTCGGGGCGCCTCTACGGCATCCGCGATCCCCACGGGTTCCGGCCGCTGTGCCTGGGACGACTCGGGACTGCCGAGCGTCCCGAGGGCTGGGTCCTCGCGTCCGAATCGCCGGCGCTCGACGTCATCGGCGCCACGTTCGTGCGCGAGCTCGAGCCGGGGGAGCTGGTCACCATCGACGGTGCTGGCGACGGAGGCGTCCACAGCGAGCTGGTCTTCGACCCCGCCGACGTCGACCCGCGTCTGTGCATCTTCGAGTTCGTGTACTTCGCGCGGCCCGACACCCGGCTCTATGGCCGCGAGCTGCACGGCGCGAGACTCCTGATGGGCGAGCTGCTCGCCGAGCAGGCACCCGTCGAGGCCGACATCGTGATGGGCGTGCCCGATGGAGGGGTGCCGGCGGCCGAGGGCTACGCACGCCGCAGCGGGATCCCCTACGGCCAAGGCCTCGTCAAGAACCGGTACATCGGGCGCACTTTCATCAATCCGGACTCCGACGCGCGACGCGACGCGGTGCGCCGGAAGCTCAACCCGCTGCGGGAGAACATCTCCGGAAAGCGCCTCGTCGTGGTCGACGACTCGATCGTGCGCGGCACCACGACGCGGGCGATCGTGGGCATGTTGCGCGACGCCGGGGCGCGCGAGGTGCACCTTCGGATCTCGTCGCCGCCTTTCCGCTGGCCGTGCTTCTACGGCATCGACACGCCCACACGCACACAGCTTCTCGCGGCGACCATGCCCCTTTCGGAGATCCAGCGCTACCTCGGCGTCGACTCGCTCGCCTACATCGCCCTCGACGCGTTGAAAGAGGCGATCGGGGTCGGCGGGGACCGCTGGTGCGACGCCTGCCTCACCGGTCGCTACCCGACGGCCGTTCCCGTGGAGCTGGTCGCCGCGGGCGCGGTCGCCAGCGCCCGTGGGACTATCACGCGCGCATTGCAGGGCGCGCTCCGGGGCGTATGAGCGGCACGACCGGGCCCGTCGCCGGCACGACCGGGGCCACGTATGCCGGGGCGGGCGTCGACATCGCCGCCGGCGACGAGGCGGTCGCCCGCATCGCCGACGTCGTGGCGTCCACCGCCCGCCCCGAAGTTCTCGGCGGGATCGGCGATTTCGCTGGCCGCTTCCTGCTCGACACCGGCAGATTCCGCAGGCCCGTGCTCGTGTCCTCGACTGACGGCGTGGGCACGAAGATGCTCGTCGCCAAGGCAACCGGCCGGTACGACACGGTCGGCATCGATCTGGTGGCGATGTGCGTCGACGACATCGTCTGCGCTGGCGCCGAGCCGCTCTTCCTGCTCGACTACGTGGCCGTCGGGCGCCTCGTGCCCGAGCGCCTCGAGGCGATCGTCGGGGGCATCGCCGCGGGATGCCGTGCGGCGGGTTGCGCGCTCGTCGGAGGAGAGACCGCCGAGCACCCCGACGCGATGGCGCCGGACGACGTGGACCTGGCGGGGTTCGCGCTCGGAGTCGCGGAGCAGGGCGAAGAGCTCGGCCGCGACCGTGTCGAAGTCGGTGACGTCCTCGTGGGGCTGCCCTCTCCGGGCCTGCGCTCCAACGGATACAGCCTCGCCCGTCGTGTCCTTCTCGAGGGTGCGCGCCTGCCGCTCGACGGTCCGGCGTGGGACGGAGCCGCGCACACGCTTGCCGACGAGCTGCTGGCGCCGTCGGTCGTCTACGCACCGGCGGTGATGGCCGCCCGCGCCGCCGGTGCCCGTGGCGTCCACGCGTGCGCGCACATCACCGGCGGCGGCATTGCCGGGAACCTGTCGCGCGTCCTTCCCGAGCACGTGGACGCCAGGCTCGAACGTGGCGCGTGGGAGGAGCCCCGGATCTTCAGGGAGATCGCCCGCCTCGGCGCCGTTGCGGACGAGGAGATGGCCCGCGTCTTCAACCTCGGGCTTGGCATGATCCTCGTGGTCTCGCCCGGCGCGCTGGGCGCCGTCGTCCGTGCCATCGACGCCGTGCTCGGCGGCACCGGCGGCACCGGCGGCCCCGGCGGCCTCGGCGGCCGCGGTGCGACGGTGGTCGGAGAGATCGTTTCCGGGAGCGGGGAGGTGCTCTTGTGAGCGGACCCGGTGCGGTACCCGTCGGCGGGGGTCTGCCGGACGTCGCGACGGCGTCCCTCGAGCTCTTGCGCGAGCACCTGCTCACGCACGCAGTGCGCCGCGGCGCCTTCGTGCTCAAGTCCGGGCGCCCAAGCAGCTGGTTCATCGACGCGAAGCAGACCGTCTGTCGCCCCGAGGCCATGCTGCTCGTCGCCGACGCGGTGCTCCGCGTCGTGCCCGCAGAGGCGACCGCGATCGGTGGCCTCACCATGGGCGCAGATCCCGTGGCGTTCGTCACCGCGGCGGTCGCGGCGTCGCGAGGCCGGTCTCTGAAGGCCTTCAGCGTCCGCAAGGAGGAGAAGGGCCACGGCGCCGGCGGTCGTATCGCGGGCGCACTGGACCCGGGCGACAAGGTGGTGATCACCGAAGACGCCGTCACGCGCGGCACGTCTCTCCTCGAGGCGGCGCGCGTCGTGCGGGATGCCGGCGCCGAGCCGGTGCTCCTCGTCGCGCTGGTCGATCGGGGGGGCACCGTGACCGCGATGGCAGCGGCGGAGGGCCTCGCGTTCCGTGCCGTGCTGACCGCCCCGGACCTGGGCTTTCCCTTCGAGGGCTGAATCTCCCCGGCTGGCCAGCGCCTCCCCTCGTAGAGCGCAATGATGTGGCCATGGGACTGATCCAACGTGCACACGACATCGTCGAGGCCAAGGCCAACATGGCCTTGGACCAAGCGGAGAACCCGAACGACATGCTCGACCTCTCGTACGAGAAGATGCTCGAGCAGCTCACCCAGGTGCGCCGGGCCCTCGTGGACATCGCCGCCTCGCGAAAGCGCATCGAGCTCCAAGAGACCCAGCTGCAGCAGTCGATCGACCACCTGCAAGCGCAGGCGCAGGCGGCGGTCGGCCAGGGCCGCGACGATCTCGCCAAAGAGGCGCTGTCCCGCAAGGCCGCGGCCCAGCAGCAGATCGACCAGATGGAGCCTCAGCACCAGCAGCTCACCGAGCAGGAGGAGAAGCTCGAGCAGACGCTGGGCCAACTCCAGCAGCGCGTGACCGCGTTCCGGACGCAAAAGGAGACCATGAAGGCCGAGTACACGGCGTCCAAGGCGGTGACGTCAGTGAACGAGAGTGTCGCGGGGATCTCCAAGTCCATGAGCGACTCGGGCGCGGCGCTCGAGCGTGCACAGGACAAGATCGCCACGATGCAGGCACGTGCGCAGGCGACGGACGAGCTGCTCGAGTCAGGTGTGCTCGAAGACGTAGGCGGCGGGACTGACGACATCCAAAAGGAGCTCGACGAGCTGGGCAACAAGGCGGACGTGGACTCCGAGCTCGCCGCGCTGAAGGCTCAGGTCGGCGCTTCGGGCGAGCTTCCCGCCGCCGGAGCCCCCGGCAGTCCGTAGCGCGAGGGCTTCAGGCGTCGCCGGGTTCCCAGGTCGCGGAGCCGCCGCGCCGATCCGGGGCTCTCGGGCTGCGGTGCGCCAGACGCTTGCGAATCAGCCTGCGCCGTTCCTGGAGCTCGCGGTGCGTCAGGTGCTCGACGTCGTCGGACAGTCCGAGCGAGCTGCGGATCCCCCCGAGGTCGACGTCGCCGAGGTCCGTGCGTGCCATGCCGAGGTCGCGCGCGATGCGCTCGCCGTGGCGCGTTTGGAGGTGGGTGAGGATTGCGACCATCTGGGCGAGGACGTCGACGTCGGGTGCCATCGTCGCCATCGCGTTGTCGATGAAGAGCATGTCTTTTACGAAGAGCATCAGCGCCTTGGGCATGCGGGCGCCATAGCCGAGGAGCGCCTTGGTCATCTCGCGGATCTCACGGGTGAGCTCGTCGGCGTCCATGGTCGTGGGGTCCACGATGGGCTGATCGAGGTGGAGATCCGAGATGACCGACTCGACGTCGACGTCGTCGGGGAGTGCGCCGAGCTCGCGCATGGCCGCGACTTGGGCTCGGACGTCGTTGGTGGCCGTGGACATCACGAGGCGGAGCAGGCCGCGCCGCCCGCGCTCGTCGAGCCGGCCGGTGATCCCGAAGTCGAGCAGTGCGACCCGTCCGTCCGGACAGACGAGCAGGTTGCCCGCGTGCAGGTCCCCATGGAAAACCCCGAACAGCACGAGCCCTTCCAAGAAGGCGATGAGCGCCGCCATGAGGACCTCGGCGGAGTCGATTCCCGCGGCGCGCATCGTCTGCGAGTCTCCCCACGCGTAGCCGTGGAGACGCTCCATGACGAGGACGCGGCGCGTCACGAGCTCGGGGTGCGGCCTCGGCACGACGAGGGCGCGCCGCTGTCCGGCCGGCGTGGTGCGGGCGAGCACGCGTGCCACGTCGAGCATGTTCTCCGCCTCGAGGCGGAAGTCGAGCTCCTCGCCGATGGTCTCGGCAAACACGTCGATGAGTGCCGGCGGGTTCGCCAGGGCCGCGACGGGGATCCGTCCGACGAGGAGCGGAGCGAGCCAGCCCATGACGGCGAGATCCCGGCGCACCTGGTGGTCGATGTCGCGCCGTTGCACCTTCACGACCACCTCCTCACCGCTCGCAAGGCGCGCCGCGTGGACCTGTGCGATGGAGGCAGCGGCGATCGGGACCTCGTCGAAGGAGGCGAACACCTCGGACAGTGGCCGGCCGAGGTCCCGCTCCACGGTCTGGCGCACCATCGCGAAACTCTCGGCCGGGACCTGGTCGCGACACAGGCGGAACTCGCTGACCAGCTCTTCGGGAAAGACCCCCTCACCCGCTGAGAGGATCTGGCCGAGCTTGATGTAGGTCGGGCCGAGGCGCTCGAACGCGACCCGCAGCCGCCGCGAGAGGCCCGACCTCGAGGTGGAACGGCCGCGACGCCGGTCGGTGAGGTACCAGGCAGCGATGGCGGGGCCGAGCACCGCGCCGACCCGCAGCCCCGCTACCGCAGGAGGCCACGAGCGCCGGCGGACGAACGCCCGGGTGCGGGTGGTCGTGACCCTTCGGAGCTCGACGAGGCCCGCCCGCCAGACGAGGTGGTCGGGGTCGACCGGCCACGGGGGCGAGTCCGAAAAGGCACCCCATGCGAGGTCAGGGGGCACCGTGTGCTCGTCGCCCTGAGGATCGGTGCCCACCCGCCCGACGATACGGGCGCGAGCCGAGCGGTCCTCCCGCCGACCACGCGGCCCCGCGTGGTGACGCTCCTTCCCGCTCCCAAGCCCGAGACCGATGCACGCGAGCGCCACCCTTCGACGCCGGGCCGCGCATCGCCGGGCCGCGCATCGCCGGTGTTCGGGTCACGTCGATCGTTCGCTGCCAAACTGACGTCATGCGGCGCACATCGGCGTAGATACGCTCGTATTCAGCGCGAATAGCCAAAATGACGCCGAAATGGGGGATGCGGTGCGGCTGCCGAGGTCCGAGGGCGTTGCGTGAGGGGGACTTCCCGTGTTACGGTTCTGCGAAGCCTGCAACGGCAGCGCGGTAATCAGTCAGCATGAACCCTCGTCACGCTGTGGCGACCGAACGACAGGAGTGGGGGGTATGCGCCAACGCTTCAAGACCCTTCGCCGCCTCGCCTGCGGGCTTGCGGCGGTAGGGATGGCCACGATCGGGACCGCGGTGATCACCGCGCCCACCAGCGGCGCGAGCTCGGTGACAAAGACAGTCATCACCTTCGCGGAGGGGCCGGGAGCGTCCCCCAACTACATCTTCCCGTTCATGACACTGGGCTTCTTCAGTGTCGCGAACATCAGCCAATTCCAGTACTTCATGTACCGGCCGCTCTACTGGGTCGGCACAGGCGCGAAGCCGATCGTGAACAAGCGGCTGTCAGTCGCCAAGACACCCACCTACTCCAACGGCGGGAAGACAGTCACGCTCACACTGAAGACATACAAGTGGTCGGACGGGGAAAAGCTGACGGCCACAGACGTCATGTTCTTCCTGAACATCTGGCACGCGGAGAAGACAAAGTACGCGGCTTGGGCCCCGGGCGGGTACTCGATCCCGACAATCATCGCGAGCGCCAAGATCACAAGCCCGACCAAGCTCACCCTCACCCTGAAGCGGGCGCTGAACTCCCACTGGTTCCAGTACAACGAGCTCGCGGCGGTTTCCCCGCTGCCGCTCGCGTGGACACGGACGACGCTGACAGCGGCGCCGGGATCGGCCGGCTGCGCGAAGGCTGCCTTCGGCACCAACGACACCGCCTGCCACAACGTGTACGTGTTCTTGTCGACGCAGTCCGGGCACAACCCGACAAAGCCCACAACAAAGATCAACGCCCTCCCGACGTACGCGACGAGCCCGCTGTGGGGAGTGGTCGACGGACCGTGGAAGCTCAAGTCCTTCGGCCCAACAGCCCCGGCCGTGATGGTGCCCAACACGAGCTACTCCGGGCCCAACAAGCCGACGTACAAGGAGTTCATCGAGAAGCCGTTCACGACATCGGGCGCTGAGTTCAATGCCCTGGTCGGCGGCACAATCGACGTTGGCGCCCTGCCCGGCACAGACGTGACCTCGCCGGCCACCTCACCGACGAAGCCGTCGCAGACAACGAAGGTCGGGAAGAACAACCCCCGACTGAAGACAACATTCAATCTCCTCGCGGTGTACCGCTGGGGCATCAACTACTTCCCGGAGAACTTCAACTCCACGGGCGACACAGGGAACGCGGGCCCCATCTTCAAGCAGCTGTACTTCCGCCAGGCGTTCCAGTCGCTGGTGAACCAGACGCTGTACATCAACCGCCTGTTCAAGGGCTACGGCGTGCCGACCTACGGGCCGGTGCCCGTCTGGCCGCACAACCCGTTCTCCTCCAAGTACGAGGAGACGAACCCGTACCCGTACAACCCGGCGAAGGCAAAGAGCCTCCTCAAGTCCCACGGCTGGAAGGTCGTGCCGGGTGGCACGAGCACCTGCGTGAAGCCGGGTGTGGGTGCCGGCAAGTGCGGCAAGGGCATCAAGAAGGGCGCCAAGCTTGCCTTCACACTCCAGTACGTCTCGGGCACAAAGACCGAGACGCACCTCATGGCGGCTGAGAAGGCCAGCTGGGAGCAGGCCGGCATCAGGACGAACATGAGCAGTGCCACCTTCAACGCCGTCATCGGTGCCGCGGTCCCCTGCCCCAAGGGTTGCAAGTGGACCATGGAGAACTGGGGTGGCGGGTGGATCTACTCGCCGGACTACTACCCGACGGGGGAGGAGATCTTCGCCTCCGGCGCGGGGTCGAACTCCGGCAACTTCACAACAGCCACGAACAACAAGCTGATCAAGCAGACCGACGTGACCAAGGCGAAGCTCACAAAGTACGAGAACTGGCTCGCCAACAAGCTCCCGGTCGTCTGGCAGCCTGAGATCGTGACAGCGGTCGAGATCCACAAGGGGATCACGCACCCGCCGCTGAACCCGCTGGACGCCGACACACCGGCGACATTCCACTGGAAGTAGAGGGCCGAGCTGGTCCCCTAGCGAAGCTCTAGCGGTCCCGTCAGGCGGCCCGGGCATGCACCCGTTCACCGGGGAGCAGGCCCGGGCCGCCCGTGGGCCGGCTCTGGGACTGCTCGATCTTCCAACGATCACCCCCATTCCGCCCCCTTCTTGAGAGTGGCAACGTCTTGAGAGTGGCAAAGTAGAGACGATGGTCGGATACCTTCTTCGCCGGTTCCTCCAGGCGATCATCGTGGTGCTCGGCGTCGTGCTCATCGTGTTCCTGCTCTCCCGGATGATCCCGGGTGGCGAGGCGCGCGCGGTCCTCGGGCCCAAGGCGACGCCGCTCACCATCCGGGAGTTCAACCGGGTGAACGGGCTCACACAGCCCCTCTGGGTGCAGTTCTGGCATTACCTGATCGGCCTCCCGCAGCTCAAGCTGGGCTACTCGTACAAGTTCACCCAGCCGGTGTGGGCGGTCATCCAGCACAGGCTCCCCAAGACCCTCGTGCTGGTGGGGACCTCCGTCGTCCTCGCGCTCGCGATCGCGATCCCGCTCGGCGTCGTCCAGGTGGTCCGCAAGGGGAGGGCGAGTGACTACGCGCTGACCGGCGTCGCCTTCGTGCTCTACGCCATGCCGGCGTTCTTCCTCGGGACGCTGCTCATCATCTGGCTCTCGTTCGATGCGCGGCTGCTCCCCGTGTCGCCCCCGTCGGACGCCTCGCCGTTCGCCGTGTGGACCGACCCGAAGGCATTCATCATGCCCGTCCTCACGCTCGCAGCGCTCACCATCGCGGCGTTCAGCCGCTACATGCGCTCTTCCCTCCTCGATGCGATGGCCGAGGACTACATCCGGACCGCCAAAGCGAAAGGCGCGAGCAATCGCCGGGTGCTCTATGGCCACGCGCTGCGCAACGCCCTGATCCCGATCATCACGCTGCTCGGGCTCTCCCTGCCGGGCATCGTGAGCGGCGCCGTGATCGTCGAGTCGGTGTTCAACTACCCAGGCATGGGGTTGCTCACCGTGCAAGCGGCCGAGAACACCGATATTCCCATCGTGCTCGGCACCACGCTGGTCATCACCGTGGCGACCGTCATCGGATCGCTGCTGGCTGACATTCTCTACGTCCTTGTCGACCCCAGGATCCGCTACGGGGGATCGTTTTGACAAGCGCAGACGAGTCCCGGGAGACACCCGCATTCGGCGTGAGCGCGACCGAGGCTCCCGTCGCACTCGGCTTCGGGGAGCTCGTCGTCCCAGAGGAAGCCGCAACGGCGGCGGAGCAGCCGGCAGCTCCCGAGGGTGGAGAGGCGCAAACCACCGGTGGCATCGCTCGCCAGATCGCCCGGGTCTTCTTGGAGCACAAGCTGGCCGTCGTCAGCCTTGCGTTCATCGTCTTGATGATCCTCTTCTGCTGGGTCGGTCCGCTCGTGTACCACACCCAGCAGGTGAACCAGCAGGCCGTCCTTCTGAACATCGAGAACGGGCCGCCCGGTGCCACAGGGCATCCTCTGGGCACCACAAACACCGGCTTCGACGTGCTCGGACGCATCATGTACGGCGGGCAGGTGTCGCTCACCGTCGGGCTGCTCTCCGCGCTCGTGGCGACCGTCGTCGGTGTGGTCTACGGAGCGATCGCAGGGTTCTTCGGCCGGTGGCTCGACGCGTTCTTGATGCGCGTCGTCGACATCGTGCTGTCGATCCCGGCGCTCTTCCTCCTGATCGCCCTGGTGACGATCTTCCACAGTTCCGAGCCGCTGCTCATCCTCGTCATTGCGGGCATCAGCTGGCTCATCCCCGCCCGTCTCGTCCGCGGCGAGACCCTCTCGCTGCGGACCCGCGAGTATGTCCAAGCGGTCCGGGCGATGGGCGGCCGGGGTCCGAGGATCATCGGCCGCCACATCATCCCGAACGCGATCGGCACGATCGTCGTGTTCGCGACGTTCCAGGTGGCGACATCCATTCTCCTCCTGGCCGCGCTCGGCTTCCTGGGCTTTGGCGTCCCGGCGCCGCAGACCGACTGGGGCACCATGCTCTCCAATGCCGTGGACGCCGCTGCGAACGGATGGTGGTGGGAGATCTACCCGGTCGGGATCTGCATCGTGCTGGTGGTCGTCGCGTTCAACTTCATCGGGGATGCACTTCGCGACTCTCTCGAGGTCCGCACCCAGCGCCGCTGAGGGCACGGCCGGGACCCTCCCCACGGGGGGATCCCGTTGCCTTCCCTATGCGGGCGCGGTCTTTGGGGGCGGCGGGGATTGCAGCTGCGGCGATGACGACGGCGACGAGGACGAGGACGACGCAAGGATGCGCACCGGCGCCTCGAGGGGAAAGTGACAGAGGCCCAGGTGTCCGTTGCCGAAGTCGATCCACGGAGGCTCTTCGACGGCGCAGCGTTCTTCGGCGCGCGGGCACCGGGTCCGGAACCGGCAACCTGACGGAGGGTCGACGGCCGAGGGGAGCTCTCCTCGTACCCCCTTGGCACTGACCTTCAGGCGGGACTTCACGGGATCGGCTTCCGGCACGGCGTCCAGCAAACCCCTGGTGTAGTGGTGCGCGGGGTGGTCATAGACCGCGTTGGCGGGGCCGAACTCCACCAGCTTCCCGAGGTACATGACGCCGATGGTGTCCGCCATGTAGCGGACGACGGCGAGGTCGTGCGAGATCAGGATGAGGGTCAGTCCGTGGCGTGTCTGGAGGTCCTTGATGAGATTCAGGATCTGGGCCTGGATCGACACGTCGAGCGCGGAGACCGGCTCGTCCGCCACGATGAGTTTCGGATCGAGCGCAAGCGCTCGTGCGAGCCCGATCCGTTGCCGTTGGCCACCGGAGAACTCGTGCGGGTACCTGTCGACCGACGTCCGGCTCAGCCCGACCTCGTCCATCAGCTGCGCGACGCGCTTCAGTTGGTCGGATCGTGAGCCGACGCGCTGCACCTTGAGCGGCTCCCGGACGATGCTGCCGACGCGCATGCGAGGGTCCAGCGAGGCGTAGGGGTCCTGGAACATGAGCTGGACGTCGCGCCGGACCTTTCGCAGTTTGCTGCCTCGGAGGCCCTGGATCTCACGCCCCTCGAAACGGATCTTGCCGCCACCACAGCGCTCGAGGGCGACGACCAGCCTGCCGACCGTGGTCTTGCCGCAGCCGGACTCCCCGACGAGCCCGAAGACCTCCCCCTTTTTGATCGAGAACGTGACGTCGGACACCGCTTTGACCGTTCCGACCTTGTGGCGGAACACTCCCCCCTTCATGACGGGGAACTCCTTCACCAGATGCTCCACGGCGATCAGCTCTGGCTCGGACGCGAGTTCGGCGATGCGAGCGGCGGTGTGTGCCTCGATCTCGGCGTTGCTGCGGACCTGCACCGCGACGGGGCGGTGCTCGATGTTGACCGGATGGAAGCAGGCGAAACGGTGGGTCCCAAGGCCGTTCAGCTCTGCCTGGGACGTCTCGGCGAGGGGCGGCTCCACCTCCCGGCACTTGTCGGTCGCGTACTGGCACCGAGGGTTGAACCGGCAATTCGTGTGGCGTTTCGAGAGGTCGGGCGGCAACCCTGGAATGCTGATCAACCGGTCGCCCGTGTGCGCGTCCAGCTTTGGTACCGATGCGAGAAGCGCGTCGGTGTAGGGATGCATCATCTTGGTGAAGAGCGTCTCGGTCGCGGCCTCTTCCACGATCTTTCCTGCGTACATCACGACGACCCGGTCGGTGCGGCCCGCGATGACACCCATGTCGTGGGTGATGAGGATGACCGCCATTCGCAGGCGTTCGCGCAGGTCATCGATGAGGTCGAGGATCTGCGCCTGGATCGTCACGTCGAGGGCGGTCGTCGGCTCGTCGGCGATGAGCAGGGTCGGGTCGCAGGCGAGAGCCATGGCGATCATCACACGCTGACGCAACCCGCCCGACAGTTCGTGCGCGTACTGGTCGAGCCGTTCTGCCGGCCGTGGCATGTCGACGAGCTGCAGCACTTCGAGAGCCCGCGCCCGCGCTTGTTCCTTGGTGACGTCACGGTGCAGGCGCACGGCCTCTGCGATCTGCCGCCCGATCGTCATGGTCGGGTTCAGTGAGGTCATCGGGTCCTGGGGGATCATTGCGACCTCGTTCCCCCGAACGCGCCGCATCTCCTTCTCCGAGAGCGCCGCCAGGTCCCGCCCGTTGAGCATCACGTTCCCGCCACTTACATGGCCATTGCTCGGGAGAAGCCGCATGATGGAGAGACCGGTGGTGCTCTTTCCACATCCGGACTCACCGACGATGCCGACCGATTCCCCCTGTGCCACCGAGAGCGAAACGCCGTCGACGGCGACGACGTTTGCCGTTCGCATGTGGAATTCGGTCCGCAGGTCGTTCAGTTCCAGGACGGGAGGCATCAGGGAGAATCTAGCCCGCAGCAGTGCGATTCCGCCTGCTCCGCCTGCTCCGCCTGCTCCGCCTGCTCCGCTTGCGTCGAACCGCCGCCGGTGGCGGTTCGTCAGCCGGCGACGATCTGTGCACCGTGGTCGGAGGAGACGTTGCCGCGGTCGAGGACGACCACCCGGCCGCAGGCGGCGACGACATCTGGGTCGTCGGACGCGACGACGACGACGCGACCTCGGTGTGCGTGGGCGATCAGGAGCGCGAGGACCCGTGCGCGGTTCTCGGGGTCGAGCTCCGCGGTGGGCTCGTCAGCGATGAGGACGAGGGGGTCCCCCGCAAGCCCGCGGGCGATGCCCACGCGCTGGCGCTCTCCCCCGGACAGCTCGTCGACCGGGCGGCCCGCGTGCCTGCTCAACCCCACGCCGACGAGGGCGTCCATGGTGCGCCGCATGGCGTCGGCACGCGGCAGGTTGCGAGCCTGGAGCGGCAGCGCGACGTTCTCCTCTGCCGTCAGTCCGCCGACGAGTCCATGGGTCTGCATAATGAGGCCCGTCATGCCCGTGCGGGAGCTCGCTTGGTTGACGAGCTCGGCGCCGCCCGGACCTTCGATCCACACGCGACCGCGCGTGACGGCCATCGCACCCGCAAGGACGAGGCACAGGACGGTCTTTCCCGAGCCCGACGGGCCCGTGAGCGCCACCGGGGCGCCGCCATCGAGGGTGAGATTGATGCCCTCGCCCGGGTCGGTGGATTGCCCGCCTCCGAGGTGACCGAGGATCGTGCGGCCCCCGAGAACGAGCTGCGCGTGCTCCACCACGACGCGGGTGCCCCCGGACTCAGCGGTCATGTCTCCCACTCCGGGTTGCGAAGTTCGACGCCTCCGCCGGTACGTCGGAGGCGTACCCGCGTGTTCGGTGGGAGCACTTCCAAGACGTCTGGCGGTAATTGCACCGAGCCGGACCCGTCCACGACTGCGTACTCTTCTCCCCGGATGGCGTCGACGCCTACCCTGCCGTCACGGATCGTGATGACGCGTGGGAGGAGCGCAGCCATCGTCGGGTCGTGGGTGACCGTGATGACCGTCGTGCCGAGCTCGGCGCTGATCCGGCGCAGCAGGTACATCACGTTGAAGGCGGAGGTCGTTGTGAGCTGCGCCGTCGGCTCGTCCGCGAGCAGGAGCCGTGGACCGGCTGCCATCCCGGCCACGACCGCGACCAATTGCTGGACGCCCCGGGGCATCTCTGCGATCCGAACGTGGGCGAGCTCGCGCAGGTCCAAGAGGCTGAGGAGGTCGTGAGGCTGCCAGGGCGGAACCCGTCCCTGGGTGCGGGCACCGTGCTGTGCGAACCACAGGTTCTCCAGCGTGGTGGCAAACGGAAGCACATTGGCCGACGCCCCTTGCACGATGTAGCCGATCTCACCTGCCCGCATCCGTCGCCGATCGGACGGGCGCAGCTTGCGGAGATCGACGTCGCCTACGCGCACGATCCCCGCCGACGCAGTCATGACGCCGGCGATGAGCCGAAGCACGGTGGTCTTGCCCATACCGGAGGGTCCGAGGAGGGCCAGCATCTCGCCGGCTTCGACGTCGAGGTCGACACCTCGGAGCCCGACGATGTCCTCCCCCGACTGGCGGTAGAGGTGCACGACACCGATCAGGTGCACCGCGACCCCGCCGCGACCTCCGGGGTGCCCACCCTGCGCCGGCCGTGTGCCGCCCCCTGCTGCCGGGCCGGCTAGGGACCCCTCACTCGTGCGTGCGTTCACGACGTGCCACCGGCGAGCCGCTCGACCGACGCCCCGTGCACCATGACCGACGTGCTGATGAAGACGGTGATTGCGAGGGCGGCGACAACGGCACCGATCGTCACGACGAGGTCGATCACGGGCAAGCCGAGCTGGAGCGGCGGCCCGGGGGCCCGTTGGACGAATTCGGGCACGGATCGCAGCGCCACGGCGGCAGCGGTGATACCGGCGCCGAGCCCCGTCAAGATCCCCGCTCCGAGGACGATCCCCTGCTCGGCGCGGACCGCACGGCGCAGCGCGCGCGAGTCCACCCCGACCGCTCGCAACGCGGCCAGCTCCCACTGGCGGCGCCTGGCTGCAGAGGAAAGCGCGAACGCGGTGGCCGCGACGACGAGGAGCCCCGCAGCGATGGCCGCCACGAGGTACAGGAGGTAGGCGAGGGTCAGCCCGCTGTGGGAGAGGGAGGCGATGGCGGCGGCCGCGGTGGCAGTCCCGACGACCCGCACCCCATGGGCGCGCAGCGCGGCGATGATCGAGGAAGGTGCTGTGCGGGAGAGCCAGACCTGGGTCGTTGCCCCAGCGAATCGTGTGAAGAGGTAGCGCTCGGCCACGGCCAGATCGGTGAGGACGGCGTGGGCGCCGACGCCGGGCAGGAACGGCACCGTCCCCACCGTGTGCCCGGGCAACGTGCTCCCGTCGAGCCCCACGACGAGCGGACCGCCGTGTCCCGAAGCTGTCGAGGCCGACAACGGCGTCACGACGACCGGTAGCGCCTTGGGCACGTCGGCCGGCCCGATCGTGACAGGTGTGCCGAATCGGTTCAGCGTAAAGCGCGCGGCGAGACCTGCCCCCGTCTGGTGCAGGTGCATGACGCCAGTCAAGGCGCGCCACCGGTGTGGATCGGCGAGTCCGGCATGCAGCCTCGTCCAGCGGCCACCGGCCGTTCGCTCGGAAAGGGACGTGACGTCGATCGTCATGGACGGCCCGGGTGCGGTCGTGCTCGCGGCCGAGGTGGGCGGCGACCATGTGACGGCGAGATCGAGCAGTCGGCACCCTCCCGGACAGTCCGCGAAGAGCCGACCGGTGTAGCGGTGGGCTCCCGGACGCAGCGGACCGAGGACGACGCGCGAGGAGAACTGTGTATCGGTGTCGTAGACGTCCACCGCGAGGCGTGGCGGCGGCTGGGCGCTGCCGGCGACGTCGATGTTCGCCGAGATGGCGGTGCCGGTGACGCGGACCGGCGGGGCGAGATGCGCAGGCTGCAGTCGGCGGGCCGCCTGTGCTGCCGGCAGTCCCAGGTCGGCGGGCCATGTGGCGATCTTCGCGAGTCGGCGCGCGTCCACGGCGAGCGTGGTCCCGTCGCTCGCGCGCTCGACGACCACGGCCATCGCGTGCCGCCCCGAGGGATCCGCAGCCCTCACGGCGTGCAGGAATGTCGTGCCCTGTCGGACGGAGACCGTGAGTACCTTCACCGCGCCCACTCCGATCGCGGCCCGTTGGTCGCGGTTGCGCGCCGCGACGACCCACCCGCTCACGGCGAAGGTCGTGAGTGCGACGGCGAGTGCCACGAGGACGAGCTGGGTGCTGTACTCGCGCCGGCGTGCCACCGTGCGCGTGGCCAGCGCAGTGACGATCCGTCGAGAAAACGCCGTGCGGCGATGGGTCGTGCTCAGCAACCAGGGGAGGGCACGGGCCACGATGACGCCCAGTGCGACGGCGAGGAGACCGGGTGCGAACGCCGCAAGCGGGTCGCCCCCCGACGGTCCGCCCCCCGAGTCTCCGGTGACCACGAGCTCGAAGAAGGCGGCCCCCGCCACGCCGACCACCGCCGCGTCACCGAGGAACGCCCACCTCGAGCGGTTCGCCGATGCAGAGGAGCCCGCTGCTGCGCTGAGGCCCCCGGCGAGCGAGCGGCGGGCGCCAAGGGTCGCAGCGGCCACGCCGACGACGCCCGCGGCGATGGCGGTGGCGACCGAGAGCGGGTTCAGCGGCACCCCGATGCCCGCTCCGAAGATCGTCGTGGCTGACGCGCCGGCGACGAGCCATGCTCCGAGGAGGCCGATCGGCACTGCGGCGGCCACGATGGTCACGGGCTCAGCGAGCGCGACGGCGATCGTGCTGCGCGACCCGAAGCCGCGCAGCTCCGCGACGCGCACATCCGGTTCACGTTCGGCGGCGGTGCGGCTCGCCACGAAGTAGAGGACCAGGATGCCGAGCAGGACGAGCTCGAGACCGGCGATGTCGACGACCGTGGCGGCGGCGTGCTCTACCGACGCAGCACGCCCGAGCAAGGCGACGAGCGGGGTGCTGACGCGCAGCCCGTGATCTCGAAGCGAGCTCGACTCGAACGCAAAGAGGTCGGACTCGAGCTGGTGCACGGCATCGACGGTGAGCGTGCCCTTTCGGTAGGGCACCTGCGCCATCACCGTGATCTTGCCGGCGGGCGCCCACGCGTGGATGCCGGCTGGCGTTGCGAACACCGAGTCGATGTTTGTGAGGCTTGTCGCACCGAGCGCGAACGAACCGAAACCGAAGAAGTTCTGGTCCCACCAGTAGGGGGCGAAGGGGCGGCCGGGGATGTAGACGCCGACGATCGGAAGTGTCACCACCGTGCCGGTGGTCCGGATGAAGACGACACGGAGCGTGCCGCCGAGAGACAGCCCGAGCGTCTGGGCGGTGCGCGTGCTGACGACGACGCCGTCGCCCTTGGGACACGTGCCGTCCACGATGTCGAGGTGCTTGCAGACCCCGGTGCGAGCGACGAGGGATCCGACGAACGGGCGTGTCCCGCGGTAGGGGAGCTTGGGGATCTTGACGGTCCAGATCCGCGCCCGTGTCTGGATCGGGTCCGCCGCAGAGGCAGGACCGGGTGCCGCGCTGAGCGGTGCGAGCGGCTGCGCGCTCGACGCGGCGGATGGCTTCACAGCGACGCGCGGCACCGTCAGGAAGCCCGCGCTCTGGGTGAGGATCGGCGTGCCCCACCATCTCGTCCGTCCCCCGGGTTCGGGCACGGTTCGTGCGTACGCCGCGAGCGACGTGGCAGATCCGTGCCCGTTCGTCGGACGGATCGTGAGCCCCGTATTGCCGGGCGCGGCCGCCGCGAGGGTGTTGTGCAGCACGAGCTGGTCGGTGCTGTGGAGGTAGATCGGGCCGAAAGCCGCCGCACCGGTGGCGAAGACCGCGACCGCGAACATCGCGAGCGAGCTGCGTGCCCGCCAGCGCAGGCCCGAGACGAGGAGCGCGACGCGTACCCGGTGGATCGCCGTGCGCTGGTGGCCACCCGGCGTCGTCACGCGACCTCCTCCACTCCCTCCAGCCGCCGTACGCTATCAGTGCACACTTGCTGCGAGGGATCGACCGCGCGCCGCGCGCCGGCGCTGTTCGGCATGCCGGAGATGCTGGACGTGCGGCTCCAGCGGCGCGGAGCGACCGACGTCTTCTCGCACTCGAGGTGGAGACGACGGAGACCGAGTGGTCGGGACCGGCGTCGATCCGGTGACCTCGCGCTTTTCAGGCGCGCGCTCTGCCAACTGAGCTACCCGACCGCGGGCGTCAGGCTATCCGCCGCCGAGGTGCGGCCTCGAAGCGGACCCGACGGCGCGGACCTGACGGGATTTGAACCCGCGACCTCCGGCTTGACAGGCCGGCGTGCACTCCTAGCTGCACCACAGGTCCTCGTGGATTGACGCCTCCCGAGACCCAGCTTGTCCGGTGCCAGGGGGCGAGAGGTCACTATAGGTCACGCGTGGCAGCGCACCGTCGGCGTCTCGGCAGGCCCCGCGAGGACCGCGACCCTTGGCGACTCGCCACGCCGGCGGCCTCCTCCTGGGCTCCCGCGCACACAGGCGGCCAGTCGGTCGGTGCCCCCAACGGGATTCGAACCCGTGCTACCGCCTTGAAAGGGCGGCGTCCTGGGCCGCTAGACGATGGGGGCGCAGGGGCTCCGAGCACGCTACCAGGGGCGTCACCGCCCCTCCGGCAGTGACGCCAGCGCCCCCGACCCGGCCCCCACGCCCGCCCCAGCTCCTGACCCGGCCCCCACGCCCGCCCCCGCACCTGCCCCCGCCGGTCCACGGGAGTCGGCGAATCCCCCCAGGTCCGGGACCGCGTGGAGCCGTGCCGGGTCGCGTTCGGGCGTCCGGTGGCTGAGCGCCAGGAAGAACTGGACGACGCCGATCACGAGCACCGTCGCGCCGAGCTCGTGGAGTTCGACCAGCGCGGCGGGGAGGTGCGTGAAGTACTGCGTGTAGCCGACCACCGCTTGGAGCACCAGCACCACGACGAGCATCCGGGCGGCCTTTCGGACGCGTTCGGGGACGTCGAGCGCGTGCAAGGCGACGGCGAGGGAGATGACCACTCCGATGAGGAAGAGGGCGAGGGTCGAGTGCAGCTCGGCCATGTCACGTAGCGGGACGGGGATGCGCTTGGCGACGGTCTGCCCCTGTGCGCCACCGGCGTCCGGCGCGGCACCGGTCGTCGCCGCGCCCGCCGACATGACGACCGCAACAAGGACCAGCAGGACTCTCGAGAAACGCAGGATCACCCGGGGCACGAGGACGCGCGCGCGGGAGCTGTAGTCCCGCCCCGAGCGGTGCAAGAGCACGACGGCGTTCACCACCAGCAGCATGGTGGCGAGGAAATGGACCGCGACCAGGTAGGGGTTCAGCTTCGTGTAGACGACGATCCCACCGACCACTGCCTCGACCAGGATTCCCGCCACGAGCCCGCCCGACAGCCACGCAAGATCTCGCCGGAACGGACGTCGCAGGAGTGCGGCGAGGAAGGTCACGCCGATCACCACGACGAGGAGGACGGTCACCATCCGGTTTCCGAACTCGATCAGCGAGTGGAATTGCAGCGGCGGCGTCAGGTGACCCCTGGAGCAGGTCGGCCAGTCGGTGCAGCCGAGTCCCGATCCCGTGACCCGCACGGCCGCCCCGGTGAGCACGATTGCCGAGACGCAGACGAGCGAGATGACGCACAGGCGCCGGAGCGTCGAGGGGGAGATGACCGGGAGCCGGCGCACCCAACGAGCACGGGATCCCTCGGCCGCTCGCACGCCACGCGATGGTAGTGGGACGTCCGGAACGCGCATCGGCGCGCCGTGCGCCCCCGCCCTCCCAGACCGCGGGAGGCGGCCATAGGCTCTGATGGCCGATGAACATGTCCGCATCCGACGCCACGCCCGTCGCCGACGCGCCGTCCGGCCATCCGGCCCCGACGTCGCCCGATCCGGCCCCAGCGGGGCGCCCCGCGCGTCGTCCCCGCCCGATCTTCCTCCTCGTGGGCATCGCCATCGCCCTCGCGCTCGCCCTCGCGCTCGCCCTGTTCGCGGGGCTCGGCACCCGTGGCGGCGGGACCGGGACCGGCACGGGCACGGCGACGGCCATGGCCACAGGCACGAGCACAGCCCTCGCGAACGGGGGCACAGTTCGGCCCCCTACCGGTTCGAAGGTCCCCACCTTTTCGCTGCCCCGGCTCGGCGGCGGGGGGAAGGTCGGGGTCCCCGCCGACGGTGGAGGGGGCGGGCGCCCGGCGATCCTCCTGTTCTTCGCCAGCTGGTGCCCGTCGTGCCAAAAGGAGATCCCGGCGCTCGCGCGCACCTATCGCCTCCAGCAGCTCGGCCACAGCCGCCTCGCCGCGGTGTCGCTCATCGGCGTGGACGGGAACGATCCCACGGCGAACGCACTCAACTTCGTCCACAACAGCGGCGTCACCTTCCCGGTCGGTGCGGACTCGGTCTACGCCGTCACCCAGGGAAAGTTCGCCATCGCGAACCTGCCCGAGTCGGTCTTCGTCGAGGGGAACGGGACCGTCGTCAACGTCCACTACGGCGCGCTGTCGCCCAAGAGCTTGGTGTCCTGGGAGAAAAAGCTGCTCGCAAAGGACTGAGGGCGACAGGGGACGCATCGAGGGGTCCCGCGCCCCACCGCCGGACCCGGCGCGGCGGCACCGGCGCTGCCCCGACAGCCCCGACAGCCCCGACAGCCCCGACAGCCCCGACAGGGCTCACTCCCAGCGGAACGTGCGTGCGGCGAGGGCCGACGCGCCGAGCGCCCACGCGCCGAGCGTCACCCAGGCGTGCAGCGGCACCGCCGTCCCGGCACCCAACGAGGCATGGAGCGCGTCGGACAAGGCCGCAGCGGGCAGGGCGCGTGCGGCAGCCGCGAGGGCGCCAGGCAGCTTGGCGAGGGGGACGATCATGCCGCCGAGCAGGAGGAGGACGAGGTAGAGGCCGTTCGCTGCGGCGAGGTTCACCTCGGCGCGCAGCACGCCGGCGAGCAGGAGGCCGAGGGCGCCGAAGGCGACGGTCGCAAGGACGGCCGCGCCCAGCGCCTCGCCGGCTGCGGCCGCGGCATGGCCGTGGCCGGGCTGCCACCCGAGGGCATAGCCGACCGGGACGAGGACGGCCGCCTGGACGACTTCGACGAAGAAGATCGCCGTCACCTTGGCGCCGAGGAGTCGGGGGCGTCCGAGCGGCGTCGTCCCGAGACGCTTCAAGACGCCGTAGCCGCGCTCGAACCCCGTCGCGATGCCGAGCGACACCATGGCGGTCGACATCACGGCGAGGGCGAGGATCCCCGGTTCGAAGAACGACACGGACGGGCCCGGTCCCGTCGAGATGACGTGGGACGTGGAGAAGAAGACGAGGAAGGCGACCGGGATGCCGACCGTGAGGAGCAACGTTTCGCCGCGCCGCAGCGTCATGTACGTCTCGGCACCGACCTGGGCTGCGTAGGGGCGGAGCATGCTCACCGTGTCGCCTCCTCCGCCGGTGCGCTCGTGTCGCCGTCGCCGTCGTGCGCGCGCAACACGGCCAAGTACGCGTCCTCGAGCGAGCGGCCGACCCGCAGGTCCGTGATGGCGAGCCCGCGTGCGGCGAGCCACGCGGTGAGCGACGCGGTGAGCGCGCTCATCTCGGTGTCAGCGCCGCCGGCGCGCACGAGATAGCGGCCCGCCTCCTCCTCGTGCACCGCCGCGCCGAGCGCCGCACCCAGGGCCGCGACATCGAGCCCTGGCGCCGCACCGAAGGCGATCTCTTGCTCGCCACCGCCGCCCGCGAGCGCCCCGGGGGGCCCTTGTGCCGCGACCGCACCGCGGTGCAGCACGAGGACGCGGTCGGCCATGCGCTCGGCTTCGACGAGCTCGTGGGTCGTGAGCACCACGCACGCGCCCCGCTCCCGCAGCCCGCGGACCACCTCGCGGACCGCAAGGCGTCCTTCGGGGTCGACGCCGGCCGTCGGCTCGTCGAGGAAGAGGACCTCGGGCCGCCCCACGAGCGCGAGGGCGAGGGACAGCCGAGCCTGCTCCCCTCCAGAGAGGTGGCGCCACGGGGTACGCGCCACCGGCCCGAGGCGCACGAGCTCCAAGAGCGCGTCCGGGTCCTCGGGGTGGTCGTAGTAGGAGGAGAACAGCCTGAGCGCCCGGCGGGGTCCGAGCATCGGGTACACCCCGCCGCGCTGGAGCATGACGCCGATACGCGCCATGAGTGGGCGGTGATCTGCGACGGGGTCGAGCCCGAGGACGCGGACGGACCCCGACGCGGGGCGGCGGTAGCCCTCGAGGCACTCGACGGTGGAGGTCTTGCCGGCGCCGTTCGGCCCGAGGATGCACAGGACCTCGCCCGCGTGCGCGCGGAGCGAGACGCGGTCGACCGCCGTCCGCTCGCCGTAACGGACGACGAGATCCGAGCAGACGACGGCCGCGGACGTGGAGCCATCGGCCGCCATACGACGGCCACGCTACTGTCAGCGGGCAAATGATCGACGTGCGCCTGATCCGCGAGGACCCCGAGCGGGTGAAGGCCGCGCTCGGACGGCGTGGTGTCCCCGCAGAAGATGTCGATGCCATCGTGCGCCTCGACGTGGAGCACCGTGCAGCGCTCGCCCGCGCAGAGCAGCTGCGCGCCCGGGTCAAATCCCTCTCCCGGGACGTCGGCGAGGCGCGGCGTCGCGGCGACGTGGAGGGAGCGGCCGGGCTCGCCGACGAGAGCCGCCGCGCCGGCGAGGAGGAGCGGGATGCGGCGACCCGGACGGATCGCCTGGCGATCGAGCTGCGTGCGCGCCTCCTCACGACGCCGAACCTTCCCGCCGACGACGCCCCCGACGGGGCCGGCCCCGACGACAACGTGGTCCGGCGTACCTGGTGGCCCGGTCACGACGACGGGGCGCCCGAGCCCGTGCCCGCCCCCCACCAACGCGTCCCCCACTGGGACACCGGCACCGCCCTCGGGATCCTCGACATGGCGGGCGGCGCGCGCCTGGCGGGCTCGATGTTCCCGCTCTATCGCGGTGAGGGGGCGCGGCTGCTGCGCGCGCTCACGTCGCTCGCCCTCGCAAGCCATGCCGACATGTACGAGGAGATCCGTCCGCCGACCCTCGTGTCGACCGAGACCATGACGTCGACGGGCCACCTCCCCAAGTTCGCCGACGAGGCGTACCATGTTGAGCGCGACGACCTGTGGGCGATCCCGACCGCAGAAGTGCCGCTCACCTCGATGCGCCGCGGCGAGATCCTCGACGAGGCGGAACTGCCGATCCGCCTGATGGCGGTCACCCAGTGCTTCCGGCGGGAGGCCGGCGCTGCGGGGCGCGACACGAGGGGGCTGCTGCGTGTCCACGAGTTCGAGAAGGTGGAGCTGTTCGCGTACGCGACGCCCGCCCAGGCGGCCGCGGTGCACACCGACATCCTCGCCAGAGCCGAGGGGTTGCTCCACGCACTCGAGCTGCCCTACCGGGTGGTGGACCTGTGCGCCGGCGACCTTGGGGCGTCCGCGGCGCGCACGCTGGATCTCGAGGTCTACGCGCCAGGCGTCGACCGCTGGCTCGAGGTCTCCTCGGTCAGCTGGTTCGGCGACTACCAGGCCCGTCGAGCGAACGTGCGCTACCGTCCCGAGGCCGGTGGACCGCCGGTGCTCGTCCACACGCTGAACGGCTCGGCGCTCGCGTGGTCGCGGATCTGGGCGGCCATCGTGGAGTGGGGGCGCCAGGAGGACGGCTCGGTCCGGTTGCCCGGCGTGCTCGCGCCGTGGCTCGGCGCCGATCCCGTGATCCGGCCGCGCTGAGCGTGCACGCTCAGCGCCCGTGCCACGCGGCGTCGGGCGCGTCGAAGCGGTAGCCCACCCCGCGCACCGTGGTGATGAGCACGGGGCGGGACGGGTCCGCCTCGATGCGCGACCGGAGCCGCTTCACGTGCACGTCGAGGGTCTTCGTGTCCCCGAAGTAATCGGAGCCCCACACCCGATCGATGAGGACGTCGCGCGTGAGCACGCGCCCCGCGTTCTCGACCATGAGCGCGAGCAGCTCGAACTCCTTGCGGCGCAGGCGCACCTCGTCCCCGCGTACGAACACACGGCGGGTGTCGAGGTCGACGCGCACGTCGCCGGCCTCCCACGATCCCTCGTCCCGCTGCGAACCGCGACGCTCCGCGGTTCCCGCGGCTGCTCCGCCTCCTCCTCCGCTTCCGATGCCCGCGTCGTCGCGCCGGCCGTCTCCCGTCGCGCCACGGCGCAACACCGCTCGCATGCGCGCCACGAGCTCGCGGAGCCGGTAGGGCTTGGCCACGTAGTCGTCGGCGCCCACCTCGAGCCCGACCACGATGTCGATCTCGGCCGCCTTGGCGGTGACCATGATGATCGGCACGTTCGATCGGCTCCGGATGGCGCGGCAGACGTCGATGCCGGACATCTTGGGCAGCATCACGTCGAGGAGCACGAGGTCCGGCGCCGTCTCGTCGAACAGGCGCAACGCCTCGTTGCCGTCACGTGCCACGGTGACCTGGAACCCTTCACGGCCCAGCCCCACCACCAGCGCGTCGACGAACGACTCCTCGTCCTCGGCCAGGAGCACGTTCAGCTGGCGCGGCTCGGTCGTCATGGGGGTGGACAGAGGGTACCCGGGCGGCTCCGGCGACGTGAGCGTGCCCGGGCGACCGGGAGTGGGCCGGGCATCAGCTCGTGCGGTCCGGCTGGAGCGGCAGGACGAGCGTGAAGGTGGACCCCTCGCCCTCGCGCGACTCCACTTCGACCCACCCCTGGTGGTTGTTGGCGACATGGCGGACGATCGACAAGCCGAGCCCGGTCCCCCCGGTCACACGGCTGCGACCGAGGTCCACCCGGTAGAAGCGCTCGAAGATCCGGTCGAGGTCGCGCGCGGGGATGCCGACGCCGTGGTCGACGACCGAGATGCGCACGGTCTCCTTCGACCCCGCGCGCCCTCTCGGGTCCTCGGGGTCCGGGCCGTTCTCCGGCGTGCCGCTGCCGGCTCGGTCCGCGGAGTCGGCCCGCCCGTCAGGGGCGGGG
>JAJYPY010000072.1 GCA_021794995.1 Actinomycetes bacterium | reverse complement strand
CACCACTACGGCCGCTACCCCTGCGAGCAGCGCGCGGCGCGGCAAATGCCGGCGTGCCGTCCCGCCGAGCGAGGAGGCGACCACCACCTCCGGATCCTCCTCACGTGGGGCACCCACGATCTCCTCGAACAGCTCGGCGAAGACGGGGTGGGTAACGGCCGCCTCGACCGCCCACTCGTCGACGGGGTTGATCCGGCGAAGTGTCGTCCTCATGGTGTGAGACCTCCTTGGGGGTCCGGCGTGGCGACGCGCGGCCCATCACGTCCATGTCCGTAAGGGGCTTCGTGTTGCAAGACGCCCACTTGCGGAGCGGTCGATGCGATCGCCTGGTGGAGGCGCCACCGGGCCCGATGGACGCGCACCCGGGCAGCGCTCGGCGAGCATCCGAGCACGCGGGCGATGTCCGCAGGCCGCAGGCCCTCCCAGGCCATGAGCATGAGCAGCTCCCGCTCCTCTTCGGAGAGCGCACGCAGGCACAGCAGGGCGACAAGGCCCTCCTCGTCTCGGGGAAGGGAGCACCACGCGCTCTCGGGAAGTTGTCGGGCTACCCGATCGACCAGTTCGGAGCGGCGCCGCCGGCGCCGGTGCTCGTTATGGAGCACATTGCGGGCCACGGCATAGAGCCAGAGGATCGCCTCCTCGCCGACGGGGACCTGATCGAGCCTGCGCCAGGCGATCGTGAACGTCTCGGCCGCAATGTCGGCGGCGTCTTCGGCTGACGGAGCCCGGCGCAGCGCGTATGCCAGGATCTTCGTCCACGCCAAGCGGTAGAGCGTGTCGAAGCGTTCCCTCCGCTCGTCCTGCATCGCCGCCCCTTCGATGTGCACGCTTACGCTCACATCCTTCATGTCGCGTTGGGCGCAGCTGTTACAGGCATTTGGACTCGAACACCGCATCAGTGCGACAGCTGGCGCTCCGAGCGCCCCGCACTGGTCACTTCCTGGCGTTCGGGACTCGCAGTCGACGCGTCAGGAGCAGCTCGTCGCGGCCGAGGGCTCGAACCCCACCGCTCCGTTCGGCCCGATCCAGCCAGCGCCCGATCCTGTCGCGTTCACCGAGACCCATACGTCCAGCGGACCCGATCCTCCGGGGAGCTCGTTCCTCCACCACCGGCCGTCGATGTAGTCGTTGGCGCAGCTACTGATCAGCGTGTAGGCGTAGTACCTCCCGGCAACCATGCCCGGACCGCAGGGCGGCGCTGTCTCGGTCCCGAGGCATGATCCGTCCAGGCCGTGACCACTCCCTGGTCCGGGAGCCGGACCGCAGAAGTGGCCGCCCACCCACTCGGGAAACGTGATCGGCGGACAGCTCGGCAGTGTGCTCGCCGTGCTCGGCCCGGTAGTAGAGGACCGATGTCCCGGGGTGAGCACGAGGTGGGAAGCGATCAGCTCAGAGCCTGCCCATAGCGTCCCAGTGAGAACCGGCCCTGACGGCGGCGTGGCCGAGATCGGCAGCGCCGGCAGGTTCGTCCACGACCCGCTGGCTGGGTCGAAGGCGGCGGCGTACCCTCCGACAAGGTGACCGTCGGCGGTCAGGTAGGGACTCACGGCGATCAGCCTGCGGCCCGTCCAGGCGAACGACGTCGCGCTGTTGAGCACGGAGCTCGCCGGCATCGACGCCCACGTGTCCGTCCTCACACCGAGAAGTTCAGGCGTACCGCTGAGCCGAGCTGGACAGCTCATCTCGGGCAAGCACGAGGAGCCGTCGAGCAGTGCGATGGAATTCCCCATGGATACTGCGCTCGCGTCGTACACGGGGACGCCCTCAGGCGGCGTCGCCCCTGGACGCCATCGGGATGTTCCCGGGATCCAGCGGAGCGCTTGGACTTTGGCGGAGATCTCCCCGCAGTTGGCACCACATGCCCGAGAAACCTGGCGGGTGACCCACACGTAGAGTGCGCCCGTCGACCATGCAGCCGTGACACCGACGGGTTCCGCTTTGCTCCCGGCCCCGGCGACAACGCGAGGAACGGCGGGGAGCGCGCTCCACCGGTTGGTGCGAGGGTCATAGGTTGCGCCGTTCAACAAGGCTGTGACCGAACCACCGTGGCCGCCGATGACGATCAACCTCGTCCCGCTCCAGACCACCTCGGCGCCAGTTCGTGACGGAATCGGAGGCGCGGCGAGCCGCTTCCACCGCCACGTCGTCGGGTCCAATGCGAGCAGGACGTTGCGGCCGGACCGCCGCGCCGCTCCGGACGCGGAACCCCACACGAGAATTTCGTGCCCGGTCCAGGTCGTCGATTCGACGGTGACATCCACCGGCGCCGCCGGTATTGACCGCCAGTGGCGCGTCGTCGGATCGAACGCCGCTCCGTCGTCAGAGGTCCCGGTGGTCTGGCCGCCAAGACCTGTCGCCGCTCCAGCACTGCCCCACGCGATGACGTACTTGCCCGTCCACGTCGCAAGGTCCCACGTCTTGACGACGCCTGGGTGCGGCGGCACCAGCGTCGTCCACCGTCCGCCCGCGAGCCCGGCACTGGAGCCCGTCGACGCACTGAGCGTGGGGGCTGGGTCCGGGGCGCTCGGCGATGCACCGTGTCCGACGCCGTCGCCCGAGCCGCCGCCTGACAAGGTGACGCCAAGACCTGCCCCGGACGCGCAGAGCGCGACGAGCGCGATCCCCACCATCCAGCGCCGCCGACGCCGACGGCGGGCCTCTGGAAACAGCAGTTCCGGCACGCCCGGAGTCGGCGTCGTTTCCGGCTGTATTCGCGGTGGGGCCATGATCGCCATGGCTACGTCGCCTCGATCATGGCAATCAGCTCGCTCTTGTTGTAGCCGTGTCGGCGCGCGAAGCGCACCAGATCCCTTACCTGGACCAAGAGCGCGCTCTTCTCCGGCGTGCCGGCGACGGTGATCCCATGGCCCCGGCGGAACTCCAATAGCCCTTCGTCCCTCAGCAGGTGGAGAGAGCGGATGACGGTGTTCTTGTTGACGCCCATGATCGCGGCGAGATCCTTGGCCAGCGGGAGGCGGTCACCGGGACCAGCCTCTCCCTCGGCGATCGCTCGGCGAATCGCGGCAGCCGCCTGCTCGTGCAGCGGCAGTGGATCCGACCGGTCGACGCGGAACTCCATGGACCTAATCGTACTGGTACCACTGGGCATGTGGCAAGCCGCGTCCGAACTGGAACTTGACCGAGCTGCTCGCAGATAGACAACGCCGGCGGAAGCGGGCCGCCGGCCAGCCGCCTTCGGTCGTTCTCCGATGCCGCCGTATCGAACGTCCGAGCCGTCAATCCGCTATCTCGAAGGTCACCGTGACTTGAGCAAGGACCTCGTCGGATCCGGCCTCCACGGGCACTGGCGCGCGGGTAGCAGCGAATGCGGCAAGCCGCCGAGGCGGAGCCGCCAGCTGCATCTCACTGATGGCGAGCACTCGGCCGAGCCGGACGCCGGCGGCCTCGGCCACACGCTCGGCCTTCGAGCGAGCGTCCTTCACCGCCCGGGCCGCCGCGTCGTTGCGTGCCGCCTCGGAGTCAGCGGTGGACAGCTGGAAGCCTCCGAGTCGAAGAGCGTCGCCCGCCGCCTCGCTGATGGCAGCCACGACAACAGGAGCAAGGTCGAGCGTCCGAAGCCGAACAGACATTGAGTACGAGGCCACGTAGGTCACGACCCGAAGACTCCGCTCGTCCATCTGCGGATGGAGGGCCACACCTTGGGTCTGGACGTCACCCTCGTCGATCCCCTGGTGCGTGGTCGCTGCCAGCACCTCTTGCGCGCGACGAGCTACCTCGTCGAGCGCCACCGAAGCGGCATCGGCCCGTGCCTCGAGGCCGACACGGAGCACCGCGGCATCTGGCGTCACCGTCGTCGATCCTTGCCCGGTCACGACGACCGCATTCGGGGGGACTCTCCCTGTGATCACGCCCAGACGCTACACAGGCGCCGGGGAGCAGGCGGGGTCCCCCGTGTGTCGGCAACGGGCTCTTCGGTGTAGCAACACCGCGTGGGCGCTCACGTTCGCCGCAGGGATGGCCGAGCCTCTGTGGGCGCCGATTCGCTCGGTGTGGCGGACGACTGGACGACTGTGCCAATGCCTTGATCAGGACAGCTGCGTGCTGCGGGTTCAGGCGGGCCACCGCGGCGAAGAGCCGCCCGCAGGCGACCGCGTCGTTCGGCTCGCCGTCACCGAGGGCGTCGCGGGCCTCGTCTTGTGCCTGAGCCAGGCTCTCCAGCCTCCCTGCCAGCTCCATGAGCTCGCCCTCATTCCGTGGTGGGGCCTCCCGCTCGATCGGGAGATGCCGTCCGGCTGCCTTCGCCATGAGCCTCGCCTCGTAAGCGCGCTGACGGCACGACGGGCGGCAGTAGCGCGCCCGAGGCCCCCGACTACCCCGCCGGGCGCATCATCACCGGTCGGCGGGCTTGTCCGAGCGCCAGCAGCGGCAGAGCCGGAGAAGTTCAGAAAATTCTTCCCAAAGGCCTTGACTTCGCGTCGCGATCGAGTCATCAATATCGACCCCCAGTGGCGCTTGTCTCCGGTCGTAGCAGGGCGCAACCCATGCCTGCGCACCACGATTTCCACCGTTCTTGCGGCGAGCACGCCGCAGTCTCGTCGCGCCACCGGCCGTGCCGGACGCCGACCCTGACGCTGCAACCCGTCCTCTACGTCCAACTCGAGCCGATCCAGGAAGAGGCTGCGGTCACCGCCCTGGCCGACCTGCTGGCTCCGTACGTCGACCAGTCCAACGAGGAGGCTGCTTGACCAGCGCCAACGCCGGAGGTCTCCTCCGACCAGATCGTCCGCCCGCAAGAGAAGGAGCCCGCCCGTGAGAGTCGCCACCTACACCCGGATCTCGACCGACGAGGACCACCAGCCCTACTCCCTGGAAGCCCAGGCCGAGCGGCTGGGCGCCTACGTGAAGAGCCAGGAGGACTGGGAGCTCACCCGGCGCTTCAGCGACCAGGCCTCGGGGGCCTCGACCGAGCGCCCGGAGTTGAAGCGTGCCTTGGCCGAGGCCCGGGCCGGACGGTTCGACCTCCTCCTCGTCTACCGAGTCGACCGGTTCTCCCGCTCGGTGCGCGGCCTCGCCCAACTCTTGGAAGACCTCGACGCAGCCGGCGTCGCCTTCCGCTCGGCGACCGAGCCCTTCGACACGACGACCGCGGCGGGACGGATGATGGTCCAGATGCTCGGCGTCTTCGCCGAGTTCGAGCGGGCGACCATCGTCGACCGGGTGATCGCCGGCATGGAGCGAAAGGCCGCACGCGGCGGCTGGTGCGGAGGATCGCGTCCCTTCGGCTACGACGTCGATCCCCAGACGGGGTACCTCACCCCGGCCCCCACCGAGGCGCCGCTCGTGCCGGTCATCTTCGACCGCTACGCCCACGGCAGAGACGGCGCCCGGGCGCTGGCCATATGGCTGAACGAGGCCGGGCACCGCACCAAGGCCGGCCGGCCCTGGAGCCACACGGCGGTGCTCACCGTGCTGCGCAACCCGGTCTACGTGGGCAAGGTCTTCTTCCGAGACGCCCTCCACGACGGCCCGCACCCCCACCTCGTCGACGAGAAGCTCTTCGACCGGGTCCGGGCCCTCCTTTCCGAGCGGGGCGAGGACTACTCGAAGCGCGCGTCGGCCACCTCGCCGTTCCTCTTGGCCGGACTTGTCGTCTGCGCACGGTGCGGCAAGCACTTCGTCGGCACCTCGGCCGTGGGCAACCGCTACCGGTACCGCTACTACACGTGCTTTACCCGCCAGCGCTACGGCACGAAGTACTGCGACGCCGAGCGCCTGCCGGCAGAAGAGCTGGACGCTGCCGTCCTCGACGCGCTCCTCTGCACCTACGAGCGGACCGACCTGTTCGACAAAGCCGTTGCGGCGGCCCGGCGCAGGGCACGCGCCGAGCGAGGCAACCACGACCAGGAGATGGCCGTCGTCGAGGCGGGGATCACCAAGGCCGAAGACGCCATCGAGCGCTACCTCTCGGCGTTCGAGTCTGGGACGCTCTCAGAGGCCCAGTGCGGCAAGCGCCTCGAAGGCCTCGCCGCCAAGGTGCGCGACCTCCGCCAGCGGCGTGAGGAGCTGGTCGTCGCAGTTCAGCAGGCGTCGGCCTCGGCACCCGACGCCGAGGTGATCGCCGAGATGCGACACCACATCGAGAAGGCCGTCACCGACGGCGCCGTGCCGGCCCGCAAGGCGCTCCTTCAGGCGCTCGTCCACGAGATCCGCGTCGAAGGTCGCGACCGCGTTGTACCGTGGTTCCGCGTGCCAGGCGGCGCGGACCCGAAGGTTCGCGCCCTGGCGCGATCGGCGCCCCCGGCAGGACTCGAACCTGCGACGCACGGTTTAGGAAACCGACGCTCTATCCTCTGAGCTACGGGGGCGGCGGATGGCAATTCGGATGGCGAGTTGCTCCCGGTGCCAACTCCGGGCGACCGAAACCCTACCGCCGGCCGCCCCACATCCCGGGCCGTGCAGGCAGTGGCGTCGAGCTCTCGCCCCGATCGCCGGACGTCGCGTGGGGCGGGCATGACGGACCTCGTTGCCATCGCGGTCATCCAGTGGCTCGATGGGCTCTTCGACGACGTGGCGACAGGGTCCGACACGGGGCAACGCGAGCCCCGGCGATTCGGCTCGTCCGCCACCGCGCTGGAGCAGTCACGATCCACTTCGCCACCACGCCGTTCACCGACGCGGGTCCGGTGCGACAAGACGACCTCAGGTGCGACAAGACGACTCCTGTATCTTCCGAGCGCTCGGTGCACCGCTGGGGTGTACGTGACCGAGCGCGGGCACGCAACGTCGTCGGCCGACCGCACGATGGTGCCGTGCTGCTGCACGCACCGTCGCCTGAGAAAGAAAGTCGGCGAGGTTCCAGTCCTCATCGACCGAGATGACGGCTCCGACGTGCCGATGGGTCCGCAATGGTCGGTCCAGTCGGTCGTGTGCAGCACACGCGGCGGTGCCGGCGTGCGCGCGAACGTGCGTGGCCCAGGCGCAGGCGGAGGCCCAGACGCAGGCCCAGGCGCAGGCGCAGTGCCGAAGGCCGCGCGCGTCCTCTTCGCTCCACCGCGTCCGCGACGGCGTGAGGGATCCGGCGACGATCCTTTTCACCGGAGACCACGACGATCGAGTCGTCCCCGCGCGCTCCTGCACACTCGAGACTGCACTCCAGCGCGCGCAGGCAGGTGAAGCCCTGATCCTGCGCAGGCTGGAGACTGCTGCCGCTCACGGCGCGCGCCGACTGCGACCGTCGCGTCCGGCCCGTCTATCGTCGCTCCCATGTGCGACGGAAACGCGGACACAACGGTGCGGCGGGGGTCGATGCGGCGCGCGCCGATCCCCCGGGCGGCGGACGGGCCGGCGGTCGACCCGATCACGCTGGACACGGTTGACGAGATCGAGATGACGACCCTCATGGACAACAGCTTCGACGGGCTGCTCCCGTCGTACGACGGCGTCTCCCGCGCATCGCTTCGTACGAGCAGTGTGCCGACGACGTTCTTCGATGGCGGCCACACCGGTGCCGGCATGGTCGCCGAGCACGGGTTCTCCGCACTCGTCACGGTGCGCCGTGCCGGATCGCGCGCCACGCTCCTGTTCGATACCGGCGTGTCTCCCGAGGGCATGGCCACCAACGCGGAGCGGCTCGGTGTCGACTTGAGCGGCCTTCACGGAGTGGTGCTCAGCCACGGGCACGCCGACCACGCCGGAGGCTTCGACGGCCTCGTCCGTCTGCGTGGCCGCCGAGGCCTTCCGCTGACCGTGCACCCCGCCGTCTGGACGCGCCGACGCCTCTCGCTGCCTGGCGGCAATCCCGTCGAGCTCCCCACGCTGTCGGCTGGCGCGCTCGGGCGCGAGGGCTTCGAGGTCGTCGAACGCCGCGTCCCCTCGCTCCTCGTGGACGGGAGCATCCTCATCACTGGTGAGATCGACCGGACCACTGAGTTCGAGCGCGGCATGCCCGCCGCCCACGAGGCGTGGGACGGTGGCGTCTGGCGCCACGACCCCCTGGTCGTCGACGACCAGGCGCTGGTCGTCCATCTCGCCGGCCGGGGCCTCGTCGTCGTGACCGGCTGCGGCCATGCCGGCGTGGTCAACATCGTGCGGCACGCGATGCGGCTCACCGGGGTCGATCGCCTGTGCGCGGTCATCGGCGGCTTCCACCTCGGCGGTGCGTTCTTCGAACCGGTGATCGAACCGACCGTCGCAGCCTTACGCGACCTGCGTCCCGATCTCGTCGTCGCCGGGCACTGCACCGGCTGGCGCGCCCAGCACGCCCTCGCCGCCGCGCTCCCCGACTCCTGGGTCCCGAGCAGCGCGGGCAGCTCCTACCGTCTCACGGCCGCCTGAGGACGTTCCGGCCCGCTGCACCCTCAGGGTGGAGGACCCCTCCTCCGCCGTTCCCACGCCGCCGTGGGAACGCCGCGGTGGGAACGCCGCGGTGGGAACGCCGGCGCCGATGGCGGCATATCCTGGGACGTCTCCAACGCACGCCACGCGTCCCGCGCACTTCCACGGCACCCGGCGCACCGCACGGAGCACACCGAGGACACCGAGGAGAGCCCGTCACGATGACCACGCCCCAACCCGCCCCCGTCTCCGGCCGCCGCGGAGCGCTCGACTGGAAGGTCGCCGACCTCTCGCTGGCTGAGTACGGCCGCAAGGAGATCGAGCTGGCCGAGCACGAGATGCCCGGCCTCATGGCGATGCGGACGGAGTTCGGAGAGAAGCAACCGCTGGCAGGTGCCAGGATCACCGGCTCGCTCCACATGACGATCCAGACCGCCGTGCTCATCGAGACGCTCGTTGCGCTCGGCGCACAGGTCCGGTGGGCGAGCTGCAACATCTTCTCGACGCAGGACCACGCGGCGGCCGCCGTCGTGGTGGGACCCGACGGCACCCCCGAAGATCCCCGGGGCGTTCCCGTGTTCGCGTGGAAGGGCGAGTCGCTCGACGAGTACTGGTGGTGCACCGAGCAGGCACTTCGCTGGCCGGGCACCGCGGGACCCACGATGATCCTGGACGACGGTGGCGACGCCACGATGCTCGTGCACATGGGCGTCGAGGCGGAGAAGGCCGGCGCCGCCCCCGATCCACGCAGCGCGAGCTCCGAGGAGATGGGGGTCGTCCTTCGCGTGCTCGAGCGCAATCTCTCCGAGGACCCGGCACGCTGGACGTCGATGGCGAACGGGATCCTGGGCGTCACCGAGGAGACCACGACCGGCGTGCACCGCCTCTACGAGCGCCAGCGCGACGGCACCCTGCTCTTCCCTGCCATCAACGTGAACGACTCGGTGACCAAGTCCAAGTTCGACAACAAGTACGGCTGCCGTCACTCCCTCGTCGACGGCATCAACCGCGCGACCGATGTCCTGATCGGCGGCAAGCTCGCCGTCGTCTGCGGCTTCGGCGACGTGGGGAAGGGCTGTGCCGAGTCACTGCGCGGCCAGGGCGCGCGCGTCGTCGTGACCGAGGTCGACCCGATCTGCGCGTTGCAGGCCGTGATGGAGGGATTCTCGGTGGTGCGTCTCGACGACGTGGTGGAAACGGTGGACATCTTCGTCACTGCGACGGGGAACCGCGACATCGTCACGGCGGACCACATGGCCCGCATGAAGCACCAGGCAATCGTCGGCAACATCGGCCACTTCGACAACGAGATCGACATGGCCGGGCTCGCGGCGACCCCAGGGGTCCGGCGGGTCAACATCAAGCCCCAGGTCGACACGTGGGTGTTCCCCGACGGCCACGCGATCATCGTGCTGTCCGAGGGGCGTCTCTTGAACCTCGGCAACGCGACGGGGCACCCGAGCTTCGTGATGTCGTGCTCCTTCACGAACCAGACGCTCGCCCAGCTCGAGCTCTATACGAGAGGCGATGCGTACGAGACCAAGGTCTACGTGCTCCCCAAGCACCTGGACGAGAAGGTGGCGCGCCTGCACCTCGATGCCCTGGGTGTCCGCCTCAGCGCGTTGACCGCCGAACAGGCGGCCTACATCGGCGTCCCGGTCGACGGCCCGTACAAGCCCGACACGTACCGTTACTGATCACCGGCTGCCGCAGGTACTGATCACCGGCTGCCGCAGGGCGCGGCGTCAGGGGGCCTTTGAGATCGCCAGAAGCGCCCGCTCGATCCCGTCGTCGTCCACGTCGTGGTGGGTGACGAGCCGCACCGTTCCCGGTGCCGTCATGTCGGCGAGGACCCCGTGCGCGCCCAGGTGCTCCACGACGCCGCGTGCGTCCGGAGGCGCGAACACCACGATGTTCGTCGCGATCTCCGCAGGGTCGACGCCGAGCGACGGCCAGCGCTCCGCGACCGCCTCGGCCAGCCGGCGGGCTCGGGCGTGGTCCTGCACCAAGCGGTCAACCATCGTGCGCAGCGCGACGAGGCCCGCCGCGGCGATCACGCCCGCCTGGCGCATCGCGCCGCCGAGGCGCTTGCGCTCGACGCGACCGGCCGCGATGAGCGCTTCGGGGCCGGCGAGCACCGATCCGACGGGCGCGCACAACCCTTTGGAGAGGCACGTCATCACCGTCGTCGACACTGCCGCCATGGCGGCCGCGCTCGCACCGGTCGCGACCTCGGCGTTGAAGAGCCGGGCACCGTCCATGTGGATCGGCAGGTCCCCCGCCGCGGCGCGCAGCGCGCGGAGCTCGTCGAGCGCCCAGGGCACCCCGCCCGCCGCCATGTGGGTGTTCTCGATGCACACGAGCGACACGCTCGGCTGGTGGTACTCGGCGAGCTCGAGGGCGTTCGTCACGTCCTGCGGCCCGAAGCGGCCGCCCTCGTCGTCGACGGTGTGGAACTGGATGCCCGCGTTGCGCGCCGCCGCTCCGAATTCGTAGGCGACCAGATGCTGGCGGCGACCGGCGACCACGGCGGTGCCTGCCGCTGCCAGCACCCGCAGCGCGACCTGGTTCGCCATGGTGCCTGAAGGCACGAAGAGCGCCGCGGCTTTGCCGACCCGCTCGGCGTAGACGACCTCGAGCTCGGTCACCGTCGGATCCTCTCCGAACCCGTCGTCGCCCACCTCGGCCTCGGCCATGGCCCTGCGCATCTCGGGGGTCGGGCGCGTGACCGTATCGCTGCGCAAGTCGACGAATCCCGAGGGGGCGCCCATGGCCCCGAGCGTAGCCATGGCGATGCGGGACCGACCGTTGGGCCGCACGTCGATAATGTGCGGCGATGCCCGCCGACCGGTCCGAGGCCCCGCTCGACGTCCACGGCCACCTCGCGACAGCGCTCGCGCGCGGCGTGAGCGGGCTGTTGGGCATCGAGATGGTCGAGGGTTCCGCCGAGCGCGTCGAGCTCCGCCTCCGGGTCGACGAGCGGGTGCATCAGCCGTACGGCATCCTCCACGGCGGGGTGTCCGCGCTGCTTGCCGAGACCGCCGCCAGCTTCGGCGCGGCGCTGGCGGCCCCTGGCCAGCGGGTGGCGGGCATCGAGCTGAACGCCAGCCACTTGAGGGCGATGCGCGCGGGTGTGCTCGTGGCGGTGGCGACCCCCGTGCGCATCGGGCGGACCGTCCAGGTCTGGGACATCGCGCTGAGCGACGGCGACGCGCGGGCCATCTGCCGCGCCCGCTGCACCCTCGCCGTCTCCCGCGCGGAGCGGGCGTCGACGACGCTGGGCGGGTCCGACACGCCGACCCCGCCGGGACAGGAGTAGCACCAGAGGTACTACCATCTGTAGTACCAGAGGTAGTACCTCACGCGCGGGTCTGGTCATACCGCGGGTGCGACCGCGGAGACACTGCTCGCGCGCCCTGGCCCGAAGGGGTAGCATGACCGGATGCCGCTGGTGACGCCGCCATGCACCCCGGGAGCCCTCGGGCTCCTGGTGCCGCCCATGGTCCCGCCTGCCGTGCCTGACCCACAGAATCCTACCATCGGTACTACCTCAGTTCCTCCCTTAGGTAGTACCGCCGGGCTCTCTCGCTTCTGTGCGGACGCCGAGGAGGCGGGCGCGACCGCGATCTGGGCGTCGGACCACCTCTTCTGGCGCCAGCCCACCATCGAGTGCATGACCGCCGTGAGCGTCGCGGCGACGGCCACCCGCAGTGCCGTGCTCGGCACGTGCGTCCTCCAGCTGCCGATGCGCTCGGCCGCCGCCGTCGCCAAGCAGGCATCCACGCTGCAGCTGCTGTCCGGCGGCCGGTTCGTCCTCGGGGTCGGCGTCGGCAGCCACGCCGAGGAGTACGTCCTCGCCGGCGCAGAGTTCTCCCGGCGTGGGCGACGCATGGACGACGGCCTCGTCGCCCTCAGGTCGGCGTGGGCGACCGCTGCAGGCCCCTCGCCCGGCTACCGCATGGAGCCCGCCACCACCGTCCCCGTGTGGATCGGCGGCGCGAGCCCGGCCGCGATCCGGCGTGCCGCGGCGTTCGGCGACGGCTGGGTGCCCCTCTTCGTCGGACCCGAGCGGTTCGGCGAGCTGCGGAACCGCCTCCACGAGGAGGCGGCCGCGCACGGGCGCAATCCCGACGACATCACCGCGGCGGTGGTCATCGCGGTCTCGGTGGGCACCGACACGGCGCGGGCCGCTGCGAACGGCCTCGGGTGGCTGTCCTCCCTGTACGGCATCGCGCCCAAGGCGTTCGCGCGCCACCTCGTCGCCGGGTCGCCCGCCACGTGCGCCGACGCGGCCGCGCGCTACCACGCCGCCGGCGCCTCCCACGTGGTGGTCATGGTGGCGGGCGACGATGCGGGCGACCAATTCGCGTCGCTGGCCGATGCACTCGGCGTC
>JAJYPY010000215.1 GCA_021794995.1 Actinomycetes bacterium | reverse complement strand
CAGCTGGTCGACGAGGTCGATCACGCAACGGCGGGCCTCGGCGCCAGGCTGAGCCCGCCAGAGCAACTCGGCCATGCGCCGCGGCCCTGGCCCACCCTCACGCTGGTACTTGTGCTCGGGCAGGATGCCAAGAGCCTGGCAGAAGTCCTCCTGGTGTACCCGTAGCCAGCGCCCATCGCGCTCCAGGCGGTCGTATCGCTCGACTACGAGCGCCCGGGTTCGTGCAAACTCCTGCAGCCGCGTCCTTGCGGTCGGGATACCGAGCCGCCGTCCGATCTCGAGGCAGACATGCTCGTTCACGTCGTGATGCTCGTAGCCGGGAATGGTCGGCTTCAGGATGTGAGTGGTTGGGGTAGCCCCACCGGGGCGACCCCACCTAGTGCCGTCGTACAACAGCGCCAGCTTCGCCTGAGCACCGGTCAAGCTCCACTGCGGCCCATGTCGCTTGTAGTGCCACATTGTCGGATCGATTCGCAAGGCGTGCAGCCACCGACCGATGGCCACTCGACCGATCCGCCGCTGCGGGCTGCCTCGTAGCGCTCGGGTCGGACGAACTGGACGGCACCCGCGACATCCTCACCGACCTCTTTCAGCAGTGCGAAGGGATGCCGAGAGGTGATGTCGAACTGCTGACGCCAGCGCTGGAGCACTCGCTCGTTGTCCGGCAACAGGCCTTCGACGAAGGGGCGGACGGCGCGGTGCTCGTGACGTGAGACGACGGTCGGCATCGAGAGGGACAAAGGAGTGGCGGCACGCGGCCGGCTCGTCTCATAGCTGAAGTGCATCCTCCCGCTCGGATCCTGCACGAGCTCGCCGGCGAACTCGCCTTCGATGAGGACGAGGAGCCGCTTATCGCTCATCAGCTGACCGGAGACTGTCGAGCAGGGCGTCGACGTCTAGCCCCTGGGGTTCTGTGTCGGCAGGCGACACGATCTCGGTGTCGGTCACGGCCAAGCTGAGACCGAGAGCGGCGAAGAGGTCGAGCACGAGCCCGAGCTCGGCCCGCCTCGCTCCTTGCTCGAATGAGTTGACCCACTGGCGCGACACGCCGGCCTGTCGTGCAGCCACCTCCTGCGACATCCCACGGGCGCGGCGCTGTGCTCGGGCCGTATGCCCGATGTCGGCGGCGGTACGGATGGGGACCAGCCGTGGTGTCGTCATACGCTGACATTATAGCATGTCGTCGTATGACGACAACTACCTGTGTCGTCGTACGACGACACAGGTAAGTCATAACTCTGACGGGAGCCCAGGCAGTCATCCAGGGGAAACGCAGGCAGGCGGCGGCTGGCTACAGCAGCTGGCCCGCTAGCTACTTCGACCTGAAAAAGTCGAACCGGTAATACTCGCGATTTGGCTCCTCAGCTGGGATGATGGCCTCGACCCGTAGGACTAGTACGGATCGAGGCCATCATGTTGAGAACGGTAAACGCTCAGCCCACGTTGTGGGAGTCCCTCCTGCCCGAGATGTGCCTCGGGCTCCCGGCCGAGCTTGAGGCGGTCGACCGCCTGCTCGATGACCCGGTGTTCTTCGCCCCGTATCGAAAGCACTTCCACCCGCTCTTCGGCCGACCCTCGGTGCCGATCGAGACCTACCTGCGGCTCATGTTCTTGAAGTACCGCTACCGCCTCGGCTTCGAGCCTCTCTGCCGGGAGGTCGCGGACTCGATCTCCTGGCAGCGCTTTTGTCGGATCCCGCTCGGAGTGACGGTGCCGCACCCGACGACGCTCATGAAGATCACGACGCGCTGTGGAACCCAGGCGATCGAGGAGCTGAACGACGCGCTGTTGGCGAAGGCACTCGAAGCCAAGGTGCTGAAGACGAACAAGGTCCGCGCCGACTCGACAGTCGTAGAGGCGAACGTCGCCTATCCCTCGGACTCGAGCCTGCTCGCGAAGGGCGTCGTGAAGATGACGAAGCTCGCTCACAAGCTGCAGGGGATTGGCTTCGCGACCCGGACGAAGCTGGCCGACCGGACGCGCAGCGTGCTCGGCCGTGCTCGCTCGATCAACGCCAACTTGAACCGACGCAACGACGAGCACCTGGCCGAGGTGCACCGCATCAACTCCGAGCTCGTCACGATCGCGAGACGGGTCGCCCGCGAGGCTGACGCCGTGGTCAAGAACGCAAGGAGGAAGCTCCGTGGCGCCACGTCGGGACGCGCACGCGCACTCTCCGACGAGCTCGAGAAGACCGCCGAGCGAACCCGGAGGATCGCGGCACAGACCGCCGAGCGGATGGCCGGCGGCATGCCTGCCGGTTCGACACGCATCGTCTCGCTGCACGACCCCGAGGCCCGGGCGATCAGGAAGGGCCGCCTCGGCAAGCCGGTCGAGTTCGGCTACAAGGCTCAGCTCGTGGACAACTCCGACGGCGTCATCCTCGACCACAACGTGGAGATGGGTAATCCCTCTGACGCCTCGATGCTCGAGCCTGCGATCCAGCGCATCAAGTGCCGCACTGGACGCGCGCCTCGAGCGGTGACCGCAGATCGCGGTTATGGCGAGGCCGGCGTCGAGCAGTCATTGCGAGCAGCCGGAGTCCGCTACGTCGTGTTGCCGGCGAAGGGTAAACCCAACGCCGCGCGCCGGGCCGTCGAGCAGCGTCGAGCATTCAAGAAGATGGTCCGCTGGAGAACGGGATGTGAGGGTCGGATCAGCTGCGCGAAACGGGACTTCGGACTGGCCCGGACACGATTGGATGGGATCGAGGGAGCACGAACGTGGTGTGGGCACGGTGTCTTTGCCCACAACCTCGTGAAGATCAGCGCTCTCCTGCCGCAATGAGCGGACACGACCCCGGATCGGCGGACTGACCGCCAGATCGACGAGACAGCCGGCCGCCGTCAGGACTTTTTCAGGTCGAAGTAGCTAGCGCTCGGACGCCTCCACCGTTGCGATCAGCCTGTTGACCCGGGTAAGCATCTCCGGGCTCGGGTATGTGT
>JAJYPY010000214.1 GCA_021794995.1 Actinomycetes bacterium | reverse complement strand
CATCGCGCGTGGCCAGGTCGCCCGGAGCCAGACCGGCATCGTCGAGCCTCACCCGGAGATCGTCGAGGTGACTGAGCTTCGACTCGGTGCCTTCTCGGCTTCCGGTGCGGTCCTGCAGCTCGCTGATCAGTCGCTCCTCCAGCTGGTCGAGGCAGAAATCGTGGTCGGCCACGGCCACCGCGCAGAACCACAGGTCCCAGTGGCTCCAGATCCCGCCCCCGATCTCCTCCCATGGTTCGGGGCCGAACACCGGTGGGCGACGCGGCGGCGACGGGGTCGTGCTCACGGCCGCCGTCAGCGGCCCTCGGGGCCCCAACAGGGTCGCAGCGGTGGCAGGTCGGAGAGCTTGGGATCCTTCGGTCGCGGCGACTCGCCGTCGTCACCATCCCATCGGCGCCGATACTGGTCGGGCATGTCGCCCCACCCCCAGTACGGCAGGGGGCGGTCCGGGAGGATGCCGACGGTCTCGACAGGATCGATCCGCTCGGGTCCGACGGTGCACAGATGGGCCCAGTCGTCGCCGAGGTCGAACACGTACACGAACTGCTCGCCTGGACGCAGGCGCGAGAGCTTGACGCCCCGGAAGTCCTCGGTCTTCTCACCCTCGATCTCCCAGTCGGGATCGGGGATGCACAGGCGCGTTCTGTCGTCCAGGGTGAACTCCTGAAGGTGGGACCGGTCCCACCGAGCGAAGGCGTCGTCGATGGCATCCGCGAGCTGCTCGAACGTGTGGGTGCGCGCCGCGGCGAAAATGCGCCCCGGCCGGGGCCAGAGGTGCTCACCGTGGCCCTCGACGAGGTCGACCCGGATGGACAACCACGTGCGTGCCACCTACGTTCTCCCCTCCTGTTGCCCTGCCGGTTGACCAGTCGACTCGAAGGCGTCGCCGGGGAGCCGCAGCGCATTCACCACGCGGGCGAGCTCGTCGGTCCGACAGCCACGTTCTGCGAGGGCGAAGATCCCATGGATGCCCGTCAGCACAAGTGACATCTGCAGGAGCGCTCTCCGCAGCGGAGTGGCTTGGGACTGCGGATGAACGCGCGCAAACATCCTCCCGGTCTCGATGTACGTATCGAGGAGCCGGTGGGTCGGATGGGCGCCGTGGGTACCCGAGAGCGTTCGATAGACGAGCTGGTAGATGGAGTTGGCGTTACGGAAAAGACCGGACTCGGTCCCCAGTCGCTCGAGCTTCTGCGCTACCGCCTCGTAGCCCCAAGAGGCCCTCTCCCACTCGAACTCCTCGAGAGGCGGCAATTCGACCTCGAGCGCAACACCATCCTCGTGCAGCTTGTCGATCTGTTGGTGGAGGACATCATGCGATCGCCGGGTACTCCCGAGGAAGGCCGTCAGAGCTTCGTCACCACCCATGAACAGGTACATCCCGGTGAGCCAGGTCTCGAGGTGCTGACGGGCAAGAAGGGCCATGATCGACGACGGGTACTTCTGACGAACGCCGGACGCGAGCTGCTCGAGGACCACGCACTCATGGCTCAGGGCTGCGAGCGAGAAGACCCGTCCGTACGTCTCGTCGGTCCAGGCCAACTGACACGACGCCTCATCCAGGGCAACCCGAACCAGGCCCGTGGCATTCTCAGCTGCGGCAAGCAGGACCTTCGCCGGAGCGGCTCTGTCTTCACCAATGGGTGGCGGTGGTGGTGGTGGTGCGGGCGAGGCAGGCAGATCTGTCATTCGTCCTCACCATCGCCGTGAACAGGGGCTCGCCGCACCTTGATGCCGCACGACGTCAGGAACCCCCGGCTGTCCACGTGTCGGACACCGAGGCGGCTACAGGCGGTGGTCAGCGAGATCTTGATTGGCATCCGGTCGACGTCGTCGTCGGTCACCACCACGACCTCGAGCCCTTGAGCTTGCAGCTGCATAGCCTGGGCAAGCACGTAGGGGTCGGCGTCTTCGCTGGACTTGTTCGGGTCAACGACGTCTCCCGCTTCGCGCATCACCCGCTGGATGTGCTCATAGTCGACGTCGAGCGGGTACCGCAGCCTGCTCCGGACCCCGGGAGCCCACGCTCCAGGGAGATCGGGGTGGGCGATCTCGCTGGCTTCGTTGACAACCTGCCGAGGCATGGCGATCCGACCCTGCTCGACCAGCTGTTCCAGCAGCTTGAACGCGTCCCACTGGTCCGATACGCCGATGAGCGTCTTGAAGTTGATCAGCGCGGAGGTGTCCACGATCCAGACCGGTCCCTCCTCAGGCTCCGGTGGCAACGAGACTCCGGAGATCGTCCACCTGCCCAGTCGTGAGGTGCAGGTAGTCCGAGAGATCCGATCGAGTGAGCCGCCCTCCCTTGGCAGCGTCGATCAGGATCTCGGGGATCCTCGTGCCGAGCTCACGCAGACGCTTCTCGGGCGCTGGCTGGCCGCCGCCCCCTCCCGCCTGCGCATTCCAGTCACGGTCGGCAAGCTCGCGCTCCACCATCCCGTACAGAGACGGGGGTGCAAGCTGGAGCTCTTGGAGCCGCAGGCTGGCGGCCCGCGTGCTGACCTTGAACCTGGCCGCGATCTTCCGAGCAGTATCCACATCCTCGACCCGGCCGTGCGCGGAGATGCCAAAATGCGACGCCACGCTCCGCAGGGCGTCGGCGGGCAGCAACAGCTCCGCGGCGAACCGCTCGCACCAGCGCTCCGCACCGACTTCAGGGTCGGCCGGCACGATGAATCGCAAGCACGCGGCGTCGGTGCGGGTGACCAGGTGCCCGAGCTCGTGGAAGAGCGTGAAGATGCGAGCCGTCGGGTGGTACGCCGTGTTCACTCCGACGATCGGCGCGTGGTCGTCCCAGGCGGAGAACCCTCGCACGCTCTCCCTGCCCAGCTGGAGCTGGATCACGAGGATTCCAAGCTCCTCCAGGGCATCTCGCCAGGACCGGAACGCCTCGCTCGGGCTCTCCCAAGCGAGCTGCTCGGCGGGGGGAACCCCGAGGATCCGTCGGA
>JAJYPY010000213.1 GCA_021794995.1 Actinomycetes bacterium | reverse complement strand
TCTGGCCGCGCTCAACCAGGGTCCTGTCGCGGCCCGCTCCATGCTCGGCCACGACGTGGTCTACGACCGCACGCCGTACTTCTTCTCCGATCAGTACGACCTCGGCATGGAGTACCGCGGCTGGGCCCCGGACTTCGACCAGGTTGTCTTGCGCGGCCACCCCGCCGGCGGGGCGTTCCTCTCGTTCTGGCTCCGTGACGGTCGGGTGGCGGCGGCGATGAACGCCAACGTCTGGGACGCAGGAGACGCCATCGAGGCGCTGCTCCGGGTCGACCGCCCGATCGATCCGGCCCTCCTCGCCGATCCCGAGGTCGACCTCTCCCGACTCTCCGAACCGCTGGCGAGCTGAGCATCGGCACGAGCCGCCGCCTCAGCGCTCAGCCGGATCTCCGTCCGCACCGCCAGGTTGCTCGAAGCGGCAACCTGGACGATGCCCCTCGGTCTCGATCGCACCGCAATCGGGGCAGACGAGGTGTGCCCAGCACGCTGGGTCCCCGCCCCCCGCTGGTGCTGGTGCTGCTGCTTCAAGTCCCATCGGAGCGCCTCCCGCCAGACAGCTGCTGGTCACTGCGAGCAGCATCGAGATCACCGAGGGACCACCAGCCGATACGGTTCGCGCACACAGACATTAGACGTCTAGAAATTCAGGAGGACCCGTGGCGCACCACCCTCACCTCCCTGGCCAGCGTCGACCGCAATGCGGACGGGTTCATCCGGGGGATCGACGGCGTGCAGCTGGGCCGCGTGCATGCGGCCTCGACACCGGTCACCTGGCGCGAAGGCGAGCAGGTCATGATCTCCACAGCCCAGTCCGACGATGGTCGAGCAATCGCTCCTCGAACGGCTTCCGATGCGTGAAGGCATCGTTGCCACTCGCCCCACAGCCCGACAAGTAGCGGCATCGGCATCAGGCCCGCGCCTCCGCGGCAGACGCTCGTCGCCGGGCAGCGCACTGAGCCGATCGGGCACCGAGGACACGGCACCGTCACGGGGATCCCGGATCACCTGTGCCGCCGGACGGACTGGCGAACGAGAGCCACGGCGTGTCCGGCAGCGATGTTCCGAGCCACTTGATGATGCGCTCGCGGCCGTCATCGCGAGTCTTCGGGGAGTGGATTCTCCACCCCCCCTGGACCCTCACGTGCGTGTGGCGCCAGGCCCGAGTGCCTCAGCGCCGAGGTGCCCCCACCCCTGACGCGCTGGGTCGTCGCCGTCACTGCGGTCTTCGGCAACGACGTCGACCTTTCGCCCTGCTGGACCACGGTGAGGTCCTCTGGCAGACCCAGCGTCGTCTTGACTGGATGGCGACGTGTGTGCTGGCTGGACGGGTTCTCGGGCACCCACGGGCTTGGCTGCGACTGGCCAGTGCGCCGCGTTCACCCCGAAGTGCTCCAGCATCGCCCCGGGCCGCAGCCGGCCCGGGGTCACCGCGACGCAGGTGCGGCCGACGCCTTCGAGCTGTGCGGCCAGCCTCATGGGGATCGGGAAGATCCGGTTGTCCTCATTCGCCCCGTTGGTCGTCTCGACCACGAGATCCCCCCGGTGCTCGAGCACCATGCGGCCCGACCGGACCGAGCGTGCGGCTCACGATCCACGCGTGCTTGCCGACCTGACGGATGCGAGCGAACCCGAGCTCCTCGAACAGCTCGACGGTCCCGCTGAAGAGGAAGCGCTCCTGGGCATTCCGGCCTGCGGTCGTCTCGGAGATCGCCTCGACCAGCCCACCTCCTTCAGCAGCAATCGCGGCGAGCGCGCCCTCGAGCGCGGCTCGGGCGATGCCCCGTCCACGATGACGCTTGTCGACGAAGATGCAGGCGATCCGCCACCTCGCCTCAGGTGGCGCACCCTTCGCATACTCGCGGGCGTGTCTCAGGTTCAGCTCCTCGGGATAGCCGTACTGACACCATCCTTGGGCGTTCCCGTCGGCGTCGAGGACGAGTGCGGCGTGCGCCCGACCTTTCCTGACGAGCTCCTCTTTGAGCGTTCGTGGATCGCTCACGCCACGTTGGTACTCGACGTGGTAGGGAATGCACCAACACCCCCCGTAGATCCCGTTGTTGCGCTCCACGAGGTCCGCGAACGCGTCCCAGGTGGCTGTTTCGAGCCGTGCGATCGTGTACGCCCCCGAGGTCACGGCCGTTGGTGCATCCCTCTCAGGCATTGGCAGCACGGTCCAAGAGAACGGCAAGCTCGGGCGGGCGGGTGAACATCGGCCAGTGACCCGAGTCGATGTCGACGTAGTCGAGGCGCCGGACTCGCGCGAGCTCGGGTACCTCGCCGCCGTCGATCCATTCCTTGGCCTGCGTGGGCGAAAATTCGGGGCAGATGAGGGTGACGGGCACGTCGTAGCGCCGTTCTGTGCCGAGCGTGACGATTCCCTTCACCACGCCTGCGGGAACCGGAATGGCCCGAGCCGCAATCGCCGCGCGCTGGCGCTCGTCGAGATCCGCAGAGTCGGGAACCTCGAAAGACTTCCAACCGGGGAACGGCACCACCCCGTCCACCACCGGGAAGAAGTCGGCGTAGGCCTCACCGTCACCGGAGGGGAAGCCACCGATGAGCACCACACGTGCCACCTTGGCCGGCTGGGCGTCTGCCGCCATCCACGCGAGCGTGGCGGCCGCGGAATGACCAGCGACGATGACGGGACCGGCAGCAGCAACAGCAGCAGCGACCACTGCTTCGCGCTGGTCGTCGAGCGTCGCCGTCGCTGGCGGTGCTCCCTGGCCTGGGAGAAAGAGCGCGACAGGTCGGTGGCCCAGGTCTCGGAGGCGCGGCACGACACCATCCCAGGCGGACCCGTCGAGCCACAGGCCGGCAATAAGAGGCTCAGCGGATAGGGACCGAGGTCGGTGACCAGCGGTTTTTCCAGTCGATAAGCTTGGCGGTGAGGAGGAAGACGATCGCCAGGGCCAGCTGGGCGAGTCGATGACTCGTCTTTCGGTCCGTG
>JAJYPY010000212.1 GCA_021794995.1 Actinomycetes bacterium | reverse complement strand
CGCGCCCTGCGTCCCCGCCAGGACCTGGCCGCAGGGGGAGACCGTGCGCGTGCCGACGGCGGAGCGTGCCGCGGTCGCCCGCCCGGCCGCGCTCCCGGCCACCGCCGCTGGCGAGGACGCCGGCCCCGAGAGCACCTGGGGCAGTGCGATGGCGAGCGCGGCCAGCACGATCACCGCGCCGCCGACCGCGCGGAGCCTTCTCGTGCGCCGGTGCCGCAGCCCCCGGAGCATCCGGTCACGGGCCTCGAGGTGTGTAGCCCCGCCTCGCGCCGCCGCCCCGGCCGCCAGCGCGCCGAAGGCGGACCGGAGCTGCTCGTCGACGCCCTGTGCGCCCGTGCTCGTCTCCTCACCCATCGCTCGTCACCTCCGCCACCGGCTCGTCGGACCCCGAGAGCCGGCGCGCGAGCGACGTGCGGGCCTTGGAGAGCTGCGACTTGACCGTGCCGATCGAGCCCCCGAGGGCACGCGCCACGTCGGCGTCCGAGAGGTCCGCGTAGTACCGCAGGACGACCGCCTCTCGTTGCCGTGGCGGCAGGGAACGCACGGCGTCGAGCACGGCGAGCACGTCCGCGGTGCGCTCCAAGTCCGACGTGCTGGCGTCGCGGCCGTCGCCCGCCTCCCCGGCCCACACGGTGCGGTTGCCCCGCTGCTCGGTCGCGCGCCTGCGGCCCCGCGAGCGGCACTGGTTCACGACCGCCGCGCGCACGTAGGCGACCGCGCGCTCGGGATCTCGGATGCGCCGCCAACCGACGAACGTCCGCAAGAAGGCCTCCTGGACCGCCTCCTCGGCCTGCCCCGGGTCGTCGAGCAGCAGCGTCGCGAGCCGGCACAGGCCGCCGTAGTGCGCGTCGAAGAGCGCGGCGACCGCGGCGTCTCGCCGGTCGGTCACCGATCGCTCCGCGCCGCTCCGGATCGCCAGCGCAACGAGCGCTCCGTCTTCCACACCCACAGAGACGCCCGGGCCCGCCGAAAGGTTGCCTCGCGCGGGGTCGCCGGCGCTACAGGTGGTGCGCCACCCACGTGATGCCCTGGTAGGCGCGGTAGCCGAGGTAGATCACGGAGGCGACCAGCATGAACTTGAAGTACCAGGGGACCGGCTTGCGGACCTCTTCGACGAGCTCGGTGCCGCAGGTGGGGCACGCGCCGTCCTCGGTGAGGTCCTCGTCCTCCACGACCTCTTCGCACTCCTCGCACCAGGGCACCGCGTCGCTCCTCGAAGCCGTCCGCGCCCTCAGCGGCCGCTCGCGCGGACCCGCAGCTTGATCGGCGTCGGTCCGAGCGAGAAGTGCTCTCGGAGCCCGCGCTCGAGGTAGCGCAGGTAGGTCTGCGGGAGGCGTCCGGTGCTGAACAGCGTGAAGGTCGGGGGGTCGATCGCCCCCTGCACGCCGTAGCGGACGCGGACGCCCGGTGCGGGGTGCGCGGTCTGGATCTCTTGGAGCGCGCGGTTGAGCGCGCCGGTCGGCACGCGGTGGTGGTAGGCCTCGACGGCGGCGTGCAACGCGGGAAGGATCTTGTGCACGCCGCGCCCCGACGACGCGCTGACCCGCAGCACCGGCGCGAGCCCGAGGAAGGCGAGCCGGTCCCCCACGCTCGCGAGCACCTCCTCGCGGTCGCCGGTCGCGACGAGGTCCCACTTGTTCACCACGACCACCGCAGGGCAGCCCGCCGCGCCGATCCGCTCGGCGAGGCGCTGGTCCTGGTGCGTCGCGCCGACGGTCGCGTCGATGACCAAGAGGGCGATGTCCGCGCGGTCCAGCGCCTCGAGGGCGCGCAGCGTCGAGTAGGACTCCACCCCGCGCTCCGCCCGGGACGGGCGCCGCATCCCCGCCGTGTCGACGAAGCACAACGGGCCGTCGTCCGTCGTGATCAGCGTGTCGATGGCGTCGCGGGTAGTCCCGGGCATGTCGTGCACGATCGAGCGCTCTTCGCCGATCAGCCGGTTGAACAGGGTCGACTTGCCGGCGTTCGGCCGCCCCACGAGGGCCACGCGCGGCGCCGCTCCCGCATCGCCCTCTTCCGTGTCATCCGCGCCCGAGTCATCCGCGCCCGCGTCATCCTCTTGCGCATCGCCCCTTCCCGCGTCCCCGTCGTCACGCACGCTCAGGCGCCGGACCACCTCGTCCAGCAGGTCCCCGGTCCCCCGGCCGTGCAGTGCGCTCACCGGCCAGGGGTCCCCCACCCCGAGCGACAGGAGCTCCCAGGCCGCCGCCTCGCGTGCGGCGTCGTCGGCCTTGTTGGCGACGAGCAGCACCGGGGTCCCCCCGCGGCGGACCGCACGCACCGTCGCGAGATCCTCTTCGGTGGCGCCGACCGTGACGTCCACCACGAGGAGCACGAGGTCGGCACTGGCGATCGCGCGCTCGGCCTGCGTGCTCACCTTGGCGTCCAGCGCGTCGCCGCCCGCGAGCCAGCCGCCCGTGTCGACGATCACGAACGGCACCCCCGACCACTCGGCGTCGAGCTCCTTGCGGTCCCGGGTGACGCCGGGCTGGTGCTCGACGACCGCAGCGCGACGCCCGACGATGCGGTTGACGAGCGACGACTTGCCCACGTTCGGGCGGCCGGCCACCACCACGACGGGGTGTCCCCGCCGTGCCGGCGCCGCGGCGGCACGCCTGGCCGCGCTCATGCGCGCACCCCGAGCGCCGTGCGCAGCGACCGGCCGTCAGACGCCACGACCTCGACGCTCCGGGGAAGGTCGGCGAGCGTCTTCCCGTCGAGGAACCGCCCCTCCGACAGGCACGCGTCGGGGATGAGGTAGCGGTCCTCTGCGGGCGCGTCGGCGAGTGCCAGCGCGAGGTCGTGACCCGTGAGCAGGCCCGCCACGCCGATGTTGCCCCCGAAGTAGTCGTGCGCGACGTCGACGACCCGCACCCCGTCGAGCCCGTCGAGCAGGGGTCGCAGCACCTGGGCGCCGTAGCGCCCGGTGAGCACCGCGATCCGGCGCCGGGCGCCCTCCTCCGCGCCTCCCGCGGCCGCC
>JAJYPY010000071.1 GCA_021794995.1 Actinomycetes bacterium | reverse complement strand
GCTCGGCAGGCGAACGCCGTAGCCTCGCGCCGCCGGGGCATGGTGCAGCGCCGCCGGGACCTGGTGCAGCGCCGCCGGGGCCTGGTGCAGCGCCGCCGGGCGATGGTGCAGCGCCGCCGGGACCTGGTGAGTTGGCGGTGCTCGATGCGCTCGGATGGGAGCGTTGCACGCTCGACGATGTGCTCACGCGCACGGGGCTTGCACTCGACGTCGCGTGTGCGGCGCTCGAGACGCTCCGGGCGCGGGGCGTCGCGGGCGGGGAAGGCGGATGGTGGGAGCGGGAGTGATCGCCGACGCGTGTGCACGGCCGGGCGTCTCCCACGCTGCGCCCTGCGGTGCTCGGCCGTATGCTCGCAGGAACCGTGCACCCGTTCTTACGCGTTGGTGTGGAGCTTCCCCCGGTCCCGTTCCCGTCGGTGGCGGCCGGTGCCCGAGCGTCGGAGCGGCTGGAGCCGTCGGAGCGGCTCGGCAGGTCGAGGCTCGTGGAGTCCTGGTGGCCGGTGGCGAACGCGGCGGTCTCGGCCGGTGCCGGGGTCATCTGGATGTCCGGCGGCCCCTCGGGGGCGCGTCGAGGTGCGTCCCTCGCCTGCGACGCGTGCACCATCGCAGCCGCCGCAGTCCCACACGTGCCGGGCCCACTCCTCGGCGTCATGTCGCACGTGCCCGTCGATCGCCATCCCGCGCTGGTCGCTCGTGATGTCACCGCGCTGGACGTGCTGTCGGGGGGTCGTGCCGCGGTCAGGCTGTGCTGGGCCGGGCGCATGGTCGATCTGTGCGACGGCGGTGGCGGGGACGAACCGGCTGCCCTCGAGCATCTGGGCGAGGCCGTGGCCGTCTGCAGGGCGGTGCTGCACGACGAGGACGCGGTGTTCGAGGGCAAGCACCTGCACGTCGCGGGGGCAGTCAACCGCCCGCGCCCTCGACGGGAGGACGGGCCTCCCCTCATCGTCGATGCGCCGGCCGGGGGCGCCGCGCTCGCCCGGCGCGACGCGGCGGCCGCGTTCTTCGTGCGCCAGGTCGTCGTCGGTGCTGCGGCGGTCGTCTGCTCCGACGACCCCGCGGAGGTCGGTGCATGGCGCGACGTCCTCGACGACGCGGCGGCAGTCTGGGGGACGAGCGGAGGTCCGGAGCGCCCCGCCATCCTTTGCCGTACCGCGCTCCGGCCGACGGCGGGCGATGCCGGACGCGACAGCGTCGCCAACGGGGCCCGCGCACTGGCGCGGCTCCGATCCGCGCGTGCCGCGGGGGCCGAAGGGGTGATCGTGCGGATCGCCGGTGCCCGGAGAGACGATCCGGCGCCCCGGGGGCAGATCGGCACCCCCGCGCTCGCGCTCGCCCTCCGACAGCGCTTCAGCCCGTGGCTCTCGTGACGAGCGTGGCGTGGCGGACCGGTGACCTCACGTCGGCTGCATCGCCACCTTGTCGACGCGGATGCGGATCTTGAGGCGGACCTCGTCGGGGCGCCGGTTCGGGTAGCTGTCGACGCCGAGGTACTTCTTCGCCAGGTGGTCGATGTGGTCGTCGGCTCCTTCGGTCGTGACCTCGATCACGGTCCCTCGCAGCGCGACGACACGGTAGGGGTTTTCGGGATCGACGACCGTGATCCCCACCCGGGGGTCGCGTGCGATGTTGCGGGCCTTCGCGCGGCCCTTGGCGGTGTTGATGAGCAGATCGTCCCCCTCGGCGTCGATCCACAGTGGCGAGGCCTGGGGACCGCCGTCGGCGGCCACCGTTGCGAGCGTGGCGAGGATCGGGCGAGCGATCAGCGCTCGCGACTGCTCGTTCAGCTTCTCGGACATTGCGCCAGTTCCTTTCGTCGCTCCCTGGACCGTCTGGGACCCTAACCGCCCTCGGCGTGCGCACGCGCGGTCCGCGCGGTCCGCGCGGTCCGAGCGGACCGAGACTCCGGCGAATTGCGCCCGAGCACCAACCCGCCGCAAGCTGGCGAACGGACGAGGTGACTGGCTCACGGGCCGCTGGACCCAGGGGCGAGGAGGAGCGTTGAGCGACAGCAGGATCGAAACCGACAGCATGGGTGAGATCGAGGTGCCGGCCGACCGGTACTGGGGGGCGCAGACCCAGCGGTCGCTGCACCACTTCGCCATCGGGCACGACGTCATGCCCCGTCCGCTCATCCGGGCCATCGGCATCTTGAAGGAAGCCGCCGCCCTGGTCAACGCGGACCTCGGCATGCTCGATGCACACCGTGCCGCGCTCATCGTGGCTGCGGCGCGTGAGGTGAGCGACGGGAAGCTCGACGAGCAATTCCCGCTGCGGGTGTGGCAGACGGGCAGCGGCACGCAGACCAACATGAACGCAAACGAGGTGATCGCGAACCGCGCCATCGAGCTCGACGGGGGAACGCTCGGATCCAAGTCTCCGGTGCATCCCAACGACCACGTGAACATGTCGCAATCGTCCAACGACACCTTTCCGACGGCGATGCACGTCGCCGTGGCACAAGAGCTGGTCCATAGGCTCGTCCCCGCGGTGCGCGCCCTGCGCGACGCGCTGGCAGAGAAGGCGGACGCGTTCGGCGGGATCACCAAGATCGGTCGGACCCACTTGATGGACGCGGTGCCGCTCACCCTCGGCCAGGAGCTCTCGGGGTACGTCGCGCAGCTCGATGCGGATCTGGTCAGGATCGACCAGACCCTCCCCGGTCTCTACGAGCTCGCGGCGGGGGGCACCGCGGTCGGCACGGGACTGAACACCCACCCTGAGTTCGGGGCGCGTGTCGCCCAGAAGATCGCCGAGCTCACGGGGCTGCCGTTCGTGACCGCGCCCAACAAATTCGCGGCCCTGGCCGCGCACGATGCGCTGGTGTGGGCGAGCAGCGCCCTGCGCGTGCTGGCGGGCTCGCTGCACAAGGTGGCAGACGATCTTCGCTGGCTCGGCTCGGGCCCGCGGAGCGGGCTGGGCGAGCTCGTCCTTCCCGCCAACGAGCCTGGGTCCTCGATCATGCCGGGCAAGGTGAACCCCACCCAGTCAGAAGCGATGATCATGGTGTCGATCCAGGTGATCGGGAACGACACCGCCGTCGGGATCGCCGGCGCGCGCGGCAACTTCGAACTGAACGTGAACAAGCCGCTCATCGCGCACAACGTGCTGCATTCGATCGAGTTGCTGGAGGGCGCATGCACGTCGTTTCGCAAGTACTGCGTCGAGGGGCTCCAGCCCGACACCGAGCAGATCGCGCGCCACCTGGAGCGATCCCTGATGCTCGTGACCGCGCTGAACCCAGTGATCGGCTACGACAAGGCGGCGGACGTCGCGAAGAAGGCGTACAAGGAGGGGATCTCCTTGCGAGACGCCGTCGTCGCGCTCGGGTACCTGACCGCCGAACAGTTCGACGATGCGGTGCGGCCCGAGGAGATGACGCACCCTTGAGCGCCGCGCAGGCAGGGTCGTGGCAGAGGTCCTGACGGCGCGCGACGTCGACGCGGCCCTTGTCGCCCGCGGCATCTCGTGGTCCCGCGACGGCGACGTCCTGGTGAAGCGCGTGGAGCGGGACGACTTTCGCGGCGCGCTCGACTACGTGCACCGGGTCGGTGAGCTTGCGGAGGCGGCCGATCATCACCCCGACATCGACATTCGCTGGCGGACCGTCGTGCTCCGGCTGTCGACCCATTCGGCGGGAGGCATCACCGAGCGCGACCTCGCTCTTGCATCCCGGATCGACGCACTCGACCTCCCGTCCTGAGCGGTGCCTATTCGAGAAGGTGTGCTCGCAGCGCCGCCACGACGTCGCGGTCGACGCCATGCGCGCTGGCGTATCCCTCGATCGACCCGTGCTCCTCGCGCAGCCCGTCGAGCAGGGCTCTGATGTTGGCCGGTGTGGCCGAGAACATCGTGGTCGCGACGCTCCGGATCTCTTCTTCACGTTCCGGCAGACGCTCGAGAAGACGTGCGAGGAGCGCGCCCATCGCGCTGGCGCTGAGGGCGTAGTCCTCGGCGATCGTCTCGTCGGGCACGCCCAGCAGGCCGAGGATCACGGCGACCAAGACGCCGGTGCGGTCCTTGCCGGCGGCACAGTGGACGACGACCGGGTGCGTCCGGGGATCGGCGATGATGGCGACGGCCTGGGCGATCCGGTCGCCCGACTTGCGCGCGATGTCGCGGTAGTGGCCGGCGAAGATCTCGGGCCCCTTCCGAAAGTCGTCGAAGGGCGGCAGCGCAGCGGTGAGCGGCAGGTGGTGGAAGCGGACGGGGATGTCGTCGACGGGGAAGCGTTCCGCATCGACTTCCGCACGGGAGCGCAGGTCGATGACGCTGACGACGCCCAGTGTGCGGACCTGCGCCCGGTCCGGCGGGCTCAACCTGGAAAGGTCGTCGGCCCGGTAGAGGGTGCGCCAGCGGATCGACCGGCCGTCTCCGGCGTGGTAGCCACCGAGGTCCCGGAAGTTGACGGCCCCTTCGAGCGGGATATGGCGCTCGAAGGGGCCCGCCGAGGGGCCAGCCATGCGGGGACGCGTGCCGCCTCAGCGCACGGGGAGGTCCCACAAGGGGAACCACCGCGACAGGTCGTGCTCGACCGGCAGGTCCGAGCCGAGCAGGGACTGGACACGCAGCTCCAGCTCGTTGTCCCGCCGCTCCTTGCCGATCGGCGCGAAGGGGTAGAAGGTCCCGCGCTTGAACAGGTACACGAGGAAGAAGGGGTGCGCGGTCGTGTCGGCACCTTGTCCGGGCATGACGCCGAACACCGAGCACAGCAGCTGCGGACCCCACCCGTTCTCCGCGAGCAGGGAGTTCACGAGGTGCACCCGGTTCACCAGGTCCTCGACGTCGGCGTCGTCGAGCAGCAGCCATCGGTAGCCGTAGGAGTCCTCGGCCTGCGTGAGCATCCCCGCCTTGGGAGCGCTGCCACTCGTGGGATGGGCATCCGCATCCGCCTCGGCGGTCGCGAGGCCCGCGCCGGCGGGATCGTCGGGCACGTCGAGGAGCTCTTGGATCTGACGCTGGACGTCGGCGGCGGACTGGCCCGCGGGGGGCATCCAGCACACGCCGGCGTGGCCCGAGAGCACGAGTCCTGCGGAGGTCTCGAGCGTCACCGCTGCCGAGGGCAGCGAGAAGAGCGCGTCGAGATTGGGGCGGACCGGTTTCGTGCGCCCGAGCAGACTGTCGAGGATCCCCAACGCGTCGATGTCCTGTCGACCCGACGGCTCAGTGGGGCTGGCCCAGCTGCGCTTCGAGCTGGGAGAGCTGCGCAAGGCGGCGCTGGAGCGAAGGGTGCGTCGAGAACAGCGCGCCGAACGTGAACCCGCCGCCGGACTGGCCGGGCCGCTGCGTCACGGCGGGGGTGAAGAAGAAGGCGTTGAAGGGCTCTGCATGGCGCAGGTCTCGAGTGGGGATCCGGCTCATCTCGCCGGTGATCTTCACGAGCGCCGACGCAAGAAGTGACGGTCGGCCGATGAGGATCGCTCCCGATCGGTCCGCGGCGAGCTCTCGATAGCGCGACAGGGCCATCGTGAGCAGGTAGCTGATGGCGTAGACGACCATCGAGACGAGCATGATGGCCATCTCCATCAAGATGAGCTGCCCGCCTCCCTGGTTGTTCCTCCCTCCGCCGCGGCCGCCTCCGAACATCGTGGAGAACAGCATCACGCGGGTCAGCAGTCCGGCGAGTACGCCGAGCGAGCTCGCGATGGTCATGATCGCCACGTCGCGGTGCGCGACGTGGGAGATCTCGTGGGCGAGCACGGCCTCGAGCTCGGGCTCGTCGAGGCGTCGCAAGAGCCCCGAGGTCGCGCACACCACCGCCGACTTGGGGCTCCTGCCCGTGGCGAAGGCGTTGGGCATGTCCGTGTTCGCAATGGCGACACGCGGCTTGGGCATGTCGGCGAGGGCACAGAGCCGGTCGACGGCGCCGTGCAGCTGCGGAGCCTGCTCGGGAGTCACGATCTTGCCGCGCATCCCCCATAGGGCGATCTTGTCGGAGAACCAGTACTGGAGAAACAGCATCCCGAAGATGATGACGAAGAGGATGACGAAACTCTTGAAGACCGCAAACAAGATGGCCCCGAAGGCCGCATAGAGCACGACGAGGAACAATCCCGTGAGGAACATCCTCGTCGTGAGTCCCCGGTCGGCCGGGATCCGTCCTGCGGTGGTCATTGCTCGCTTCCTCCAGTGGCCGCGTCATCCGCTGCGACCGCGCCAATTGTGGCGGGTTCGCCAGCCGTTGCGGCGTCACCCCCGCCCGATGCAGGGGGTGACGCATCGTCCTCGGCCGGGCGGGCCGCCCCTTCGGATCCCGAGACGTCGCCCTCGCTCGCCGGCGTCGTGGGCTGCGCCGACTGGCCGTTGGACGCGCCGAGCGCGGCAGCCGGCTCCCCCGATGCGAGCTGGGCTCTCAGCGCCGCGAGCTCCCGGTCGATCTGCGTGCCGGCCTGAGCGCGGTCCAGCTCGGCCTGGATGTCTGTGACCGGCGTCGTGAGATCGGTGAGCGCGCCCGAAGCGAGCAGCTCGTCCATGGCGCCGGCCCTCGCCTGCATGCCCGCGATCTTGTCCTGCGCGCGCTGCATCGCCGCGCCGGCGTCGCCCATCGACGTGGAGATCCCGCTGACCGCTTCGCCGATCTTCGTCTGCGCCTCGGCGGCGGTGTAGCTGGCCTTCAGGGTCTCCTTCTTCGTGCGGAACTGCTCGATCTGGGTCTGCAGGCGTTGGGACGTCGCGATGAGGCTGTCCTCTTGCTGGGCGACCTGGTCGTGCTGGGTCTTCAGGTCGGTGAGCTGCTCCCCGATGGCGGCGCGGCGCGAGAGCGCTTCGCGGGCCAGGTCCTCGTTGCCGATGCTGAGGGCCGACTTCGCCTGCTCCTGCAGCTTGTCGGCCTGCTTTTGCAGCTGGGTCGCCTGCAGTTCGATCCGCTTGCGCGCCGTGGCGACGTCGGCGACGCTTCGGCGCACCTTCTGCAGGCTGTCGAGCTGCTTTTCGTAGGAAAGGTCGAGGGTCTCACGCGGATCCTCGGCACGGTCGAGGACCTTGTTGGCCTTTGCCTGGAAGATGTTCTTGGTTCGCTGCCACACCCCTGGCACGCTTCTGCCCTCCTGTGGGCCGCCCGCCGGCGGCTGCCGGCACGCTCCGAGCATAAAGCCCCACGGCAGGCCGTGGGGTCACGGTCAGGGCCGTGCCGGAGCGACCTCTCCGCACGGCCCGCGGCGGGGGGCGGTGGAGCCGCGCACCACGACGCGCCGGTAGCCTCGCGCCGTGCCCGAGCGACGCTGCCTCCTGACCGTGCACGCCCACCCCGACGACGAGGCGTCCAAGGGGGCGGGCACGGTCGCGCGCTACCACGCCCAGGGGGTGCACACGGTCCTCGTGTGCTGTACGGGAGGCGAAGAGGGCGACATCTTGAACCCGGCCATGGACACGCCCGAGGTGCGGGCGGATCTCCCTGCCATCCGGCGCCGGGAGCTCGAGGACTCGGCAAAGATCATCGGCTACGACGAGGTGGTCCTGCTCGGCTACAGGGACTCGGGGATGCCCGGCACGGAGGCCAACGCCCGTCCCGACGCGTTTGCGAACGCCCGGCTCGACGAGGCCGTCGGCAGGCTCGTGGCGGTCATCCGGCGCGTGCGGCCGCAGGTGATGGTCACCTATCCCGAGGACCAGAGCGAATACCCCCATCCCGACCACCTGCGCGTCCACGAGATCTCGGTCGTGGCGTTCGACGCGGCCGCCGATCCGGCGCGCTACCCCGAGGCCGGCGAGCCGTGGGCACCGTCGAAGCTGTACTACACGATGTGGCCGCGCAGGCGGTCCCGCGCCATGCACGAGAAGTTCTTGGAGCTCGGCCTTGCGTCACCATTCGACGAGGCGCGGCTCGCCCGCATGCAGCGTGACGACCCGGTGACCACCTCTGTCGACCTCACCGGCTTCGAGGATGTGCGTGGCGAGGCGCTGCGGGCGCATGCCACCCAGGTGGACCCGACGTCCCCGTTCTGGTTCGGATTGCCGCCGGAGGTGCTTCGGACGCTCTACCCCTTCGACGACTACTTCCTGGCGCAGTGCCGCGTGGGGCCCGGCATCGCCGGTGCGGCCGCCCCTGTGGTGGAGGACGACCTCTTCACAGGCATCGGTCCAGGCGTCGGCACAGGCGTCGGCACACGTGTCGGCACAGGCATGCAGACAGGTGTGCGTGCCGGCGCCCGCACACGCTGACCCGGCTCGACCTCAGCCGGCGCGCGACAGGTCGCGCAACGCGCGGTACGTGACCTGCGTCACCCCCGACGCTTCCAGCGCGCTCGCCAGCGTGGCCTCTTCGCAGACGACGCGGTAGTCGTCGACGCGTGCTGCCCAGTCCGGCGCGATCGCCCGGAGCTCGGGAGTGTCGATCGCGGGGTGCAGGCGGAGCTCGGTGATCCCGGGCGGGATCTCGCCGAGCTGGCCCTCGGTGATCCGGCGGATGCCGTGACCGGGTGCCGAGAGCACGCGGTCCACGAAGACCACCCCGGCGTCCGCGGCGAGCTGGCGCGCGGGGAAGCCGAGCCGGTCTGTCCCGGGGCTCCCGGCGAGGCGAGCGGGAAGACCGAAGTCGAGCGCCAGCTCGAGGTAGATGTCGAAGAACTCGGGGCGCATAAGCAGCGTCCCCATGCGCGCGTCGAGGTGGCTGACGTCGAATCCCCACAGGATGGCGCGCTCGATCTGCGCGCGGCACTCCCGTCGCACCTCATCGAGGTCCGCATGGTCCCAGAAGTCCTCGAGCGTGCGGGGGAACCCGCCGTCTCCGTCGAGGAGCGACGGGGCATGGGTGATCGGGCCCCAGCGGTAGCGCTCCCACTCGGCGTTCACCGTGAGATGGACGCCGACGTCCTCGCCCCGATACCGCGCCGCGGCATCGCGCGCCCAGGGGGCCGGCACCATGAGCGTCGCGCACGACACGCTGCCAGAGCGCAGGCAGTCGTAGACCCCGACATTGGCCGCGTGGCACAGGCCCAGGTCGTCCGCGCTCACGATCAGCAGCCTCGCGTCGGCGGGGTAGCCGAGCTGCGCGGCGAGCGGGTCCGTCACGGTGCGGACCCGCGCACGTCGGCGTCCTGGGCGCGCGCCTGATCGGCGAGCTCCGCCCTATAGGTGCCGAGTGCGGCGGAGAGGTCGGGATCGCCGAGCGCGAGGATGCCGATCGCGAGAAGCCCCGCGTTGTACGCCCCGTTCACCGCGACGGTGGCCACGGGGACGCCACGCGGCATCTGGACGATCGAGAGGAGCGAGTCGAGGCCGTCGAGGCGGGCGAGCGCCACCGGCACGCCGATCACGGGCAGCGTGGTCGCCGAGGCGAGCATGCCGGGCAGGTGCGCGGCGCCGCCGGCGCCTGCCACGATCACCCGGATCCCGCGGGCCGCGGCGGAACGCCCGAAGGCGAGCATGTCATCGGGGGTGCGGTGTGCGGACACCACGCGGACCTCCCTCGGCACCGAGAAGCGGTCGAGCACCTGAGCCGCCTCGCGCATCACCTCGAGGTCCGATGCGCTGCCCATCACGATCCCGACCAAGGGATCCCCGGAGGAAGCCGGGGGGAGCCCGGTCCCGCTCGGAGCGGTCACGGGGTGCCCAGGTCGAGGGAGGCCGGGACCGGCGTGCCGAGCGCGGTCGCGGCGGCCCAGGCGCGCCGACGCACATCCCGTGCGTCCTCTCCGCAGATCGTCACGTGGCCCAGTTTGCGTCCTGGACGAGGTGCCTTGCCATAGAGATGGACGTGCGCGCCGCGCACCGCGAGCGCGTGTGCGAGGCCGGACCCAGGACCGCGGCCTCCCGTGGACCCCGTGGACCCCGTGGACCCCGTGGACCCCGTGCCGCCGCTCGGCGCACCGAAGATGTTCACGCTCGCCACGTGGGAGGCGATGGGGGAAGTGTCCCCGAGGGGGAGGTCCAAGACGGCGCGCAGGTGGTTCTCGAACTGCGAGGTGGTGGCGCCCTCGATGGTCCAGTGCGCCGAGTTGTGCGGTCGCGCGGCGATCTCGTTCACGAGCAGACGCCCGTCCGCAGAGAAGAGCTCGACGGCGAGCACGCCCGTGACGCCGGCGACGCCCGCCACCTCCCGTGCGAGCGCGGACGCCTCGCGAGCCAGCGCCGGGGGGACCCTCCCGGGATAGACGACTTCCCGGCACACGCCGTCGATCTGCGCCGTCTCGACGGGGGGCCACGCCACCGTCTCGCCGTCCGCGCGCCGCGCGACCACCACCGCAAGCTCGATGTCGATCTTCACGAGCTCTTCGACGAGGAGGGGCGTCGCGTTCGCGGCGGCACCTGCCACGACGCGCTGCGCCTCACCGGCGTCGTGGACCACCCAGACGCCCTTGCCGTCGTAGCCGCCGCGGGTGGCCTTGACGACGACCGGCCAGCCGTAGCGAGAGGCGAACGCCTCGAGAGCGCCGGCGACGTGGGACGTCGAGGCGCCGGGCGGGCCGTCGAGCACCTCGTACGCGGGGACCGGCAGTCCGCCGGCCTGGAGCCGTGCGCGCATCTGTGCCTTGTCGACCGCCATGCGCAGCGTCTCGAGACCTGGACGCAGCAGCGTGCCGGCGCGCTCGAGGTCCGCGAGCACGCCGAGGTCGACTTGCTCGTGGTCGAACGTGAGCACGTCGCAGCATTGGGCCATCGTCCGCATGGCGATTGCGTCGGCCGGCGTGCCCACCACCACGTCGTGGGCCACGGACGCCGCGGCATCGTCATGATGCCCGGCGAGGACGGCGGTGCGGATCGACAGCACGCTCGCTGCTTCGCACACCATCCGGGCGAGCTGGCCCGCGCCCACGATGCCGACGGCAGCGGTCGGGGTCGGCGAGGACCCGTTCTCCCTCTCTGGCACGCCGGAACGATACCGGGCCCCGCTCAGCGCGAGATCTTGGTGTGCTTGAACTCGTTCAGCTCAGGGTGTTCGACGAGGAGCGAGAGGACCCGCTCGATGGTCGCGCGGGCCCGCGCGCCGTCTCCGGTGGGACGTGTCATGAGCCGGACGAACACCGCCGAGTCTCCGACCACGAACGTCGGCACGCCGAAGACCTCGTGCTCGGTCGTCGCCTTCTCGTGCTCGGAGCGCAAGGTGTCGAGCGGCCATCCCTTGTCGATCTCGGCGAAGACCGCGTCCACCGGCACTCCGACCGAGGAGAGCGCCCCTTTCACCACGTCGGGGTCGGCGAGCTCCTTGCCGTCGTCGTGACGGGCGGCGAACAGCGCGCGGTGCGCCGCGGGGAAGAGTTCGGAGAACCGGTCCCGCACCACGATGCCCGCTTCGAGCGCGAGCAGCCCGCGCGCCTTTTCGGGTTGCTCCCACACCGGCTCGTCGCCCTCGGCGACGTGCGCTTGCATGAGGGAGAAGGGGGTGAACGTCACGTCCCACGGCGCCCCGGCGGCCAGTCCGGCGACGAGGTGCTCATGTGCGTTGCGGGCGAACGGGCACAGGTAATCCCAGTTGACGGAGAATGGAGGCAGGGCCATGGTCACATCAACCGTCTGCCCCGCAGACCTATTCCCCTCGGAGGAGGACGTCGACGACGGGCCGCAGGACGGCGCCGAGGGTGGTACCGATGAGCGCCCCACCGAGGACGTCACTGGTGTGGTGCGCGCGAAGGTGGACCCGGCTGGCCGCGACCGCCGAGGCAAAGCCCAGCGCGACGGCCGCCTGCGCCGCGTTCTCGCTCAGGACCGCCGCAGTGCAGAAGGCGGCGAGCGTGTGCCCGCTCGGGAAGCTGCTGCTGGCGGGTCGGCGCACGGGGGGCACGTCGCGCCACGAACCCGGTGCGCCGCAGGGGGGACGGTCCCGCCGGACGGCCCCTTTGACCAGCCGGTTGACGCCGTACGAGGCGCACCCGGCGATGGCGAGCGCCGCAACGGCGCGCCGGCGGCGCTTCCCCGGTCTCCTCGCCTTCACGGCCGCGGCGAGCACCCACACGAAGCCGTAGTCCGAGAGGTTCGACAGGATGGCGGCGGCAGCGTCCGCCCACCTGCGGCCCCGCAGGCGCTCGCACAACGCGTCGCCCGCGTCGTCGATCGCCCCGAGCACGCTCCCGAGGTCCGTGACCTGCCCCGGGCTCACGGAGCGGCCGCTGGAGGAGCCCCGCCGAATGCCGGGCACCACATCTGGAAGTTGCAGTACTCGCACAGTCCCGAAGGTCGGGGCGCGAAATCCTCCTTGTCGCATGCCCGTTCGATGGCACGCCAGACGGCGAGCGTCCGCTGTCGCTGCCCTCGCAGCGTCTGCGCGCTCGGGGTGGCGGTGATCGAGAGCGGCTCCCGCAGGTGCAGAAGCCGCACCTCGACGGGCACCTTCCCGAGCGCTTGCTCGCAGAGCAGCGCGTACAGGTGGACCCCGGTGAGCTTTGCCTGCTCGAAGCGGGCGGACGGCGCGCGGCCGGTCTTGTAGTCGACCACGACGAGCTCCCCGCGCTCGGTGAGGTCGAGCCGGTCGATGATGCCCCGCAGGCGCAGACCGTCGAGGTCGGCTTCCAGGCAGACCTCGACCCCGATGGCCCGGACGCCCTCGGGGGCCTCGATGGCGAAGTAGTTCTCGAGCAGGTGGGCGGCGTCGGCGCGGAATGCGGTCGCCTCGGCGTCATCGAGTCCGAGCTCAGCGAATTCGTCGGACCCGCGCAGCTCGACCCATGCCCGCTCGAGCTCCGCGGCGGCCACGGCAGGCGTGCGGTCGGTCCCGGCGTGGTCCCAGACCAGGCGCTCGAGCACCCGGTGCACGAGCGTGCCCTTGACGGCATGCGGGGACGGCGGTTCGGGGAGGCGGTCGATCGCCCGGAGCCGGAACGCGAGGGGGCACGCGGTGAACGACGTGACCCGCGTCGGCGACAGCGAACGCGGCAGCGCGAGCGGCATCGCCGCCAACACTAGCGGAACCTTCCGGGCTATCCCGTGATTGAACGCCATTTCCCCAGGTGGAAGGCAGTTTTCGCGGTGTCGGTCTGTAGTACCTAACTCTCGGTCTGGCTCAGCGTTTCGGGGCGTAGGCGTCGA
>JAJYPY010000004.1 GCA_021794995.1 Actinomycetes bacterium | reverse complement strand
GGCACCGTGTTCCTCACAGGAGCGCTCGCCAGCGCCATCACATCGACGCAACCGCAGGGGAGCTCCGGGACGGCGACCGGCGTCGGGGCGGCGGCCGGCGTCGGGGCGGCGACCGGTGGCGGGGCGGCGACCGGTGGCGGGGCGATCGGCTCTTCGCGCACGCCACAGATCGCGGAGGTCGCACCCGCAGGTGGGGTCAGCACGCCGGCCACGAGTAGCCCTGCGGTCCCTTCTCCCGGCCAGGAGGTGCTCGACGCCGCCGCCCCCACGGCCACGTTCTTTGCGGCGGGGGGCGGGATCGTGTCTGCCGACGCCACGTGGACGGGCACGTCGTCGCTCGAGCTCTCCATCACGTGCCCCGGTGGCGTCTCGGTATCTCGCACGGGCCAACCCTGGCTGTCCCTCGAGGCCGACGACAGCCAGGGAGGGAACGCACCGTGTGCCGTGTCGCTCAGCCTCCCGCCGGGCGTACGCGCCGACGTCTCGTTCACCCTGACCATCCAGCCGGCACCCTGAGCCGCAGCGCCGTGCCCACCTCCCGTCGCACGCTGTGGGATCTCGCAGTCGGTGCAGCGACCGCACTCGTCGTGCTCGGCGCGGTCCCCGGTGTGCTCGTCGGCTGCGTGGGCCGCCCATGGCCCCCGCACTGGTCGACCGAGACCGTCGTCTCGTGGCACGGGCTCTTCGACCTGCTCGCCATCGTGAGCTGGTGCGCGTGGGCCGTGTGCGCGTGGCCCATCGTGCGCGCCGTCGTCCAACGGGTCCGGACCAGAGATGTCTCCGATGGCGCGCACCTCACCGACCGCGTCGCGCGCAGGATCGCCCTCGCGGTGCTCGTCGTATCGTCGATCGTCGGGGTGGGCACGACGTTGGCCACCACGGTCGCCGGTGCGCAGCCGGGTGCCGCCCGGGCCGCCTTGGTCATGCCTCCCGACACCGGACTCCATGATCGCGATCCCCGCCTCGGCATGCCGGCGTACACGGTGCGTCCAGGAGACTCCCTCTCGAGCATCGCCGAGGCGTACTACGAAGATGCCAAGGGTTGGCGGGCGATCGCCCACGCGAACCTCGGTCGTACGATGGACGACGGGACGCGCTTCGTGGACCCGTCCGTCGTCGCGCCGGGATGGACGCTGCTGCTCCCGACGCTCGACGCCGCGCCGTCGACGGCACCGCCAGCGGCCGCGGACCCCGGCGGCGGGACGCTCCGGCTCGACGCTGCCACCACGGGTGCCGGGGGCCTCGAGTCGCCGATCCCCCTTGCCGAACTCGTCGCGGCGGGTGGCAGTGCGCTCGTCGCCGCCCTGCTCGCCAGGCGGACTCGACAGCTCAGACGGCTCCAGACGTTCGTGCGAGAAGAGGGGTCAGCGACTCCGGTGCCGAGTGACGCCGAGGCGGACCTCGCCGCGTCGGTCGACCCCTTCTGCGACATTCCCGTCCTCGAGTGGGCCGAGCTCGCTGCACGTCACCTCGCCGGTGTGACCGCGTCCAGCGGCGGCCCCGGCGTGCAATGGATGCGCGTCGGGCGCGACGGAGTCGAAGTCCGGTTCGCCGCGTCCACTCCCGCCCCACCTCACCCGTCGCGGTGGGAGCGCTCGGGCCCGATGACGTGGCTCTTGCCTTCGTCGTCGGATCCCGTCGCGCTCCACCACGAGGTCAGAGACGCGACACCGTGGTGTCCGGTGCTCCTCCCGGTGGGCGACGACGAACGGGGCTCGTGGCTCCTGCCCATCGGAGCCGGAACCTGTCTCGCCGTGCTGGGCCCTGATGCCGCCGGCCTGATCAGCGCGATGCGCGCCTCGGCAACGAGATGGACCTGGAGCGAACACCTGGTGGTGACCGAGGAAGCAGGCAGCGCCATCAGCGCGGCCGGGCTGACACGTTCGGTCGACGCCACGCGCTCGCACGTCCTGTACATCGGCGACCCGCGTGACCTTCCGCCGACCGTGCGGGCACGTTGCTCGGTGCTCGCCGGTGCGCCGGTCGACGACGCGGACGTGACCGTGCTGGTCGATGCGCGCGCGGCCAGTGTGCACCCCTTCGGGCTCTGCGTGCGGCCGCCGCTCCTCGACGCACCTCGGGCCCGGGTGCTCTTGGAGCCGCCAGTCCCGCTGGTGCATCGGCGGAACGACTCGGCGACGGTGCGGCTTGAACGCACTCCCCCGTCGAGCACGTCCCTCCTTCTTCGAGACGTCGGCACGCCCCTCGGGCGGGGACGATCAGAGGTGCGGATCCTCACGGCGATCCCGAACGTCGTCGGCCTCCAGACCGACCTTCCGCCGAAGAGGGCGCGCCGGTCCGTCGAGCTCATCGCGTACCTCGGCGTCCACGCCCCAGAACCGGTCACCGGAGATCGGCTGCGCACGCGGGTGCTCGGCTCCGCCGACGCCGACGCCGCGGCGAAGACCCTCTTCAACACGGCGGGGGCAGCACGGCGGGCTCTGGGCACGGGACCCGACGGAGAACCGCTGCTGCCACCGGCGACGCGCGCAGGCCACTACCGCATCTCACCTCACCTCGTCGTGGACGCCGTGCGCGCCTCAGACCTCATCGCCGCCGGACTCGCGGCACCCGCAGCCGACGAGGCACTCGGGCTCCTCCGAGAAGGGCTCGGCCTCGTGGACGGCGAGCCGTTGAGCGGCGTGCTCACCGGGTACGAGTGGTGGCGCGCCGAGGGTCACGAGCGGCGCCTCTCCGATCGCATCGTCGACGGCACGTGCGCGCTGGTGCGCATCGCGACCGGCTCGGGAGAGGTCGATCTCGCGAGGTGGGCGGTGGACCAGGCACGCAAGGTCGAGCCCTACAGCGAAGCGCTGACGCGTGCGGCGATGCAGGTGGCCGCCGCGGCGGGAGATGCGCGGCGGCTGCATCTCGAGTGGCGCGAGTGCCGGCGGCAAGTCGACGACCTCGACCCCGGAGGCACGCCGTCAGACGTCACCGAGCGACTGTACGTCTCGCTGCGCGCCCAACTCGGAGCCGGCTGCACCCAGCCGACGTCGACCCCGATCGTGCTCGCGCACTGAGCGGCCCACACCGGTGCAGTCGCACGCGACCCGCCCGGTCCGCCGCCGCCTACGCCAGCTTCGCCGCGATTGACGACGCGCCCTTGAGCACGACCCCGTCCGCACCCTCCACGCTGTAATGGTGCGACGGGCGCTGCCTGGCTTCGGCGACCATGTCCGCGAGCAGCTGCCCGAAGGGCACGGGCGGGTCGATCCACAAGTAGCGGGCGAGAGAGCCGGGGATGGTGTTCACCTCGTTCACGAAGAGCGCCTGTCCGTCGGAGAGGAAGTCGACCCGCGCCACGCCATGCACGCACGCGAGCCGTCCGATGGCCGACGCCGCGTCTCTGATGGCGTCCTCGAGCTCGCGATCGAGCTTCGCAGGGACCTCGCGCGGCGCGCTGGCCATGCCTTCGCCGCCCACGTACTTGTCCGCGTAGCCGAGAATCTCCGGCTCGCCGGCGGCACCGCCCGCGCGCGGCGTGCGGAGAGGCTTCTCGATGGCGGAGAGTTCCGGGCGGGGCCACATCCGGACCGCGATCTGCAGGTCGAAGAGGTCCGCTCGGTAGGGCTCGATGACCGCACCCGCGCGCAGGTGGCGGTCCGTGTCCAAGAGGTGGACGGCGGTCGCGAGATCGGCGACGACGGAGATGCCGATCGACGACCCGCCGAATCGCGGTTTGACGATGTAGGGACCGGCAAAGCCGGGATCGGCCGTCTCCCGGTCAAGGAGGACGCGTGGCAGCGACGGGAGCCCCGCTCCCGCCACCACCGCGCCGAAGGCCAGCTTGTCCATGCCCAGCGCGGCCCCTGCAACGGTCGGTCCGGCGTAACGCACGCCGGCCAGGTCGAGCAGCGCTTCGAGCGTGCCGTCCTCGCCGGGACCGCCATGGCAGCACAAGACGGCGACGTCGATCCCGAGCTGGCGCGGGCGGCCGAACCGGCTGGATTCCGTCGAGAAACCCGACTCGACCAGCAGCTGCACCCGCGTGGCGCCCTGGGGAACGCCCGAGACGAAGGCGGCCCCCTCGAGCCCCGGGTCGACCTCGTACCAGTCGCCCGTCTTCGACCAGTACAGGCACCGGGATCGAAGGGCGCGGGCCGCCTGGAGTCCGGTGAGCACGCTCACGTCGTGCTCGGGCGACGGGCCGCCGAAGACGACGGCGACATCTGAGGTGGCTTCGGGCATGCTGAGCTCCTGGTCTGCGGGCAGTCGGGAGGGTCCCCGGCAGTCGCCGGCTAACGGTAGCGAAGGCTCCTAGGGGAAGTGGTCAGGGAGGTCGTTCTCGTAGAGGACCGCGTCGCCGGGTCCGAGGTGCGCGCGCACCCACTCGACCGCTTCGTCCCGGGTGCGGACCACCACGATGGGGCGGCGCCCCGTGGCGCCCGCCACGAGAGCACGCCGGTTCGTCCGCCCGACGACGACGAGCGTCGTTGCGACCTCGCACGCGTCACGGGCCAAGCTCTCGTTCTCGCTCGCCTGGCGCGGACCCAACTCGACCATGCCCGGCGTGACCACGACGCGCTGGCCCAGTGCAGGCGCCGACGCCAAGAGCGCGAGCGCGGCCCGTGCGCCTGCGGGATTGGAATTGAACGTGTCGTCGATCACGTACACGCCTGACGAGGAGGTGTCCGCCGTCAGCCGGTTTGCGACGGGCGGCAGGGTTGGGATGCGGGCAACGACATCGGCTGCCGGCACGCCGAGGTGGAGCGCGACCGCGACGGCGCAGGCCAGGTTCGACGGCTGGATCCCCGGACGCAGCGCGACGCCTTCGGCGATCTGCGACCCGTCCACGAAGACGGTGACGCAGCCGTCGTGCGCCCGGACGCACACGTCGGCCGTCGGGTCTTCGATCGAGCAGCGCACCACCGCCGGTCCGTCGGAGGTGGCGCGCAGGACGGTCCCCAAGGACGCGAGCCGGCGGTCGTCGGCGTTCACGATGACCGTGGAGGCGTGCTCGGTGATCTCGGACTTGGCAGCCAGGATGGCGTCTTCGGAGCCGAAGCGCTCCAGATGGACCGGCCCGACTGCCGTCAGGACGGCGATCGACGGGGGGCACCACCTGCACAGGTCACGGATCTCTCCCGGGCCGTACGTTCCCATCTCAGCCACGAACACGTCGGTGCCTTCAGCCAGCTGCTCGTTCACCGCGCGTGCCAGTCCCCCCCGGTTGTTGAACGACGCCGGGGTGGCGACGACGGATCTGGTGCCCGAGACGAGATGCGCGACGTGATGCTTGGTGGACGTCTTGCCGTACGAACCCGTGATCGCCACGATCGTCGGCGCGACACGCCGGAGCCGCTGGGCGGCCATCGAGACGAATCGCTCGGACAGGCGTCTTTCGATCGGCCAGGTCGCCAGCAATGCCACGTCGACGAGCGCCGGCACGGCGACGAGCCCCGCGGCGGCGAACGGCGCGGGGGCGCCCACGCCGACCCCGATCCCGATCACCGCAGCTTGGACAACCAGCCATACCGCGCCGAGCACCTTGAGCCGGCGCGTGAAGACGAGCGGCGAGGTCCGGCCGGACACCGAGAGGTGGAGCGGCGCCACCACGGCGACCGCGACCGTCACAAGGGAACTGAGCGGCCACAGCCCGCTGAGTGCGACACCGATGAGCGCGACCGCTGCCAGGGCGCGGTTGGCCGGCTCGCTCGTCCACCACCGGATCGCGAAGCGACTGCACGAGTCGGGGATGTAGTGCTCGCGCTGCGCCACACGCAGCCAGCGTGCACCGGCGGGCACGAGCCCGACCACGCACGCCGCGACGGCGCTCCACGTCTCTGCGCCACTCCCGCCCATCGTCGAGACGATCATGCGAGGTGGCGCTCCACCGCCCGGCGCAACGCGCCGGGGGCCGTGAGCGGGAGCAAGTGGCCGGCACCCGGGCAGACGACGAGCTCGGCACGCTCCCCCGCCCTGCCGTCGCGCAATCTGACAAGCGCGGCCGTTGCAACCGCCAGCGGGACTGTCGCGTCGTCCTCTCCCCACACCATCGTCACGGGGACGGCGATGGCGTCGAGCTGCTGCTCGTACGTCTCTTGGACCTGCCGGCCGTGCACTTGGCGCATGACGCCCTGGGCGGCGCGGTAGTCGGCTGAGCCGTAGCGCTGCCGGGCACGCTCCATGCGCTCCTCGTCAATCAGCCCGAGCCGGTGGAGGGAGCGCACGAGCCGATAGGCGCGCGCGGGCTGGCGCGGCGGACCGAGTCGCAGGAGCGGGACGCCCGTCAGCACGAGGGCGCCCACCTGCGCTGAGCACAGCGTGGCGAGGTGAACCCCCAGACGTCCCCCGAATGAATGCGCCACCACCACGACGGGCTGCTGCATCTCTTCGAGCACCGGGGCGACGAACTGTGCGTACTGCAGCGAGCCCCAGGGCTCGGGGGGAGGCGGCGTCGCGCCGAACCCCGGCAGGTCGAGCGCGACGGCATCCAGCGGGGGCGCGTCACCCGAGGGGCGCAGCACCGCGTCGAAGTCGTGATGGGTCCGGCCCCATCCGTGGAGGGCGAGCACGCGAGGGGTTGCGTCTCCCGTGAGGCTGCCGAAGAGCCGGCCATCGGCGAACGTGCGGAGCACCGGGCTACGTCCTACCGCTCCGACCGGATGCCGGCGTCCGGATGTGCATCCTGTGCATCCTCCCTTGTCCACCGCTCGAGGGCCCTGCCACCACTGGCCGGGCCACACTATCGATCCGTCATCGCCGGACCGGCGGGTGACGCCGCGACGACCGGGCTCGATAGCGTGTCGACGAGTGGCCCCTCCCGCATACGGCTCACGGCGCCGCCAGGACGTCACCGGGCTCGTCGCCGGGCTCGAGCCCGCCCAGCGAGCCGCCGTCCTCGCCGACGATCCGGTCGTGTGCGTCCTGGCAGGCGCCGGCACCGGCAAGACGCGGGTTCTCACGCTGCGGGTCGCCCGACGCGTCCAGGACCGCTCCGCCCATCCGACCCACGTGCTGGTCTGCACCTTCAGCCGCAAGGCCGCAGACGAGTTGCGGGACCGATTGTGGACGCTCGGCGTGGGCGCCGAGCTTCATGCCGGCACGTTCCACCGCACGGCCCTGCGGCTCATCGCCCAGCACAGGGCAGACCACAAGGAGGCGCCCCCGACGATCGCCGATCGCCGATCGCTGCTCGCCGTGGCACTCGGTCGCGGGGGTCCTCCCGAGGGATCCCCGAGCGCACGGCGCGGCGGCACCCAGGCAGCACACCATCGAACCCCTGCGCGGGTCCGCACCGACCTCGCACGACTCGACGCCGAGATCGGATGGGCGAAGGCTCGGCTCATCGGTCCGGCGCAGTACGAGGAGGCGGCTCGCCGCGCCGGGCGACGATCGTCCGTCTCGGCCGCGCGGGTCGCGGAGCGCTACGCGCACTACGAAGAGATCCGGCGCCAGCGCGGCGCCTTGGACCTCGATGACCTGCTGTGGCACTGCGGCGACCTGCTCGAGCAGGATCAGCCGTTCGCGGACGCCGTGAGGTGGTGGCACCGTCACGTGTTCGTCGACGAGATGCAGGACCTGAACGAGGCGCAATACCGCCTGCTCCGTCTGCTCGTGGGTGACGAGCCTGACCTCTTCGTCGTGGGAGACCCCAACCAGTCCGTCTACGGCTGGAACGGTGCCGATCCCGCGCTCCTCGGCAGGGTCACCGAGGAGTACGCCGGGACCCGCGTCGTGCGCCTGGACACGAACTATCGGTGCTCGTCCCAGGTGGTGACGGTGGCGTCGGCCGCGCTCGGCCGCCACGATGATCCGCCACCGAGCGCGCGCCGTGACGGGCCGCTGCCCACCGTGACGTGCCTCCCCACGGATGCCGAAGAGGCGCGCTGGGTGGCACGTCGCGTCTGGCTCGCCCACCGCCCGGGCAGGCGCTGGTCCTCGATCGCCGTGCTCGCGAGGACGAACGCGCAGCTCACCCGTCTCACCGAGGCCCTGACCGCAGAGCGGGTGCCGCACCGATTCGCAGGCGCCTCCCTCACGCCGGCGAGCGATGTCACCGGCGCGGGCAACGACCAGCGCGGCGCACGGGAAAAGGCGGCTCCCGACGCCGAGGACGACCTCGACACCGACGACACGTCCGAGATCGATGACGGCGGCGACGCCGTGATGCTGAGCACGTTCCACCGGGCAAAGGGGCTCGAGTGGAGGACGGTGTTCGTCATCGGGGTCTCCGACGGACTCGTGCCCCTCGTGACCGCACGGTCCAAAGCGGCCCAGGACGAGGAGCGGCGCCTCTTCTACGTGGCGCTGACCAGGGCAGAAGACGAGCTCGCCTGCTCGTGGGCACTGCACGCCGACGACGACACGGCTCCCCCTGCGTCGAGCGCGAGACGACCGTCACCATGGCTCGCAGCGGTCGAGCGTACGCTCGAGGAGATGCGCGCCGGGTCACAGGACGCTGGGCCTGCGCGCGCCGCCTCGCAACTCGACCGCATCCGCGCGCTCCTTCCCCCGATCGGCGCGAGCAGGTCCACAGGAGGTATGCGGTGAGCGACCTCGTCGCCGCCCTGTGCGACATCGCCGGTGCCGACAACGTGCAGTCCGGCACCCTGGTCCACGACGACGACACGCACGACGAGGCCCTCACGGGACAACCGGTCGTGCCGCTCGCCGTCGTGCGGCCGGCGTCCACCAGCGAGGTCAGTCGCATCCTGGCGCTCGCCCAAGACGAGCGTGTCCCCGTCGTCGCCCGCGGGACCGGCACGGGACTCTCGGGGGGCTGCCGTCCCGTCGACCGGGGCCTCGTCGTCTGCTTCGACCGGATGGACGCGGTCGTCGAGATCGACGAGGAGAACCACGTCGCGGTGGCCCAGCCCGGGGTCACGCTCCGCCAACTCGACGACGCGCTCCGCCCGTCCGGGCTCGTCTACCCGGTCTACCCCGGTGAGATGAGCGCGTCGCTCGGTGGGAACGTGGCGACCAATGCAGGTGGGATGCGGGCCGTCCGCTATGGCGTGACCCGCCACCACGTCCTCGGTGTGGAGATCGTCCTCGCCGGCGGTGAGGTCATGCGGACCGGCGGCAAGTTCGTCAAGGCGTCGTCGGGCTACGACCTCACCCAGCTCGTAGTGGGAAGCGAGGGCACGCTCGCGTTGGTCACCGAAGTCACCGTGAAGCTCGTCCCCCGCTTGACGCACACGGCGACGCTGCTCGCACCGTTCTCAACGCTCGGACTCGTGGCCCGCGCCGTGCCACCCATCGTGCGCAGCGGCATCGCGCCGCTCATCCTCGAGTACGTCGACGCCTTGGCAATGGACGGGATCGCAAAGGAGGCGGGGCTGACGCTCGGAATCCCCGAGGAGGTCCACGCTGGCACCGCGGCCTACCTCGTGGTCGTGCTCGAGAGCGCGCTCGCCGACCGGCTCGACCAGGATGTCGAGCACGCCGCGCGCCTGCTCGCCAGCCTCGACGCGCTCGACGTCTTCGTGCTGAGCGCGGGGGCGGGCGCCGATCTCATCGCCGCGCGCGAGCGCGCGTTCTTCGTCGCCAAGGCGCTCGGGGCGAACGACATCGTCGACACGGTCGTTCCGAGAGCCGCGATCCCCGCGTTCCTCGCCGAGACCGCCCGGTTGGCCGCCGAGCACGGTGCGATCTGCTCGGGTTGCGGGCACGTCGGCGACGGGAACGTCCACCTCTCCGTCTTCCAGCCAGATCCCGAACGGAGACGTGCCCTCCTCGGAGCCATCTTCCGGGTGGCCAAGGAGCTGGGTGGCGCGGTGTCCGGAGAGCACGGGATCGGCACGGAGAAGCAGCGGTACTTTCTCGAGCTCGAGAAACCGGCAACGCTGGCACTCATGCGACGGATCAAAGCGGCCTTCGACCCACACGGGATCCTCGGACCCGGGCGCCTCCTCGATGCCACAGATGCGCCCACGGACGCCACGGCAGGGGGGGGACAGTGAACGGTGCCGAGGCGCTCCTGCGGTCGCTCGTCTCCTCGGAGGTGAGCACCTGCTTCGCCAACCCGGGGACCTCCGAGATGCAGTTCGTCGCGGCGCTGGACCGCGTCCCCGAGATGCGCGCGGTCCTGACGCTCTTCGAAGGGGTCGCCACGGGCGCCGCCGACGGGTACGCCAGGATGGCGGGCAAGCCCGCAGCGACGCTGCTGCACCTCGGCCCTGGTTTCGCAAACGGCATCGCGAACCTGCACAACGCGCGCCGTGCGCACTCCCCGATCGTGAACGTGGTCGGTGACCACGCGACGTACCACCAACGCTTCGACACTCGCCTGCAGTCGGACCTCTCCGGTCTGGCGCGCACCGTCTCGGCATGGCAGCGCTCGACGACGCGCGCCGAGGACGTGGGTGCCGACGCTGCCGAGGCCGTCGCCGCGAGCTACGGGCCGCCCGGGTCCATCTCGACGCTCATCGTCCCGGCAGACGTCTCGTGGAACGACGGAGGCGTCCCCGCCCCTCCGCAAGCACCGCCGCTCCGGCCCGTCGTGCCGCCCGAGACGGTAGAGGGCGTGGCAAAGCTGCTGCGCTCGGGCGAGCGGGCCGCGCTGCTGATCGGCGGCGATGCCATGCGCGAACGCGGCCTGGTCGCCGCGGCGCGCATCGCCCATGCCACCAATGTGAAACTGTTGTGCGAGACCTTCCCCGCGCGTCACGAGCGGGGCGGCTCCCTGCCCGAGATCGAGAAGCTCGCCTACTACGGCGAGATGGCGACCGCGCAGATGGCGGGGATCCAGCGGCTGGTCCTGGCAGGCGCTCGTGCGCCGGCCTCGTTCTTCGCCTATCCCGGCAAGCCGAGCGACCTCGTCCCCGAGGGTGCGACGGTGCACCTGCTCGCCGGCGTTGGCCACGACGTCTCCGCGGCGCTCGACGCCCTGGCTGACGCGGTCGGGGCTCGCGCCGATCCTCCTCGCCCCCGCGCCAATCGGCCGGACCGGCCCACGGGACCCCTCACGACCGAGTCGATGGCCGCCGCGGTCGGCCACCTGCTGCCGGAGGACGCGATCGTCGTCGACGAGTCGATCACGAGCGGGCTGTCGGTGCCTGCGGCAACTGCCGGCGGTCCGCGCCACGATTGGCTCGCGCTCGCGGGGGGATCGATCGGCCAGGGGCTCCCTGCGGCCACCGGTGCGGCGGTCGCCGCCCCCGGACGGCGCGTGCTCTCCCTCGAGGCCGACGGGAGCGCCATGTACACCCTTCAGGCGCTGTGGACCCAAGCGCGCGAGGGGCTCGATGTCACGACCGTGCTGCTGGCCAACCGCTCTTACACGATCTTGCAGTTCGAGCTGGCACGCGTCGGCGTGAGCGGAACGGGGGCGCGCGCCACGGCCATGCTCGATCTCACCCGGCCCGACCTGGACTTCGTGTCGCTCGCGAGCGGCATGGGCGTACCGGCGCAGCGGGCGACCACGGCCGACGAGCTCGCCGCACTGCTCGAGCGGGGATTCGCCCAAGACGGACCAATGCTCATCGAGGCGATGCTCGGCTGACCGATGTCCCTACGCCTCCCAATCGATGTCGGCGATGACGACGGTGTGATCGGAGGGCTTGTGGCCCGCAGGGCTCTTCTTCCTCGCGTCGCGGTCGATCTCTAGGCTCCGACAACGCGAGGCGAGCACCTGGGTCAAGAGCACGAGGTCGATCCGCATGCCGTACCCCTTGTGGAAGCTGCCTCCCCGGTAGTCCCACCACGAGTAGACCCCGCCGTCGGGGTGGAACCTGGGGAACACGTCTTCGAGCCCCCAGCCGAGGATCTCTGCGAGCGCTCGCCGTTCGGGCTCGCTCACATGGGTCATTCCCTCGAACGCTGCAGGGTCCCACACATCGGTATCGGCGGGAGCGATGTTGAAGTCGCCGCACACCGCCACAGGCGAAGACGGGTCGCAACGCTCATCGAGGTACGCGCGCAGGCGTGCGAGCCACGCAAGCTTGTAGGCGTAGTGCTCGCTGTCGAGGCTGCGCCCGTTGGGCACGTACACCGAGTAGACGCGGATCCCGCCGCACGTCGCACCGATCACGCGGCATCCGTGCGCGTCCTCCTCGGACGCAAGGCCGCACTCGGGAGCTTGGAGCCCCACCTTGCTCACGATCGCCACCCCGTTCCACCGCCCGTCCCCATGGTGGGCCGAGACGTAACCGAGCGCGCGGAATGCGGCTGCCGGGAATGCGTCGTCGGCGAGCTTGGTCTCTTGCATGCACAAGACGTCGGGTGCGTGCGCCTCGAGCCACTCGAGCACGAGTGGCAGGCGCGCGGTCAGCGAATTCACGTTCCACGTGGCCAGGCGCACGTGCTTACTCCCCGACCGGCGCGTCCGGCTCGACCGGCTCGACCGGCTCGTCCGGCTCGTCTTGGCCGGTGTGCGAGCCGCGCGTGAACGGGATGCCGTCCGCGAGGACGAAGAGCAGGTCCGCCTCGCACGCGGTCTCGCCGCCGACATGCGCGCGACCGTGGCCCGATCCTGCCCTGGCAGACAGGCGTCCCAGCGTCACCTCGAGCTCGAGGGTCTCACCAGGGACCACCTGTCGCCGAAAACGCGCCTTGTCGATACCCCCGAACAGCGGCAGCTTTCCCGAGAAGCGGTCGTCAGAGAGGACGGCGATGCCCCCGAGCTGCGCCAGAGACTCGACCATGAGCACACCCGGCAGCGTCGGCCGGCCGGGGAAATGCCCCGCGAAGAACGGCTCGTCGCCGCTCAGGTGCCATCGGCCCGACACGGCGCGACCTGGGTCGAGCGAGACGATCTCGCTCACGAAGAGAAAGGGTTCGCGGTGCGCGAGCAGATCGGTGGGGTGCATCGTCCCGACGCTACCAACGGGTCGTAGCGGCGCGGCGACCGTGCGGCTGCGTGCCGCAGGGGCGCGGGGGACCGTCAGCGGCGCCTGGACTCCTCGGGCGCGGCGGTCCCTGCCAGCGCGAGCTCGGCGACGCGTCGGGGCGGATCGAGTCCGACGAGCTCGAACTGCCGCCGCTCTCCGCGGGCCAACACCTGACGCGCCTTGGTCGGCGCGGGGTCCCCCATCGCGCTGAGCGGGATATAGCAGTGCAGCTGGCCGCCGTCGGGCAGCCCGACGTCCACCATTGCGCCATGAGACGTGAAGGACACCACCTCGCCCTCGACTTCGCTGTGGATCGGGTACGTCGCCACGAAGGTGATGAAGGCGAGCGGCTCATTGACCGCGGGCGTCGGCCCGGCGGGTCGCCGACGACGGTGCTTGCTGCTCTTGGCGTCCTTGGCGTCCTTGGAGCCCTTGGCGTGGTGCGTGGAGCGCTTGGTCCCCTTGGCGTCCTTGGCGTCCTTTCGGCGCGTCGATGTGTCGGCGCGTGCTCGTGCGTTTCCATCGGCGTCGCCAGTCGGCGCGAGCACCTCGGCGAGCGCGCGGCCGATCGCCTCTTGGACGAGGGGGTCCTTCGCTGCCGCCTTCCTCGCCCCGACAGCCGCGTTTCGCGCCCCGGCCTTCTTCGGGACGGTCGGCCCGGGTCCATCTGCGGCGACGGATCCGTTCGCCGGGGAGTCATCGTCGGTGACGACGCGCTTCGTGCTGGCGTTGGCGGGCGCCGACTTCTTCGCCGCCTTTTTCGCCGTCTCCTTGACGGCGGTCTTCTTGTCGGCGGCCTTCTTGGCGGCGGTCGCGCTCGTGGCGGCGGTCGCGCTCGTGGCGACGGTCTTCTTGGCGGCGGTCGCGCTCGTGGCGGCGGTCTTCTTGACGGCCTTGACGGCTTTGACGGCTTTGGCGGCTTTGATCGGCGTGGCGGCAGTCGCCTTGGTCGGGACCCCCGCCTTCGTGGCCTTCGTGGCCTTCGTGGCCTTCGTGGCCTTCGCGGCCTTGGCGGCCTTTGGGACTTTGACGGCCTTTGGGACTTTGACGGCCTTGGCGGCCTTGGCGGCGACGTCGGGCCAGACGTCTCCGATCTGTGGTGCCGACCCGTCGGGGAGAACGAGCGCCTTGCGCGCTGCCACCTTCTTGGCGGCCTTTGCCAATTCGGCCGCCTTGAGAGGCGGGGACAACGTCGCGGCGGCGTCGCGCTTCGCCTTGCCGGTCGCCTGACGACTCCTGGGTCCGCGCACCGGGATCCTCGGCGTGAAGATCCATCCCACTCCCGGGACCGGCTTGCCACCGACCAACCTGCCCTCGTCGAACAGCCAAGGGTGCTCCGCGTGGAACTCCTGGAACGAGTCGTTCGAAAGCACGCGTGCGCCCGTACGCTCCGCGATCCTGAGCACGAACGCGTCTCCTCGGCCGATCGCTCCAGCGGGGGGCGAGACCACCTCGCCGTGAAGCTCCGCGTCGATCAGCTGCTGGCGCTCGGAAGGGTCGATACGGTGCTCGAACGTCGCGTCGACGACGACGACGATCTCGGCGCCCGGCTCCTCGCCGGCATAGGCCCGCACTGCCTCGTCGAGCTGGCGAAGGCTCGGAGAGGTGCGGCCCTCGGTCGCGAGGTTGGATCCGTCCACCACGACGACTCGCCGGTTGGGGGCGGCGGTCACCTTGGAGCGGTCCCGGAGGATGACGGGGTGGTCGTCAGGGTCTCAACCGATCGCACGGTCGAGAAGGTCGGACTGCTCGAGCTGATGGAGCGCGGCACTCCCGGTCGCCGGGCTCGCCGACTCGGGGCGGCTGACGTGAAGCAGGGCGTACTGGTCGCGCAGGATGCGGTGGAGCCGCGCGTGCACGAACGACCACGCCCCCATGTTCTCGGGTTCTTCTTGGAGCCACACGACCTCGGTCGCCTCCGGATAGCGCGCGAGGACGTCGCCGATCTGGCGTTCGGGCCACGGGTAGAGCTGCTCGACGCGTACGACGGCGACGCTCGACGGGCTGTGGGGACTGACCGCGTCCGGGGGTGCCACGGGTGCCGGTCCGCCGCCCGAACGGCGCTCGTCTCGGCGGTGGAGTGCTTCGTGCGCCACCTTCCCGCTGCACAGCACCACCCGGCGCACCGCGGCGCGCTCACCGGCGGAAGGGTCGTCCAGGACCTCTTGGAAGGATCTGGTCACGAGGTCGTCCAGCGCTGACCTGGACTGCACGGCGCGCAACATCGACTTGGGCGTGATCACGACGAGGGGCGTGACCGGCATCCGCTTGGGCTGCGCCCGAAGGAGGTGGAAGTACTGGGCGGCCGTCGAGGGCACGCCGATGCGGAGGTTGCCCCGCGCGGACAGCGTGAGGAACCGCTCGAGACGCGCAGAGGAGTGCTCCGGGCCCTGTCCTTCGTACCCGTGTGGCAGCAGCAGAACGAGTCCCGCGTGCTGGCCCCACTTGTCCTCGGCCGCGACGATGAAGTTGTCGATGATGATGCTCGCGCCGTTCACGAAGTCGCCGAACTGCGCCTCCCATGCGACGAGCGAGTCCGGCGCCTCGACGGAATAGCCGTACTCGAACCCGACCGCGGCGTACTCGGACAGGAGCGAATCGCGCACGGTGAACCTTCCGGGCCGGACCCGGTCACCATCGCCGCGGACCTCGGCGTCGCCGACGTGGGCAAGAGGCACGAACTCGTGGCCGCTCGCGTAGTCGACGAGCACGGCGTGGCGCTGGCTGAACGTGCCTCGCCGGGTGTCTTGTCCCGTGAGGCGCACGTCGATGCCTTCGCACAGAAGTGAGCCGATGGCGAGCTGCTCGGCCAGCGCCCAGTCCACCTGACCGGAGGAGACGAGCTCGGCGCGCTGGGCGAACTGCCGAACGAGCTTCGGATGCAACGTGAAGCCCTCGGGGACAGCCGTGGTGCGCCGTGCAAGGTCGACGAGGAGCGCCTCGGGGACGCCCGTGCTGATGCTGGACAGCTCTGGGTCCGAGCGATCGGTCGGCACGATCCTCGGCGCCGACGCAGGCGCTTCCGCACGGACTTCGTCGAGCGCGGCCTGCAGCTGGGCGTTGAACGAGTCCAGCGCCGCCTCGGCCTCTTCGAGCGTGATGTCACCGCGGCGCACGAGCGTCTCGGTATAGAGCTTTCTCACGGACCGCTTGGCGTCGATGCGCTGGTACATCAGTGGCTGGGTGTAGCTCGGATCGTCGCCCTCGTTGTGTCCGTGCCGGCGGTAGCAGACGAGGTCGATGACCACGTCCTTGTGGAACGCCTGGCGGAATCCGAACGCGAGGCGCGCCGCGCGCATGCACGCCTCGGGATCGTCACCGTTCACGTGGAGAATCGGCGCCTGGACCATCTTGGCGACGTCGGTGGGGTACACGGAGCTGCGCGCGGCCCCCGGGGCCGTGGTGAACCCGAGCTGGTTGTTCACGACGATGTGCACCGTGCCGCCGACCCGATAGCCCGAGAGCCCAGAGAGGTTCAGCGTCTCGGCCACCACTCCCTGCCCTGCAAATGCGGCGTCGCCGTGCACGAGCACCGCGAGGATCGGGTAGTGCAGGAGCCCCTGCCCGGCCAGTCCCGCCTGCGAGCCGTCGGTCGGCGGGAGGAACCGGTCCTGCTTCGCGCGGGCCATCCCCTCCACGACCGGATCGACCGCCTCCAGGTGGGACGGGTTCGACGCCATCGTCACGCTGAGATCGATCCCAGAGCGTCCCGTGAACTTCCCGTTCGCTCCTTTGTGGTACTTCACGTCACCGGAACCTTGGACCGACTCCGGGTCGAGATTGCCCTCGAATTCTTCGAAGATGTCCCGGTAGGACTTGCCGACGATGTTCGCGAGCACGTTGAGCCGTCCCCGGTGCGCCATACCCATCACCGCTTCGGAGGTCCCTGCGCGCGCCGCGTCGTCGAACAGCGTGTCGAGGAGGACGATCAGTGACTCAGCGCCTTCCAACCCGAACCGCTTTTGCCCGACGTAGCGCGTGTGCAAGAAGCGCTCGAACACCTCTGCCGCGTTCAACCGGTCGAGGATGTGGCGCTGCTCGTCGGGCGAGATCGACCGGTCGACACCCTCCACGTGCTCTTGGATCCAGCGCTTCTGCTCGGGCTCTTGGATGTGCATGTACTCGACCCCGAGGGTGCGGCAGTAGGCGTCGCGCAAGGTGTGGAGGATCTCGTCCAGCGTCGCCCACTGGCGCCCCGCGAGCCCGTCTGCGACGAACCGGCGAGGAAGGTCCCAGATCGTGAGCCCGTAGGTGAGCGGGTCGAGCTCGGGATGGATCATCGGAGGCTCGGCATCGAGGGGGTCGAGGTGGGCGATGAGGTGCCCGCGCACCCGGTACATGTTGATGAGGGTCTGGACGTGCACCTGTTTGAGGAGGCGCTCGTGCGCTCGGTCATCGGACGCGGCGACGTCGGTATGCCAGCGGACCGCCTTGTACGGCACCGCCATCGACGCGAAGACGTCGTCGTAGAACCCGTGTCCCCCGGTCAGGCACTCGGCGACGTAGGCCAGGAAGAGCCCCGACTCCGCGCCCTGGATGATGCGGTGGTCGTAGGTGGAGGTGAGCGTGACGACGCGGCCGACGCCGAGCTCTGCGATCAGCGTCGGGTCCGCTGCCTCGAAGCCGGCAGGGTTGGACAGCGCGCCCACGCCGATGATCGCACCTTGTCCCGGCATGAGACGGGGAACGGACTGGACCGTGCCGAGGGTCCCGGGGTTCGTGAGGCTCACCGTCACGCCTGCGAAGTCGTCGGGGCTGGCCTTCTGCGAGTGGACCTTGCGAACGAGCTCTTCGTACGCGAGCACGAAGCCGCGGAAGTCGAGCGTGTCGGCGTCCCGGACGCACGGCACCATCAGGGTGCGCGATCCGTCGGGGCGCTGCACGTCGACGGCGAGACCGAGACCGACGTGGCGGTGCCGCACCACCCCGGGCACCACCTTGCCTTCGGTGCCGCGCTCTTCGACGTAGGAGGCGTTGAGCGCGGGCACGGCCCCCAGGGCACGTACGACGGCAAAGGCGATCAGGTGCGTGAAGCTCACCTTTGCCCCCGTCGTGCGAGCAAGCTGGTTGTTCAGGATCTGGCGGTTGACCTCGAGGAGCTTCGCCGGCACCGTGCGCACGCTGGTCGCCGTCGGGACCGACACGCTCGCCGTCATGTTCGCCGCGATGCGCGCGGCCGCGCCGCGAAGGACGACGGGGCGTTCGGCGCCGTCGCCGGACTCGCCGCCCCCCGCACCGTCACCCTGCGAGGGTGGGGCCTGCGCCGGCGCGGGAGCGGCCGGCGCGTCGGTGGCCGGCGGTGGAGCCGGGCTGATCCTCCAGGCGGGCGGGGACGCATCGTGCCCGCCCGTCTGTCCAAGGGCTGTGCGGAGCTCGTCTTCCAGCTCGGGCTCACGCGCAGCCGCCACCTCGCGCGCACGCACCTCCATCGGTGCGGGGAGCGGAGCCGGGTGATAGTCGGCGAAGAAATCTCGCCAGCTCTCGCTCACAGATCCGGGGTCGGCGACGTAGCGGTCGTACATGTCGTCGACCAGCCAGGCGTTCGGGCCGAAGGAGCCATGAGCCACCGTGGGGGCCGTGGCCATGCCCCCACCAGGCTGGCCAGCATCAGAACCGGATCTCGTCACGCCCCAAACCCTACCGGGGTGCCTGCCGACCCTTGGCTACGAGGTGCTCGCCCGCCTTGCCCCCCCGTCGTCGCGGAGGCCGGTATCGTCCTGGTCGCGTGCGCACCTGTCCCACGAGCGCCGATGCGGAGCCGAGGTTCGGCGAACGGTCCCGGCTCCAGGGCCTTCCCCCCGACCTCTGGGTGGTCGAGCGCGCACCCGCGCAAGGATGGGCACAGGGGGCGCCCATCGTGGTGCTCGTGCACGGCTCCTTGGACCGCGCCGCGAGCTTCTCGCGTGTGGTCCGGCGACTGCCCGAGCTCGGCGTCGTGACCTATGACCGCCGCGGTTACCAGGGCTCTCGTGGCGCGCCCGTGACCGCAGGTCTCGCCCCGCACATCGCAGACCTCGTGCATATCGCCGAGACCTACGCCGCCCGGCGGCTGGACGGGTCGGAGGCTCGGCCCGGCGCGCACGGAGCGGGCGAGCGGGCGCGCGCACCGTGGCGCGTCGTCGCGATCGGCCACAGCGTGGGGGCCACCATCGTGCTCGGCGCGGCGGTCGCCCGGCCGGACCTCTTCGCCGCGGCGGGAGCGTACGAGCCGTCGATGCCCTGGCTCGGCTTCCACCGCCGCCCCGCTCGGGCTGACGACTCGACGGCAGGTGGCGCCCCGAGCACCCCGGAGCGACCCGATCCCGCGAAGGACGCCGCAGAGGAAGCCGAGCGCTTCTTCAGGCGCATGGTCAGCGACGCCGCATGGGAGCGGCTCTCGGATGCCGAACGCGCCAGCCGCCAGGCCGACGGCCCTGCCCTCGTCGCCGACCTGCGCGCGATCCGCGGGGCGCCGCCGTTCGACGTGACGGGACTCTCGGTGCCCACCATCGTCAGCTGCGGCGGCCCGGCGAGCGCGTCGCACCACCGCCAGACCGCCGATTGGCTCGAGACCCACGTCACAGTCATCCACAAGTCGGTCGTGCCCGACGCAGGTCACGGCGCACACCTGAGCCATCCGGACGCGTTCGCGGACCTGGTGCGCGACGTCGTCGCGCAACTCCCGGAGGGGCGCGACCACGGCCACGCGCTCGCCCCGCCGAGGGCGCCTCGCCCGGGCATGCACGCATGGAACGCTCCGCACAGTGGAGGAAGGACCACCGTGTCTCCCGAACGCACAGGAGACCAGGAGCCCCGCGGCCATTCGGGCCCACCCACAGGGCCGGACGCACTCCTCTCACGGTGCAGGAAGGGTCCCTTCTGAGCGACCCGGGAGTGCCGTCGCTCTCACCAGGGCTCTCCAGCCACCCCGCGGACCGGCTCGGCCTCGCGGGCTGGATCGCGCTCGGTGCCGGGCTTCCGGCCATGGGCGCCGCGTTGGTGCTCGACCCGCATGCGGTGGCGGCCGCCGCCGCTCAGGACTGGGCGCCCTTCGTGCTCGTCACCGGATTGCTCGCTCTTGGGCTCGTGGCGCGCGACGACGGATTGTTCGACGCCGCGGGCAGTCTGCTGTCGCGGGGCGCCCGGGGCGCAGGTTCTTTGTTCGTGGGCGCAGCCATCCTCGTCGCCTTGGTCACGGCCGTCCTGAATCTCGATACCGCCGTCGCGTTCTTGACCCCGCTCGTCGTGGTCGCCGCCCGGCGCCGCCGCACCGACGACGTGCCGTTCCTCTACCTGGTCGTCTTCCTCGCGAACGGCGCGTCCCTCGTCCTGCCGGGATCGAATCTCACGAACCTGATCGTGCTCGGCGACGTCCACCAGTCCGGAAGCGCGTTCGCCTCGACGATGGTCCTCCCGTGGCTCGCGTCCGCGGGGGCCGTCACGGTCGGCGTGGGCATGTTGTGGCGTCGGTCCCTCCACGCCGCGGGCAGCCGCGTGACGGACCGGGTCGAGTGGCGCGCCGGCGCGGGCCTCCTCGGCGTCGCAACGGTGGTCACCGCGATGCTCGTGCTGACCTCGACGTGGGCGGCCGCCGTCGCCGCGGCGGTGGGAGCGGCTGCGGCGGCGTGGAGCCTCGCCAAGCGACGCACCACGATCTCCGAGCTGCGCCGGACGGTGAGCGTTCCGGTGCTCGCCGGGCTCTTCGTGCTGGCGGTCGATCTCGGCACGCTGGGCCGCGTCTGGGATGGACCGACGCGCGTGCTCGCCCACGCCTCGTTCGTCGTGACCGCAGTGGTCGGCGCTCTTGCGAGCGTCGTCGTGAACAACCTGCCGGCGGCCTCGCTCCTCGCCGCCCGGCCACTGGCGCACCCGCACGCCTTGCTCGTCGGGCTCGACCTCGGGCCGAACTTGGCGATCACCGGCGCGCTCTCGGCGGTGCTGTGGCTCCAGGTGTCGAGGACGATCGGAGCGCGCCCGAGCCTTCGGCGCTACACCACGGCGGGCGCGGTGATCGTCCCCGTGTCGATGGCTCTTGCGCTGAGTGCGCTTGCCGCCGCGCACTGAGCCTCGGTGACCGCCGCCCCGGAACCGTCTCCCCCACGGCGGCGTGCCGTCATCAGCGCCAGCGGACCCGCGCGGCGACGAACCACGCGCCCGAGAAGATGGGCTCGCCGCCGATCTCCGCGGCCAGCTCGCCGGGACGCAGGAAGCGCTTCCAGATCCAGTGACTCGACCCGTCGTTCAAGGTCCGCTGCTGCCAGCTCTCGGCTGGCTGCTCGGGACGCATCGCCGAATCGACCACCACCAGCTCAGCTCCCACTCGGCGGGCCTCCTTCACGAACGTCTCTCGCTCGGCGTTCGGGAGATGACCGTAGAAGTGGCCGGTGAACACCCGTTCGACCCCGCCGTCGGCAATGGGGAGCTCGAGCGCGTCGGCGACCGCCGCACACCCGATGCGCGCCCGCGCGATCGCCACCATGGCCGCGCTCCGATCCACCCCGACGACCGGCCCGTGGAGGTGCCGGCTCAGGTAGCCCGTCCCGCACGCCACGTCGAGCGTCGTCGCACACGGAAGGGACCCGAGCAGCGCCGCGACGGTGTCTACCTCGTGGGCCCAGCCCGGCCGATCGCGTGCGGCGAAGCGTCCCTCACCGCGGTACCACTCGTCGTACTCGCCGGCGCGACGGTCGTAGTAGCGGGCAGTTGCGGCGTCAGAGGCGAACGCCGGTCGCCTCTCGTTCACGGCACCCGGTGGGCGAGCACGAGGAACGTGGTGTACGGCACGACGATCCTTCCGGCGTGCCGCTCCACCACGGCGTGCACCGCGTCGAGCAGCTCCCGCCGGACGCCCTCATCGAGCACGCGGTGATCGGACTGGGTCTGGAGGAGCTCGACGAATTCCCGCGGTCCGAAGCTGGCCTGCCAAGGGTGGGCGTGGAGCGCCACGTCGGTGAACCGCTCGGAGCTCGCCACCTCTTCGCACGCCTCTTCTTCTCTTGCGATCGGGGTCAGTCCGGGGAAGCCCGGCGCCCGTGCGTAGAGGGTCGGCGCGTGGCGGCGGTAGCACTCGTCGAGCTCCTCGCGCACGGGGTCGCCTTGCGCCCACAGGATGCGGTGCCAGAAGAGGGCGAGGGTCCCTCCCGGCACCAGCGCCGCCGCCGCCAGCGCGCAGCGGACGTCCGGTCTGACCCAGTGCCACGCCTGCGCGCAGAACACGAGATCGAACGCACCGGCGACGAGCGGCCAGTCCTCGAACGACGTCTGGTGGATGGTCACGCGTGAGAACGGCTCGCAGTGCCGGGCGGCGACGCCCGCCATGGCCGGGTCCGGCTCGAGGGCAAGGATCCGGACTCCTCGGCGTGCGAACGCGATGGTGGCTTTTCCCGTCCCTGCACCGACCTCCAGCGCACGGCACGGCGTCCGCCCGGCACCGCTGAAGGCGAGGACGTCGTCGACGAGCGCGTCAGGGTACCCGGGACGTGCCCGGTCGTAGAGCTCGGGATCCTCGCCGAAGACGAGTCGCTGCTCGTTCACGCCGCCTGTCCGCGCGCGTGTGTCTCCGCCCGGTCCGCTCACGATCCCGACGGCTGGGCGCCCGGTTCGGGCGCCGCAGGTCCGCGGGCGCCCGCGCCGATACGTCGCCGGAAGCGCGGTCCCAGCCGGTCCTCTCGTCCCGCGCCTTCCGTCCGCACTCCGGTGATGAGCGGGGAGGTGCTGAGGAGCATGCCCCCGGCGAACAGGACGAGCAGGGAGAGCGCCTCGAGGGGACCCCAGGCCCCGCTCGTCCGCAGGTTGTCGTCGAACAGCACGATGCCGATGAGGATGCTCGCCAGGGGATCGATCAGGACGAGCGTGGACTGCGAGGCAGCGATGGGCCCTGCGTGATAGGCGTTCTGCGCGAGGAAGACCGCCAGGGCACCCGACACGGCCAAGCCGTAGGTCTGCCAGTGCCAGAAGATGGACACGAAGTCCCTCGTGGCATAGCTCGACGCCTGCTTCGTGCACGCGGCCGCGAACGCGTACGAGACGGCGCCCGCGCCGCCGAACATCGCCGCGCGCCGCCATCGCGGTCCGCGCTGCGCCAGCACGATCCCCCCCGCCACGACGACCGCGCAGACCGCGCCCACCTCCGCCCACGCCGCAGTGTTCGGATGCCCGTGCCCACGTCCGGGCGCGGCGAAGAGGAGGAAGCCGGCGAGCCCGGACGCGGCGGCCAGCGAGCCGAGCCACTCCTTCCAGCAGAGCGTGTACTGGAACCAGGTCCCGAGGATGACCACGAGGAAGAGCAGCTCGATCGTGAGGATCGGCTGCACCTCCGAGAGCCGCCCCATGTGCAACGCCGCGGCCTGCATGCAGAAGGAGACGACCATCAGTCCGAGTCCGGCGATCCACACCCGGTGCTTCACGGCGTGCGCGATCAATCGGAACCGCAAGGTGTCGGACGCCGGCGCGTCCTCGACGCCCATCCGTTGAAGGATGCTGGTCAGCGCGTTGGCGAGCGCAGCGCCCAATGCGAGGAGGTAGACCATCGGACCTGCCTATCCTACGGGGTTCCGCGGCGGAACGGCCGGTGCCGGTCTACCGGTCCCCCGCCCGCGCCGCGCCGTGCTCGGGAGCACGCCGTCAGTGCCATGGGAGACCGGCGACGTACGTCCAGCTACGCCGGTGGATGGACGAGAGGCCGTACCCCCGGAGCGCGATCTGATGGCGGATCGAGGGATAGCCCTTGTTGCGGTCGAACCCGTAGGGCGGAAAGTGGACCGCCTCGTCGCGCATGATGCGGTCTCTGGCGACCTTGGCGAGGATCGACGCCGCCGCGACTGCGGCACAGCGGGCGTCGCCGCCGACGAGCGTGAGGACCGTCGCGGGCACCGGGACGTCTGACGCTCCAGGGCCTGCGTGCGGCCCGATCGGGTCGCAGGCCGTCCGCTCATCATCCGCCGGCGCGCCGCGCACCCCTCTTTCTCGCAGCAGATCGTACGGACCGTCGATGACCAGCGCATCAGGAACGACCTCGAGGATCGCCAGGGCGCGGCGAGCCGCGAGCCGCCACGCCACCGTCATCCCCCACCGATCGCACTCGGCGGGCGTCGCGTGCCCGACGGCGCCGTCTGCGCACCACCGTGCGACGCTGCCGTGTACCGCCTCCCTGCGCGCTTCGGTGAGCAACTTGGAGTCCCTCAGCCACCGTGGGATGGAGCGCGTCGGGCACCCGGCGTACACCACCGCGACGCCGACACTCAACGGGCCCGCCCATGCGCCGCGGCCCACCTCGTCGATCCCGGCGACCCATCGATGGCCGTCGCGCCACAGCGCGCGTTCGACGTCCAGTGAGGGCCGCACGGATGGCGAGCGCGCCCGAGCCCTCGAGCCGGCGGGGACGCCCGGACTCATGCCGGTGGTTCCACTCGTCCGACCAGCGGAGCCTCCGAGGGATCCGCGTCGGTGTGCAAGAAGACATCGAGCATCTCGCCGACGACGGTCTCGGTCGAGAGCCGCAGGCCGAACGCGAGCACGTTGGCATCGTTCCAGCGCCGCGCGCCTTCAGCGGTCGCGGCATCGGTGCACAACGCGGCCCGGACCCCGCGGACCTTGTTCGCGGCGATCGACACGCCGGTCCCCGTCGTGCAGCACACGACGCCGCGCTGCGCCTCACCCGATGCCACGGCCTCGCCGACCGCCCGTCCTGCGTCGGGCCAGTCGGCACCGTCGGCGACCACCGCCACCTCGTGCCCAGCCCTGCGAAGCCGCTCGACCACCGCGTCGGTGAGCGCCGTGCGCTCGTCGGTCCCGAAGGCGATCCTCATCGGCGTCCACCGTACCGAGGAAGGGGGCGCGGCCGGGGACGGTCGGCGTCGCGGGTGACGTCCCGTCCTAACCTGGTCACCCATGACCCGCCACGTCGCGATCGTCCCGCACACCCACTGGGACCGGGAGTGGTACGAGCCGTTCCAAACGTTCCGGATGCGACTGGTGGAGGTCGTGGACGACCTTCTCCCTCTCCTCGAGTCGAACCCCTCCTTCGGACACTTCCTGCTCGACGGGCAGATGGCCGCGCTCGACGACTACCTGGAGGTCCGCCCGGACGCCGAGGCGCGCCTGCGCGCCCTGGCCGCGTCGGGCCGGCTCTCGCTCGGGCCGTGGTATGCGCTCATGGACGAATTCTTGGTGTCGGGCGAGACGATCGTGCGCGACCTCCAGATGGGGATCCGGCGCGCCGCGGCATTCGCGGGCGCGATGCCCGTGGGCTACCTCCCCGACATGTTCGGCCACGTGGCCCAGATGCCCCAGATCCTGCGTCTTGCGGGGTACGCGCACGCGGTGGTCTGGCGGGGCGTCCCGTCGTCGATCACGAAGGACGCCTTCATCTGGGAGTCGCCCGACGGGTCGTGGGTCCGCGCCCAGTACCTGCCGTTCGGCTACGGCAACGGCGCACTCCTGCCCGACGACGCCAAGGCGCTCGTCCGCCGGGTCGCGGATCATCTCGAGCAGATCGGCCCGTTCCTGCTCGACGGCCTGCTGCTCATGAACGGCTCGGACCACCTTCCGGCGCAGCCCGCGCTCGGACGCGTGGTCGCCGAAGCCAACGAGCTGCAAGACGACATGCACTTCGAGCTCACGTCCCTGCCCGAGTTCCTCGGCACGACGACGACCGATGGATTGGGGCGATGGGTGGGAGAGCTGCGCTCGGGCGCTCGGGCGAACATGCTCATGGGCGTGACGTCGAACCGGGTCGACGTCAAGCGCGCAGCCGCGGCGACCGAGCGCGCGCTCGAGCGGAGGGCTGAGCCGTATGCCGCCTTGTTCGCGGCGGTGGACACCTGGCCCGGACGACTCTTGGACATCGCATGGACCGGGGTCGTCCGCAACGCCGCGCACGACTCGATCTGCGCCTGCTCGACCGACGAGGTCGTGAACGCGGTCCTGCATCGCTACGCCGAGTCCCGTGCCATCGCCGAGGGGGTGGCCAGCCGTGCGCTCGGAACGCTTGGCCAGTCGATGGCGACACCCGGACCCGTGGTGGTCAACCCGGCGGCTCGGCCCCGGGGCGGCGTGATCGAGGTGGTGGTGTCAGACGACCTTCCCGGCTCCGCCGATCCGGGACTGCCGCGCGCCGGACCCGGGGACATCCAGGTCGTCTCCGAGCGCACGAGTCTCCCCGGCACGTTGACGTTGGACTCCCAGACCGTGCGCACGATCCTCGGCATGATCGAGGGGACGCGCATCGACGGCGACGCGTGGGTGCAGGACGTCCGCGTGGACGAGGACGACACCGGGATCGACGTCACCGTGACCATCGGGTCCGAGGAGCGCCCGGAGCTCCCGATCGCCGAGGCTCGCCAGGACCTCTTGGCCCGGCTGGGTGCCCGACCGTCCGCTCCCGTGCGCGTCCGGCTCGACCAGGCGCCGATCCGCCGGATCGTCGCCCGGGTCGACGACGTCCCGGGGTTCGGCTGGCAGGCCTTCTCCCCCTCGCCGCTCGGGCGCCCGGTCACGACGAGCGAGGACGGCGGGGCGCGGATGGAGAACGGGCTCGTCTCGGTCAGCATCGATCCGCTGAGCGGCACGTTCAGCGTGGACGGGATCGCCGGATTCGGACGCCTCGTGGACGGCGGAGATCTCGGCGACTCCTACAACTACTCCCCGCCGCGCTCGGATCGCATCGTCGACGCCCCTGAGACGGTCACCGTCGATGTCGTCGAGCACGGTCCGGTGCGCGCGCGAGCCACCATCTTGTCGCGCTTCGTCTGGCCAGCTCGCGCCGAGACGTCGACGCAGCGACGCACGGGAGACGTGCCTGTCGAGATCGCCACGACGATCGAGCTGCGGGCCGGCGAGCGCGCGGTGCGAGTCACGACGCGTTTCGTCAATCCTGCGCGCGACCATCGCCTGAGGGTCCATCTTCCCCTCCCCGAGCCCGCTGCGTGGTCCGAGGCAGGGTCCGCGTTCGCGTCGGTGCGCCGAGGGCTGACGGCCGAGGGACGTCCCGACGAGCACGGCCTTCCCACCTTCCCGGCGCGCGGCTTCGTGCGTGCCGGAGGGCTCACCGTCGTCTGCGACGGTGTCTGCGAGTACGAGCTGGTCGACCTCGCCGGCGCGGGCAGCACGGCAACGGCCGGGGCGCTGGCGCTCACCGTCCTTCGCTCGACCGGCATGCTCTCCCGACTGGGGATGGCCAACCGGCCTTTTCCCGCCGGCCCGCTCATCCCCGTCGACGGGCTCCAGATGGTCGGGCTGCCGATCGAGCTGCGCTACGCCATTGCGATCGGCGACGTCGATGCATGGGCGCTGTCAGACGACGTGCTCCTTCCGCTCGAGGTCGTCGACTCCTTCGGCGGCGGCTGGCGTCCGCCCTCCGGCAGCGCCCTTGGCGTGGCGGGAGCCGAAGTCAGCGCGCTCCGGCGGGAGGCGGGCATGCTCGAGCTACGCCTCTTCAATCCGGGTGCCGACGTGACCACCGTCGACGTCGCAACACGCTCCGGGTGGCTGGTCGACCTCCGCGGCTCACCGGTCGAGCCATTCGAGGGCTCCTTCCAGCTCCGCCCGTTCGGGATCGCCACGGTGCACCTCCTCGAACGCTGACCCACGTCCTCAGTCGCCGCGAGCCTCGGGGGGACCGCGGCGCGAGCCTGCGACGAGGCGTTCGCCGACCGCGCGGATCTCCCCGAGGTCCCGCAGGACGCGCCCGAGCCGTTCACGACGCAGTTGTCGCTGCTCGAGGCGGGAGGCACCGCCGGCGTCGTCCCCTCCTTGACGCCTGCACGACCACAGCTGCACCCGCCCGACGTCTTTCAGGACGCGCGGGCGGAGCGGCCGGCCGGTGAATTCTCCCGGTGCACCGTCATCGAGCGCAGCGTGCAGCTCGTCGGAGACGAGGACGGTGCCGGGGTCGGCGATACCCACGATGCGCGACGCCAGGTTCACGGTCGGCCCGAAGTAGTCACCGTCGCGCACCAGCACCGAACCGAGCGCGATCCCGACGCGCACGTCGCCGAGAAGGTCGTCGTCGCCGTATGCCTCGGCGAGCCCGACCCCGATGCGCGCCGCCGCCACCGCGTCACCCGCCACGAACATGACCTCGTCGCCGATGGTCTTGACGACCCTGCCCCCCCACGCCCCCACGATGTCGTAGGAGATCTCTTCGAAGCGCCCCACGACCTCGGCCAGCTCGTCGTCTGCCAGGTGCTGGCTGAGCAGGGTGAACCCGACCATGTCGGCGAAACCGACCGCGAGCACCGGTCCCGAGCCGCTGTCGCGGGTCGCGGCACGCAGCATGACGGCGCGCCGGGCGACCGCTTGCATGTGCCGGCGCCAGACGAACTCCAAGAGGCGACCCATCGCAGGCACGGTCTGTGCGGCCGCCGAGACGAACGCATCCGCAGCGAGAACGCTGTCGTCCTCCGCCCCGAGGGTGCCGGCGCCGCGCAGGAGACCGGCTTCTGCGACACGCGCCATGGAGGATCCGATCACCCGGGCGAGCTGCAGCGCTGTATCGAGATCGGTCACGCCGAGTTGGAGCAGGGACTGCACGTCACGCACCGCGCGGATGTCCAGGTCCGTGAACAACGGCTCGTCGTCGGCTGGATCCAAGAATCCCAGCGCCCGCCACATGCGCCGCAAGACCTCCACCGGAAGGCCCGTCTCCTCCCCGACGTCGCGGGGCGTATACCTGCGGCGGGACGGGACCGTGAGGAGGTCCACGGCGAGGAGGTCCAGCACGTCGCCTTGCACGGCCGCGTCGATCGCCTCGTCGCTCGCACCCGCCTCGCGCAGCACGCGCCGGACGCGATCGAGTGCGGCGCCACGCCGATCGCCGCCGGGGACCGACGGCGTGCCTGCACTCATCGGGCGCCTCCCCGACGCCGCATCGCGGTGCCGGGTCATTCGCGCAGGTCCCGGGCGAGCTCGGGGTCCCATTCGGGGCGCGGCGGGCGCTCCATGAGCGCGGCAAGCGCCTCCTTGGGCGACGTCTCACCTGCGACCAGGGCGGCGACCTGCTCGGCGATGGGCAGCTCGACCCCGTGTGACGCGGCGAGCTGCACGATGGGGAGTGCGGTGCGGACCCCCTCGGCGACCATGACCATGCCCGAGAGCACGTCGTCGAGGTGCCGGCCCTGCCCCAGCTGGAATCCAACGGTGCGGTTGCGGCTCTGCGGGCTCGTGCAGGTCGCCACGAGGTCGCCGATCCCCGCAAGACCCCCGAAGGTGAAGGGCCGGCCACCGAGCGCGAGCCCGAGGCGTGCCTGTTCTGCGAGTCCACGCGTGATCAGCACGGCGCGCGTGTTCTCTCCGAAGCCGAGCCCGTCGCTGATCCCGACGGCGATGGCGATGACGTTCTTGCTGGCACCTGCGATCTCACAGCCGGTCACGTCCGCTCCCGTGTACACCCGGAACGTCGTGCAATGCAGCAGATCCTGGACGCGGCGGGCAAGCGCCTCGTCGTCCGAGGCCACCACGGTGGCTGCCGGCTGCCCCGCGGCGACCTCGTGCGCCAGATTCGGGCCGCTCACGACGCCGACAGGGTGACCCGGTAGCACCTCGGCGACGAGCTCCGACATCCGCAGGCTGGTCCCCGCCTCGATGCCCTTGGCGAGGCTCACGATCGCTGCGCCGCTCGGCAACCAGGGGGCCATCTGTTCGAGCACGCCGCGGAACCCGTGGGACGGCACGGCCACGAGGACGATCTCCGCTGTCCTGACCGCGTCGGCGAGCGACGACGTCGTCCGCACTGCGCGCGGCAAGGTGACGCCGGGGAGGTAGCGGGCGTTCTCACCGCTGCGGGAGAGCGCGTCCGCCAGCGCTTCGGATCGCGCCCAGAGCGTCACTGTCCGTCTCGCCGTGATGAGCGACGCGATCGTGGTTCCCCACGAACCCGCACCCACGACGACGACGCTGCCGGTGCCCACTGTGGACGAGCCTACGGATGCCGTGTGTCACGGTGCGAACCGCGTCGCCCGTGACGCCGTCCGGTCGTACAATCCCGGGCGTGACCGGCGACGCTTACGTCGCCCGCACCGCCCGGAGCCGCCAGCCCGCCGCCCACATGGGCCCAGTTCTCGGTGATCGGGCGGTCCTCGTGCCGGTCAAGGCATTCGCCGACGCGAAGCGCAGGCTCGGTGCAGCTCTCGGGGACGCCGAGCGAGAAGCCCTCGTGCGGCGCATGGCCGAACGGGTGCTGGCCGCCGCCGCCCCGCTCCCGGTCGCCGTCGTGTGCGACGACCCCGACGTGGCCACGTGGGCGCGTGGACGTGGCGCGCTGGTCGTCTGGGAACCCGGGCGCGGTCTGAACGGGGCCGTGGAGGCGGGGATCGCGCATCTCGCGACGATCGGGGTGCGACGCGTGGTGGTCGCCCACGGCGACCTGCCGAATGCGAACGGCCTCGCCCATCTTGGGGAGTTCGACGGCGTGACGCTGGTCCCGGACCGCCACGGCGACGGCACCAACGTGATCGAGCTCCCGTCAGGATGCGGCTTCCACTTCTCCTACGGGCCCGGCTCGTTCCAGCGCCACCTGGCGGAGTGCGAGCGACTCGCGGTCGACGTGCGGATCCTGCACCGTGCTGCCCTCTCGTACGACGTCGACTGGCCCAGCGACCTCACCTGAGCACCCGCCGAGGCGTCCGTGACCGATGGGCGCACACGCGCAACGGCCGGGCCGGCGGGGACGACGCCTCGCGAGCCCGGCCGTTACGTCAGTGCATCCGCCCGGAGCCGATCAGCGCATCGCCGCGGCTGATCGTCCGGACCCATCGCCTCACGCCGAGGCCGCCGCCTTCTTGGCTGCAGCCCGCTTGGCGGTCGCCTTCTTCGCGGTCCGCTTGGCAGGGGCCTTGCGCGCCGCGGTCGCCTTCTTCGCGGTCCGCTTCGCAGGTGCCTTGCGCGCCGCGGTCTTGCGGGTCGCAGTCCGCTTGGCGGTCGCCTTCTTCGCGGTCCGCTTGGCGGGCGCCTTGCGCGCCGCGGTCGCCTTCTTCGCGGTCCGCTTGGCGGTGGCCTTGCGCGCCACGGTCTTGCGGGTCGCGGTCCGCTTGGCGGTCGCCTTCTTCGCGGTCCGCTTCGCGGTCGCCTTCTTCACCGACCGCTTGGCGGTCGCCTTCTTCACGGTCCGCTTGGCGGGGGCCTTGCGCGCCGCGGTCTTGCGGGTCGCCGTCCGCTTCGCGGTCGCCTTCTTCACGGTCCGCTTGACGGCTTTGGCCGTCGTCCGTTTCGCGGCCCTCTTGGCGGGCGCTCTCTTGGTTGCGGCAGTCGCCACAGGTACACCTCCCTTTGTAGGTCAACGCTGACTCGAGGTGGAGCCTGCGGCAGTCGATCGCTCCAGCGACCAGCTTCCGCATTGCTGCACCGATTGCATGGTTGCCGGCGTGGTCACCACCTGCCGTCGCTCCTCGTTCTCTGGCATGTGGCACCCACTTCCTCCCCCGACCCATCGGCAGATCTGCTCCGTGGTGACGAGCGACCGTTCCGTGTGATGTCTCGGCACCACCGCCACACGTCCGTCGTCTGCGCGCACTGTCGGTCCATCGTCCGCCGCGCGTCGGGTTGCACATATTCTCCGTGCCTTTCGGTGTGCAGGTCAAGCATCCACGCGATGCGGCGCACCGCGATGCACCTCGCGCGATCTGCCAGTCGCACGCGTCGACACCGTGCTCGTCGCGCGCGGCGCGTCGTGACGAGGAGGAATTCATGCTGCGGGCGTTGACGAACTCCGTCGAACGCGCACGTGCCGATGACCGTTGTTTGTCGCGCGCTCCGCTGCGCGCGCCGCGGGACCGGACCTCTGAGAAATTTTGGAGCACGGGCGCTCGAGTGGCGCAGACATGACATCGGCGAGCCCCCCTTGGGAATTCGACCGAGCGCGCCGAGTGCAGCACGGCGCTCGCGCGAGCGCGCTCGCGGCGGTGCGGACCGCGGCGCGGGAGTCGGGGGGCAGCATCTATCTGGGTCGTGCCGCGCGGGGTTGGGCCTGGGCCGGTCGCGAGCACTCGACGTTGGTGCTGGGACCGTCCAGGTCCGGGAAGACGTCGAGCCTCGTCGTCCCCAACGTCCTTGCGGCACCCGGAGCGGTCGTCGTCACCTCCACGAAGGACGACGTCCTCTGTGCAACCTCGTCGGCACGCAACGCGGTGGGCTGGTGCCTCCTGTTCGATCCGAGCGGCGCGGTCGACGTGCCCCGGGGAGTCCACCGCGTCGGATGGTCGCCCGTTGCGGCGTCACGCGACTGGGGCGGGGCAATCGAGATCGCCGACGCGATGGTGCGCACGTCGCGTGGCCGGCCGTTCGGCAGCGTGGGATCGGGCACCGACGGTCACTGGACGGAGCGAGCCGCGGCGCTGCTGGCGCCGCTGCTGCACGCCGCCGCCCTCGAGGGCGCGTCGATGCGGACCCTCTTGCACTGGGTCGACCGCCACGACGGCGCCCGGGCCCTCGAGATCCTGACCGCGCGCTGCGGCGACGCCGGCGTCGCAACCGATGTCCTCGCCGGAATCATGACCACCGACGACCGCGAGCTCTCGGGGATCTGGTCGACGGCGTCGGGCGTGCTCGGTGCCTACCGTTCGCCCGGAGCGCTCGCGTCGACGGAGGGCCCGCTGCTCGATCCCGACGCCTTCTGTGCGGGTCCGCATGCGCTCTACGTGTGCGCCGCCGGTGCGCAGCAACAGCTGTTCGCGCCGCTCGTGGTGGGCATGATGACCCAGCTACGCGACGCCGCGTACCGGCGGGCGCGAACCTCAGGATGCGCTGCAGTCCTGCCCGTGCTCTTCGCCCTCGACGAGGTCGCCAACATCGCGCCGCTCCCTGACTTGCCGTCGATCGTCACCGAAGGTCCGGGGCAGGGCCTGGTGACGCTCGCCTGCCTCCAGGATCTCTCCCAGGCGCGCGTGCGCTGGGGTCCCAGCGCGGACGCCTTCCTGTCGATCTTCGCGACGTCGGTGGTGCTCGGTGGGATCGCCGACATCCCGACGCTCGAGGCCCTGTCGGCACTGGGCGGCGACCGGGAACTGCGGAGCCGCACCGTGGGCTGGTCCGACGGTCCGGGTGGCCGTCAGGTGAGCGCGACCGACGGCGTGACCACGCGCCGTCGGCTCCCGGTCGACGTCATCGCACGCGTGGTCCCCGGCTGGGCACTGTCGGTCGACGCGCGAAAGCGCCTCGGGTGGCTCGAGCTCACCCCCGCCCACGCGTCGTGGCCGTGGCGCGAGTGCCTCGGAGATGGACGCGCCGCGCCGCTCACCCGGGACGGGCGCGAGTCGATGGAGCGCGCCGGGCGCACACGCTGACTCAGCTGCGTGCGCTCGCGCCCGTCGCGCCGAACGGCCCGGCAGCTCGCTCGAGGATCCTGTCGTGGCCGTGCCCGCGCCCCAGGCGCACCAGCGTCGCATCGACCTCGCGCGTCACCCCGAGGTGCTCGGCGAGCTGGCGGGCGGACATGCGTCCTCGCTCCGAGAAGGACGCGGCGAGCGCCTGTGAAGGGTCAAAGGGCGGCCAGCGACGCCGGTACCGGTCGATCGCGTGCGAGGCGCCGAGCCAGAGCGCGAGATCGTCTGGCCGAACGGGACGCGGGCCGAGCAGGCGCAGCGCGTGTGTCGCGGGCACCACGTCGCGAGGTGCCCGCACGCGCTCGGCGACACCGACGGCGCTGCCCCATTCGGCGATCGCATCGACGCAGCGTTCGGCGTCGAGCACGGGAGTCCCGTCCTCGACGGCCGACGCCCACGCCGCGACGACGTCGCGCCGCGCCACGCCGCCGTGCGGAGCCGTCCAGAGGCGCCCGGCAAACCGGTGCTCGTCGACGGCGCTCGCGCGGCGGTCCTGGCGCCGCACGTCGCGCCCGTCGAGCGCGGGGCCCTCGAGGACGACGCCCGCGTCGACTGCGCGGCCCTGCCACGACGCGCGAAGGGCCTCAACGGTCATCTTCGGCACCTTGTCGTCGCGCGTGGCAGCCCACGCGACCGTCCGTGCGCGGGCCGAGCTGCCGCCTGTGCCGCTGGCGGCCCTTTGCGCCATGTGTGCGCGGATCTCGGCGCTGCGCATGGAGAGAGCCCCGAGAAGCACCGGGTCGACCTGCGCGAGCTCGTAGGCACCGGAGCGCCGGAGCGACCACGACGAGCCCAGACGTGTGACAAGACCGTGCCGGACGTGGGCGTCATAGAGCGCGCCGGCCGCCCGTGCGTGCGCGTACAGCCCCCGAGCGTCGATCGCCGTCCAGCGACCGTCGGTGCCGTGGGCGAGGTTCGCCACGACGACGTGCGTATGGACGTGCGGGTCCAGTGCCCGGCTCACCCCGTGGGTGAACGCCGCCGCCACGACGCCTTCGACCGGCTCGAGCCGTCGCTCGTCGCCCGATCCGCGGCGCACCGCCACCGCATGGGACGAGACGTACGCCATTGCCGCGTGCACCGCCGTGCGATGCGCGTCGAGCGACGCGCCGGCGCCCTCCGGCCCTCCGAGGGCGAACAGGATGCTCACCGACTTGGGGGCTGCGAAGGTGAGGTCGTAGGCGCTCACCGCAGTGCGCCGCGAGCCGAGCCTCCTCCCGGTCGACGGATGCGCGCCGTGGAGCACCTCGCCGAACGCCGCAGGGTCGACGGGGCCCGAGAGTCCCAGACCGGCGGCGGAGGCGCCGAGCCAGGTGCCCCCCGGCGCCGCCCTGCCGGGCCGGTCGGCGAGGTGGACCCCCTCCAGCTCAGTGGCGAGATCGGCGAGGTAGTACCGGCCCGTGCGGTCGCTCAGGCGCGCGACCCGCAGCATCGCCGGCGTCGAGACCGGGTCGACCTACCGACAAGGCGGCCGATATCATGATGTTTCATGCTGTGTCATGATATTCTCGCCATAGCGCCGCCGCAACCGCCCGGCCGCGGCGGCGCCGGCGCCGGCCAGCTCGATCGGGGACACGACGCGGGCTCGGGGCCCGAGTTGGAGGAGCAGCCGCTCGAGCCACGCCCTCCCGCCCACGGCCAGGGTGACCTCGACGGTTGTCCGCGGTCTCTCGTGGCGGGAGAGCACCGGGACCGTGTCGAGGACCCACCGCCCTTCGGGTTCGACGAGCAGCGTCACGAGGATCGCACCGGGCCCCGGGACGAACGCGTCGTCTCCTGCGCGCGCGGGCGTCGTGGCACGCGCCGGGACGTCGAGCGACCGGACGGTCCTGATGCGGTCGACCCGGAAGCGGCGCACTCCGCCAGCCCGGTGGCAGTACGCGTCGAGGTACCAGTGCCCGTCCAAGGACGTGACCTCGATGGGCTCCACGGTGCGAACCGTCGTCTCGTCCGTCGATGCCGAGTGGTACTCGATCTCCGCCTGCACCCCCGCGCCGACGAGCTGTTGGATCGCCTCGAGGAGCGGCGGCGCATCGAGGCGAATCACGAGACGTCGGTCGTCGCCGAGAACGGCGTCGAGCTTTGCGAGCGCCCGTCCGAGGGAGCCGTCGGCATCGGCACCCGGCACCGCGAGGATGGTGCGTGCGGACGCCGCCAGTGCGAGCCCTTCGGCGGGCGTCAGGCGCCGAGGCCGTGCGAGCTCCTTGGGCAAGAACGCCTGCACCGTCTCGTCGCTCACCACGATCTCGAGAAGGGTGTCGGGGGAATACGGCGGCAGTCCGCAGCACGCGGCAAGCTCCAGCTCGCGCACGAGCTCGTCCTGGCCGATGTCGAAGCGCGCGCACAGCTCGGCGATGGGTGCCTCGCCCACTTCGGCCAGCCACGCCACGATCGCGAGGAGCCGCCCCAGGCGCGCGCTCGCCCCCCTCGGCGACGCGACCGGGACGGCGCCGGGTCGACCCGGTGACGGCGCGCCGTCTTGCACGGGCGGTTCGCCGAGGGCGGCCACCGGAGCGCCGTCGGACTCGAGCGTTGCCGCCAGCGTCGCGTCCAGCCACTCCGCCATCGCCTGGCGCGCCGCGCGAGGTCCCACGATCTCTGCGTGATCGAGGAGTCCGAGCACCCACGAACGCAAGACGTCGAAGCTGCTCACGCCGAGCCTGAGCAGCACCGAGCCGTCCTCGTGGCGTTGGAGGACCGCGGCCTCGCCCACCTCTGCGGCCACGCGAGGTCCTTCGACCGCGTCGACGCGCAGGAGCACGTGCTCGGTGTCCTCGTCGGCGGCACGCCACGGCTCGACCGTCGCGTCTGCAGGGTCGAACGCGTCGGGAAGCTCTCCGCTGCCCGGTGGCCCGGGCGCTGCCAACGCGTCGATCCGATCGATACGAAAGGTCCGTGGCGCGTCCCGGCGGCGATCCCAGCCCACGAGGTACCAGTGCCCCCCGCGGAACTGCAGCGTCGCAGGTGCCACCACGCGCGTCTCGGAGTGGTAGGTGAACCGGACCTCGGACTGCGAGCGCACCGCGTCGAAGAGGGGGACGAGCGCGGGCGGCGCCGAGACGGCGGCGACCTGACGCGCCTCCGCCATGCCCGACGCACCCAACTTCGCCAAGGCATCTCTCCCGTGAGGTTCGCCGAGATGCACACCCGCCACGGCGAGGTGCAGGGCGGCCTGCTCGTCCTCCTCCAATTCGAGGTCCCGCAGGTAGAAGGATTCGGGATCGATACGGTACCCATACTGCTCTGGCCCGTCGATCGGCTCGGTCACGACGGGGATCCCTTCGTCTCGGAGGATCCGCTTGTCCCGTTCGAACGCCTGGCGCCGCGCGGCGTGCGACTCGGGATAGCCCGGCACCGCGTGGGCGATCTCCTCCAAGGTGCGCGGCGTGCTGGTGTGCAGCAGGACGAGCACGAGGTCGGTCAGTCTCTCCACCCGGTCAAGAGACGCCACGGCGGCCAGCGTAGGACGCGGGGCGGCAACGCCGCTCAGAGGTGGAAATGGCTGAACGGCAGCGGGGCGTGCGACACGAGCAACGTCGCAAGGAGCCTGCGGTGCGGGTACCCGAGCTCGACGACCGCGAGGTGCCCAGCGCTGTCGCCGATCGGACGTGCGACGCCCGCCGCGCGGAACCGTCCGCTGAAGGCCACGAGGCAGACGTCGGAGGGCCGCGTGCTCCGCGCTTGCGCCGCGGCGTACAGGCGCGGTGCGTGCCGGCGCAACGACGCCACGCTCACCAGGCGCACGCCCTCGAGCCGCCCGTGGTGGTGCACCGCGTGGATCGCTGCGGGGAGGTCGACGTAACAGGCGCTGTTGGCGGTGCCGAGCTCGTTGCGCGCTGCCGCACACCCGGCGAGCGACGCCGCGCCGGCAAGCAGCGCGCCGGCGGCGAGCAGCGGGCGGAGCACGGACCTACGCCGCGCGGTGCACCGGCCCGTCTCCGACGTCACGCGCCTCCTGTGCATCGCGCCGCTCGCCCCCCTCCGTCCGTCACCTCGTCGCCCGATTGCCGCCGCGCCGGCTCGCTGATCGTCTCGGGCGGCATGCCACCCTCGTCGCGTGAGCTGGTCACGACGTCGTGGGCGAGCACGCTCGACTCCACGGGCGCGTGCAGCGCGCTGCGGTCCCATCGTCCCTTGCGGACGCCGAGCGCCAACGCACCCCATGCGGCCCAGCCGACGACCAGCACGAGCCAGAAGCTGAGCATCCGGTAGACGAGCACTGCCGCGATGTCCGCCGTCGTGCCGCCACCGAAATAGGAGAGCGCGATCGTGATGCTTCCCTCCACCGCGCCGAGTCCCCCGGGGGTAATGGGCAGGTTCGCGGCGAGCTGCCCCGCTCCGTAGGCCAGCAAGAGGCCCTTCCAGGGCACCGCGGACCCCGTCGCCAGGAAGGCGAGGCCGAAGCAGGTGCAGTCGAGGAGCCAGCTCACACACCCGAGACCGACGATCCAACATGCCTGGCGCGTGCTCAGCCGCACGGCTGCGAGCCGGTCCAAGAGGACGAGGACGTGGGACTCACGCGCGGCGCGCGGCATGCCGACGAGGCGCCGCGAGGCACGCAGCATCCAGCGCGCCGAGAGCTCGAGCGGACGCTCGTAGACGAAGAGGACGCCAAGCACGAGGGTGGCGACGAGGATGCCCAGCACCGCGGGGACGAGATCGAGTGACGCGCCCTGCTCGGTCGCGAAGACCAGGCCGATGCCTGCCAGGAGCGCAAGCGACAGGGCGGCGAAGATCGTCGTGCCGACGAGCGCCCAGCTCGCCAGGGTGTCGTCCGCTCCGAGACGTCGGTACCAGCGAAAGCCGTAGACCGCGGCAACCGCCGTACCGCCGGGGACGGAGTTCGCGATCGCCTGGGACGCGAGCGTCATGGCCGTCAGGGGCTTGAGCGGCGCGTGGAGGCTGCCCGCTGCGAGCAGCCGTGTCTGCATGGCGACGAACGCGAGCTCCGATGCCGCCTCGACGCACAGCGCGGGCGCGAGCCACCACCACCGCATGTGGCCGATGACGGTGCCGACGCCGGACAGCTCGCCGGTGTGCGACGACAGCACGTCGACGCTGATCCCGAGGAGGGCGAGCCCGACGATCCAGCGGATGAGCGGCCAGGCCCGCGTCGCCCTGGGCCATGCCCGCACCGGCCCCCCGGCAGTCCTCGACGCGGCCCGGGCGCGACGAGAATCCTCGGCTACTGCTCGAATCGGCGTCGTCGCTCCCGCGTCGGCCGCGCGGCGCTGCCGCGCAGTGGGTTCCGTGCTCCTCGGTTCGCAGCATACGACCCGGTCCGCCGGGGACGGCGGACGTGCCCTCGACGCGAGTCGACCGGCGGCTACGTGCCGCGAGCCCGAACGCCGGCGACCGCGTCGAGCACCTCGTCCATCGCCGCACGGGTGTGGCCGCTCACGAACGCGTCGACGTGCGGGAGTGCGGCCGCCATGCCACCGGTGAGCGGGGCATAGGACGGCGCCGCCTTGCGGGGGTTGACCCAGACGATCCTGAACGCCAGCCGGCGAAGGCGCTCCATTTCACGGCCGAGGAGGGCGGGATCGCCGAGATCCCATCCGTCCGAGAGCACCAGTACGACGGCACCGCGGGCAATGCCCCGGCGGGCGTGGCCGTCGTTGAACGCCTTGAGCGCGTCACCGATCCGGGTGCCACCCGACCAGTCCGGCGCCACCCGCCCGGCACGCTCGAGCGCGGCGTCGGGGGGGACGCCTCGCAACGCCCTGGTCAAACGGGTGAGCCGCGTCGAGAACACGAAGGCCTCGGCCCGGGGTCCGTCGATCCCCGAGAGGAGGAGCTGCAGGTACGCCCTGGCGTACGGCTCCATCGAGCCGGAAATGTCGCATAACAGCACCAGGCGCCGCGGGCGGTGCCTGCGCCGGCGTCGCACGGTGACGAGCGGCTCTCCGCCCGAGCGGCGAGACCGTCGCAGGGTGGCCCGCACGTCGATCTCGGAGCCACGCCCGGCGGGCGCCTTGCGGCGGCTGCGCCGCGTGGGTACCGCGAGCGCAAATCGCTGCGTCAGCCCGGCGAGCTGAGCCAGCTCCTCGGCGCTCAGCGTGGCGAAGTCCTGGTGGCGCAGGCGCTCATCGTGGCTGAAGACGGCCGTCACGACCTCGCGTCCCGAGCCGCCGTCCCCGCTGTCGCCGTCCCCGCCGGTCACCGCCGCGCCGGGAGGGCCGGGTGCACGCGGTCTCGTGGGATCCCCGGCGCGCGGCGGGCGGCTCGTCCCCCGCGCCGGCGGGGGCGCGGGCGGCGCGTCGCCCCGGAAGTCGGCGGGATCGACGAGCCCCCCGAACACCTGGGCGAACACCCGATCGAAGGGTTCGATGTGGGCGCGCTCCGCGACCAGCGTCACGCGCGCCAGCCAATACAGGTCCGCGACGGTCAGGGGCGATGCCACACCCACGCCGGCGGCGAACCATCCGGCCCGCTCGGCAGTGACGGGGGCACCGGCGGCGTCGAGAAGCGCGGCGAAGCGGGCCGCGACGTCGGCAAGGTCCGCCAGGCGCGCGACACCGGGGGCGCTCGGGAGCGGCATCTCGGCGCGGCCGGTCCTTCCGGCTCCGACGCTCATGCCGGTCCGGCGACCCAGACCGATCCTCGTTCCAACGCGAGCTCGAGATCCTCGCGGTACTTGAGCACCGAGCCGATCGTCATCGCCACCGCCGCTTCGTCGAGGACCGGCAGCCCGAGCAGCTCCAGCGCCCGTACCCAGTTGATGGCCTCGGCCACTCCGGGGACCTTCTGGACATCGAGCGCCCGCAGCCGCCGGACCGCTGCGGCGACCTGGGAGGCCACGCTCTCGGTGGCGCCCGGGACGCGTCTGCGGATGATCGCCGTGGTCCGCTCCGTGCTGGGAAAGTCGATCCAGTGGTACAGGCACCGCCGCTTGAGCGCGTCGTGCAGGTCTCGGGTCCGGTTGGAGGTGAGGATGACGACCGGCGTGTGCGTGGCGCGGATCGTCCCGAGCTCGGGGATGGTCACGCTGCCCTCGCCCAGAAGTTCGAGGAGGAACGCCTCGAACTCGTCGTCGGCCCGGTCGATCTCGTCGATCAGCAGGACCGCCGGGCGGGGTCCCGGGTGCTCGACGGCACGCAGGAGCGGGCGTCCGATCAGGTACTCCCGGCCGAACAGGTCCTCCTCGCTGACCGAGCTGCCGGCCGATTCGGCGACCTTGATGGCGAGCATCTGGCGGGGGAAGTTCCACTCGTAGAGCGCTTCGGCGGCGTCGATGCCCTCGTAGCACTGCAGCCGGATGAGCGGCGTGTCCAGCACGTCCGCCAAGGCCTTGGCGGCCTCGGTCTTGCCGACCCCAGGCTCACCCTCCAAGAGGAGTGGCTGGGGCAGCCGGACCGCGCAGAACAGCGCGGTGGCGATGCCCTCGTCGGCGAGATAGCCCACGTCGTCGAGGGCGGCGCGCAGCGCGCCGACGGAGGGGACCAGATCCGCGACCGAGGTCAACGCGCGGGCGCGGCCTGGACGTGGCAGTGCTCGGCGCACACCTCCGTCACGAGGGGCCGGTCGCCGTGGGGAAGTCTCGGCAGCGCGCCCACGATCTCGGCCAGGATGGAGAGGGCGACCTCCTCGGCCGTCGCGGCGCCGATGTCGAGCCCGGCCGGGGTATGGACACGTGCCTTGAGGTCGTCGCCCACCGGCAGCGCCGCGACCACAGCGCCACCCCTCGTCCGACTGGCGACCAGGCCCACGTAGGGAACGCCGGCCTCGAGCGCCGCCACCAGGGGCTCCTCCTCGCCCTTGCCGTGGGAGGCAACCACCACGGCGGAGGCCCCCGGATCCACCGCGCCCTCCCAGGCCGACACCTCGTAGCCGAGCGGGCGGCCGAGCGCGAAGAGCGCTGCTGCGATGGGCGCATCGCCGACGACATGGACAAGGGGAGCGGGCCGCGAGGGCTCCAAGAAGACCTCGAGCGCGCCACCCGACAGGCACGGGTTGTACGCCACCCGCTTGCCCGGCTGGTCGGGCTCCTCCCTCGGGGTGATGCGAAGGAGCACCGCCTCGCCCGAGGGGAGGATGTCGAGGCAGTGGCGGCGCACGGCGTCCTCGGCGCACTCGCCTCCGACGAACCCCTCGATGGCGCCGTCTGCGAGAACGATCGCCTCGTCTCCTGGCTTGGCCGACGTTGGGGGCTCTGCCCAGACCACCCGGGCATGGACGAACGGCACCCTCGACCCTCGCAGCGCACCCGAACGGCCGGAGAGATCCTGGCGAATCATGCCTGCACCGCTACTCGATCGCGAGGTCGGGCCGCATGGGACGCCCCTCCAAGGCGCGCCAGGTCATCGCCGGGGTGAACGGCATGTCCGCCGAGCGGACCTGGAGCGCGTCGAGGACGGCGTTCACCACCGCCGGCGGAGATCCGACGGTGGCCGACTCCCCGACGCCCTTCACGCCGATCGGATGGTGGGGCGACGGGGTGACCGTCTGTCCCAGCTCCCAGCTCGGGCACTCCATCGACGTCGGCAGCAGGTAATCCATGAACGATCCACCGAGGTTGTTGCCGTCACGGTCGAACGCGATGACTTCCATCAACGCCATCCCGATCCCGTCCGCCAGGCCCCCGTGGATCTGGCCCTCCACGATCATCGGGTTGATGCGGGGGCCGCAGTCGTCAACGGCGATGAACCTGCGGACCTTGACCTGACCGGTCTGGGGATCGACGTCGACCACGCAGATGTAGGCGCCGAAGGGATACGTCAGGTTGGGCGGGTTGTAGACGACCGACGCGTCGAGGTGCCCCTCGACCCCCTCGGGGAGCTCGAGGCTGCCATGGGCGATCATCGCGAGCTCTGCGATGGTCTTGCCCTGCGTCGGGTCGCCCCTCACGAACCAGCGACCGTGCTCCCACTCGAGGTCGTCCACCGAGCACTCGAGGGCTGCCGCCGCGATCACACGGGCTTTGTCCTTGATCCGCTGCGCGGCCACCGCGGCGGCCGCGCCCGACACGGGCGTCGAGCGGGATCCGTACGTGCCGAGCCCGAAGGGGGTGTTGTCGGTGTCGCCGTGGATCACCTCGATGTCTTCGGGGGGAAGGCCGATCACGTGCGAGACGATCTGGGCGAAGGTCGTCTCGTGGCCCTGGCCCTGGGTCTGGACGCTGAGGCGCAACTGGGCCTTGCCGGTCGGGTGGATGCGGAGCTCGCAGCCGTCGGCCATGCCGAGGCCGAGGATGTCCATGTGCTTGCGCGGGCCGGCCCCGACGCCTTCGGTGAAGAACGAGAGGCCGATGCCCATCAGCGGAGCGGTCGGGTCGGCCCCCGGTTGCGCCGCGGCGGCACGCCGTGAAGCCTGCTCGCGGCGCAGCTCCTCGTAGCCGGCGATGCGCATGGCCTCGCGCAGCGCCCGTGGATAGTCGCCCGAGTCGTACTCCCAGCCGGTCGGGGACATGTAGGGGAACTGCTCGGGGCGCAAGAGGTTCTTCATGCGCAGCTCGGCCGGGTCCTGCTTGAGCTCGAAGGCCAGGCAGTTGACCATCCGTTCGACGAGGTACACGGCTTCGGTGATGCGGAAGGAGCACGCGTAGGCGACCCCGCCCAGCGCCTTGTTCGTGTAGACGGCAGTGACCTTGCAATGGGCCGCCGGGTAGTCGTAGGAGCCGGTGAAGATGTGGAAGAACCCGGCGGGGAACTTGGTGGGCTGCGCCACCCCGTTGAACGCGCCGTGGTCGGCCAGCACACGCACCCGGAGCGCGAGGATCTTGCCGTCCTTGGTGGCGGCGATCTCCCCGTGCATGTGGTAGTCGCGGGCGAACGACGTGGACATGAGGTTCTCCGAACGGTCCTCCATCCACTTGACGGGGGCGCCGGTGACGATCGACCCCACGATGGCGAGCACGTAGCCGGGGTAGATGCCCACCTTGTTGCCGAACCCGCCGCCGATGTCGGGGGAGATGACCTGGATCTTGTGCTCGGGGAGGCCGGCCACGAGCGCGTACACCGTGCGGTGGGCGTGCGGCGCCTGGGTGGTGGTCCAGATGGTCAGCTTGCCGGTGACCTTGTCCATGTGCGCCACGGCCCCGCACGTCTCCATCGGGGCGGGGTGCACCCGCGGATAGACGAGGTCCTCGGCCACGACGACGTCGGCCTTGGCGAATGCCTCGTCACACGCCGCCTCGTCGCCGGCTTCCCAGTCGTAGATCTTGTTGTCCGTACGACCCTCGAGGTCGTCGCGGATGATCGGCGCGTCCGGATCGAGCGCGTGCGTGGCGTCGACCACCGCCGGGAGCGGTTCGTACTCCACCTCGATGAGCTCGAGGGCGTCGCGGGCCGAGTACTCGTCCTCGGCCACCACGAAGGCGACCTCTTGGCCATGGAACCGCACCTTGTCGGTGGCCAGCACCGCCGTGACGTCACCGGAGAGCGTCGGCATCCACGCGAGGTTCAGGGTCTCGAGGATCTTGCCCGTGATGACCGCCTTCACCTTGGGGTGCGCCTCGGCGGCGCTGGTGTCGATCGACACGACGCGCGCGTGGGCGTAGGAGCTTCGCAGGATCGCACCGTGCAGCATGCCGGGAAGGCGGACGTCGTCGACGTAGTGGCCCTGACCTCGGACGAAGCGGGCATCCTCCTTTCGGAGCATGTGCCCGAAGCCCAACGGGTTGCCCGCCGGGCTGCGCGGGACGGTGTCCGAGGACGGGGCGGCTGGCATATCGGTCGTGGTCATACGGCGGCCTCCTCGCTCGTGCGCTCCGCCTCGTGCCGGGCGGCCCAGCGGATCGCCCGGACGATGTTCTCGTAGCCCGTGCAGCGGCACAGGTTCCCAGAGATCGCCTCTCGGATCGTGGCCTCGTCGGGATCGGGGATGCGGTCGAGGAGCGCCCGGGCCGTCATCATCATCCCGGGCGTGCAGAAGCCGCACTGCAAGCCGTGCTCCTCGACGAACCCCTGCTGGACGGGGTCCAGGCCGTCCTCGCTCGCCAGTCCCTCCACCGTGCGGACCTCGTGGCCATCGGCCATGGCGGCCAGCGTCGTGCAGCTCTTGATCGGCACCCCGTCCAGCCATACCGTGCAGGCGCCGCAGTTCGAGGTGTCGCACCCCCAGTGCGTCCCGGTGAGGCCGAGGACGTCACGCAGGTAGTGGACGAGCAGCAGCCGGGGCTCGACGTCGGCGGTCGTCTCTGCTCCGTTGACGGTCAACGTGACGCGCATCAGGCAGCCTCCCCTCTGGCCCGGGCGACGGATCTGGTGAGCGCGCGGGCCACGAGCACGCTGACCAGGTGGCGCTTGTAGTCGACGGGGCCCCGTTGGTCCGCCGACGGGTTGCAGCGCTGACCGCAGATCCGGGCGGCCTCGTCGATCGCCTCCGGCGAGACCGGCCCACCCCTCAAGGAGTCCTCGGCCTCCTCACAGGTGAAGTGCGCTGCCCCCACGGCCGTCATCCCGATCCCGACGTCGTCGATCGTGTCGCCGCGCAGCTGGACGAAGGCACCGGCCGCCGCGACGGACCAGTCTCCGGCGCGCCGTTCGACCTTCTCGTAGGCGCTGCCGGTGTGGGGCCGAATCGGGACGCGCACCTCGACGACGATCTCCGCGTCACCAACGACCGTCTCGTAGGGGCCGAGGTGGAACGCTCGGAGGTCGACCGAGCGGGTCCCCGACGCCGAGCGGATCACGGCCCGGCCCTTCAGCGCGGCGAACACCGCGGACAGGTCTTCGGAGGGATCCGCCTGGCAGAGCGAGCCGCCGACCGTGCCGCGGTTTCGGACCAGGGGGTCCGCGATGACCCGCTCCGCCTCGGCAAAGATCCGGTAGTGCTCGGCGAGGACCGCTGACTCGAGCACGCCGACGTGGCGCGTCATCGCGCCGATTGCGATCTCGTCGCCGTCCACCTTGACGTACTCCAGGTCCGAGAGGCCGTTGATGTCCACAAGCGTCTCGGGCCGCGCCAGGCGCAGCTTCATCATCGGCAGCAGGCTGTGACCGCCCGCGACGAGCCGCGCATCTCCCCCGCTGCGGGCCAGGAGGGCGATGGCCTCGTCGACGCTTCCCGCCCGCTGGTACTCGAAGGGCGCCGGTACCTGCATGCTCCACCCTCCTCGGTGGGCACGTCCGAACGCCCACCACGGGCGATCGCGACTGCCGATCGCATCTTCGTCTGAGGGGAGGAGCCGATCAACGCACTGATAACCGATCGCTTATCCCACGCCGGCCGCAGGTCACGCCTGCCGCGCCGCTCGCACCGATCCCGCCGCTCGCACCGATTCCGCCGATCACGCCGGCGTGGTGGTGCTACATCTGGGGGTGTGACGCTGACGCAGCTGGAAGCGTTCGTCCTGGTCGCCCGGCTCGGGTCCGTCAAGGCGGCTGCCCATGCCCTGGGTGTGAGCGAGCCGGCCGTGTCGAGCGCGCTCGCTGCGCTGCGCCAGCAGCTCGGCGACCCGCTCATCACCAAGACCTCCCGCGGGATGGTGCTGAGCGCCGGCGGCCAGCGATTCGTGCCGATCGCCTCTCAGATCGTGGGGCTCGCGGCCGAAGGGCAGTCGGTGATCCGCCAGGCGCAGGGGGCCCCGGCGCGGATCCGTGTGGCTGCCACCTCGACGTTCGCGGAGTTCGTGGCTCCTCCGCTGCTCGCGGCCTTCACGCTGCGCAATCCGAACGTGCAAGCCACCGTCGGGGTGGCGGAGTCGGCGGAGATGGCCGCGCTCCTCCACGACCGCCTCGCTGACGTGTGCTTCGGCCCGCATCTCTCCGGGGAGCCGGCGGCAGGGCTGACCTCCGAACCGATGATGCGCTACGGGCTGATCGTCGTGGCATCCCCCGGCCACCGCATGGCGAGCACGACGGGGATCCGCTGGCAGGCGCTTGCGTCGGAGAACTGGCTCGTGGACCCCTCCGGAGTGGAGCCCGACCGCGAGATCGGCATGCTGATGGCGCACCTGCACGTCCCGCCCGACCGGGTGCAGGTGTTCCCGAACCAAGCCGCAGCGTGGTCGGCTGCCGAACAGGGAGCGGGGGTGGCACCGGCCATCGCCCACCTCGCGAGCCGGCACATCGAACGCGGCGTGCTTGCCGCCTCGACGTGGCCTCCACCCCCGTCCAACTGCTGTGGTACGTGAGCGCGTTGCCCGTCGAGCGCAGATCTCCGGCCGTGGCCACCCTCATGCGGTTCCTCACCACGCCCGAGGCGATGCAGAGCATGCACCGAAGTGACGGAGCGGTGCCGGCCAGCCGGTTCCGCCCTCCGATCTACGTGACGCTGTGGAGCTGACCGGGCGACGCGGGCGGGCGACGCGGGCGGGCGGCGCACGACCCCACTGGCGCGACGCCCGCGGGCGCCACGCCCTATGGCACCACGAGCACCGGGATCCGGCTCCGCGCGAGCAGCTGGCGCGGGACGCCGCCAAGGTGCAGGTGCGGGTGGGTGGAGCGCCCGACGACGATGAGATCGGCGGTGTACGCCGCCGCAAGGCGCTCGAGCTCGGCGGCAACCTCGCCGCTGCGGTGGGTGAAGTCGCCCCGGATCCCCGCCCGGGCGAGCTCTTCGGTGACGAAGGCGGCGAGCCCGTCGTTTCTGTCGGGGTCCTCGAGGAGGGGCGCGGGGCCGGCGAACCCGCCGAGGGCCGCAGCGGCCGGGAGGTGGGCGATGAAGCACGCGTGCACCGAGCCGTGCTCCCGGCCGGCCAGGCCGGTGGCCATGGCGAAGGCCCGACAGCTCGTCTCCGAACCGTCGAACCCGACGACGATGCTCCTGATCCCCATGGCACCTCGGTGCTCGACGAGCTCTGCCGCCGGTTCTGTCGCTTGCTCTGGACCCGGCTCTGGACCCGGCGCTGTCGCCGGCAGAGCCGTCACGATAGCGAGCCTGCCTCCTTGTCTCCCGACCGCTCCGGTGATCCGACGACCCCGTTCCCATCCGTCTTCGCCCGCCGCGCCCACCCGTTGCCGTGCCGGTCCGCTCGATCCGGTCGACCGGGCCGCGACCGGTGCCCTGTCGACCCGGGCACGTGCTGGTGTCCGGACACGACGATGGCACCGTTGCCGGCGACGACGCCATCTGCCGCGACGGCGAGCCCGGCCCTCTGGGCGCGGGACTCCTCGTCCTCGTGGACGTAACGCTCGCCCCGCAGCGCCGAGGCAACCGCCGCGATCAGGCTCATGACGACCGCGAAGACCAAGATGAGCAGCAGGCCGTGCTTGAACGACGGGCCGATCAGCTGTGGGAAGAACGACCGACCGGTGAGGTCGGCCGCCCGCCCGGGGGCGAGGTGGGACAGCACCGAGGGTCCGAGGAGGCTCTTGAGGGGGTTGTAGCCCAAGAAGGCGGCGAAGATGTAGCCGAGGGGGGGCAGGTGGGCGAGCTGGGCGGCCTTGGCGGCGGGGATGCCGTGGGCGAGGAGGCCCCGGTACATCGCCGTGGGCACCTTGGCGTTGAGGCCGAAAACGAGCAAGGTGAAGAACAACCCCATCGACAGCGGCATCCCGGCGTTGGAGAAGGTGACGCGCATGCCCGACGCCGCGCCGCGGTGGCGAGCGGGGACGGAGTTCATGATCGAGGCGGTGTTCGGCGAGGCGAACAGTCCCATGGAGACGCCCGACACGAAGATCACCGCCGCGAAGGGCCAATAGGCGAAGTCGGCCGGGAAGGTCATCATCGCCGCGTACATGGCGGCGGAGAGCAGCATGCCGGCCGTCGCGAATGGCCGGGCGCCGTAGCGGTCCGACAGCTTGCCCGAGACCGGTCCGGCGACGACGAAGCCGAGCATCCAAGGAATCATGTAGATCCCCGCCCACAAGGGCGTGTCGACGAAGCTGTAGCCGTGCTGGGGCAGCCAGATGCCCTGGAACCAGATCATCAGCATGAACTGCATGCCGCCGCGCCCGACCGCGCCCAAGAACTGCGCGGCGTTCCCGGCGGAGAACGCCCGGATGCGGAAGAGCGACATCCGGAACATGGGGTCGTGCACCTTCGTCTCGACGATGACGAAGACGACGAGCAACGCCAAGCCACCGAAGAGCATTTCCAAGACGAAGGGGTCGGCCCAACCGGTGAGGGCGCCCCCGTAGGGCTTGATGCCGTAAGTGATGCCGGTGAGGACCATGGCCAGTCCCCCGGCGAAGGAGATGTTGCCGACCCAGTCGATCCGCGCCTTGATGCGGATACCGATCTCCTTCAGCTTCACGTACGCCCAGATCGTGCCGAAGACCCCGAACGGCACGTTGGCGAGGAAGACCCAGCGCCAACCGATCTCGGACAAGAGGCCCCCGGCGATGATGCCGAGGAAGGAGCCGACGATCGCCGCCACCATGTTGATACCGAGCGCAAACCCGAGCTGCTCGGAAGGGAAGGCGTCGGTGATGATGGCGGCCGAGTTCGCCATGAGCAACGCCCCGCCGATCGCCTGGAACATCCGCAAGATGACGAGCTCGAGGGCTCCGGTCGAGCCGGTGCTCCACACCAGCGACAGCAGGATCGCGCCGAGGGTGAACCAGGCGAAGCCGAGGTTGTACACCTTGACCCGCCCGAAGATGTCGCCGATCCGCCCGACGGTCACCACCACTGCGGCGGAGACCAGCATGTAGCCCATGATGATCCACAGCAGGTAGGGGAAGTTCCCCGGTTGCAGCGGGTTCAGGTGGATGCCGCGGAAGATCACCGGCAACGCGATGATGAGACTCGTCGCGTTCATCGTCGCCAGC
>JAJYPY010000211.1 GCA_021794995.1 Actinomycetes bacterium | reverse complement strand
CGACGCCGATGCCGACACTCTCTTCGTCGCTACCGGGGGGTCGGACCGTGGTCAGGTGGACCGCTACGAATATCGGCCGTGCGTCAGGCATCGTCAGAGCCGCAGCCACCGCAGGCGATCGCGAAGCCGTGAGCAGGATCCCGTCCGCGACACCGACGGCGAAGGCAGGGTCAAGTCCGAGCTCTGCCATCTCCAGGTCCAGCTGCGTGGCCACGACCAATGGAGGTTCAGAGCAGACGAGGCATGCCTGACGGTCTGCCGTCCAGAGGGTCGCTCGAGACCGCGTATCGAGCTGGGACGAGTACCAGTCCGAGACCGAAGGCAGCCCGACCGCGGTGAGCACCGCACCCGTGGCGGCCCAGCACGAAGTCGTCGGTGGCGGCGGCAGTCGAAGCGAGGATCCGCAGCGTCTGGGACGGGTCGGAGTAGGCGCCGGGATGAACCCGCAGCCGATGGCTGCAGACTCGGTGGCGGACGATGAGGCGCGGGTCGTTCTGCCAGCAGTCTTCGACCAGGCGGACCTGGGGAGCGTGCCGCGGAGAGATGGCGAGGTAGGTCGGCAGGCCTGGCGGGCCGACGCCCACTTGGGGGGTTGGTGATCGTCCGGGCCCACAGGGGCGACAGCGATGCAAGGCGGTGCCCGCAGGCGGGCGAATCTGCCGCTGCAGCAAGGAGGCCAGCCACGCTCGAAGCCTCGAAAGCCGAGAGACAGCGGTCGATACCTTCCCACTCGAAGGCTGTCCAGTCGGGCGCGGACTGCCGAGGCCGGGTAGGCGCGCCGCTGCCTCGTCGGCGACCAGCACCTCGGCGTCCGCGACGACTCATTGACCTATGACCACTTCTTCGAGACGGTTGCTGAACCTCATGGAGTCTCCGACCCAAGCGAGTGGGAATCGTCGCGGCGTTCGCAATGAGATCGCGATAGGTGGGGCTGACACGGTGGTCATGCCCCTATCGCCGCTCATGACGGTTGCACTCGATTACCTCGGCATCGACCACACCGTTGATGCCGCCTACGTTCGCAAGCTCAACACTTGGCAACTCGAAGCAGCGAGGGAGCACGTGTTCATGCACCCTGGCTCAGCACTCATGACTTGGGTCGAGAAGACCCGACCTCCGACAAGTCCGTAGATCGCACCGAACGATCGGCCTAACCTCTTCCAGGACTAGTCGTTTGTGGGATACGACGGGTGCCGTGACGCAGAGCCGGGACCCCCGCGAACTGCCATCAGGGCTGCCCTGACGCCCGCATAACACGGTGGCGAGCCATCCGGTCGAACGCCACGCGGTGCACTGGCGCGAGCAGCTTCCAATAAAGAAAGCCCGGTATGCCACGGGGGCGGAACGCGGCTACCTGGTGAAGGACACCTTGACCGGCGCGGTACCCGAGCCAGGCGTCACCGGGGAACCATCCGACGCTCCGCAGCACCAGCTCGCCCGACTCGACCCAGGCGATGCGCCACCAGTCGACGAGCGCTCCCGGCACCACGGCCGCGGGCTTACGTCGTCGAAGCCGCTCGCCTACGAGGCGCCCGAGGACAAGGCGGGCCATCCACCCGGGTGCGGCACCGTACCAGCTGAGCCGCCCGCCGATCGACCCCAGATCGTGCACGACCACTTCCTCGGTACCCGGTGGGATGGTGACATCGACGACGACGGAGTAGACACCATCGACCAGGCCGTCACGGCGCTCGAGCAGCGAGCGAGTTACCTCCTCGTCCTGGTCGTCGAGCGCGGCGGCGAGGGCGCCCTCGACGCCCATCGGCGTGACCGAGAACGCCCGTCTCGCCGGTTCGGCGTCGACCACCACCACCTCGGTGACGAGACTCTCGATCAACGCATGACTCACCGAACGATCGACCGGCGTCACGAGGTCGACCCAGTACGACGAGAGGTGCGGAGTGAGCCACGGGATGTCGATAATGCGACGGGGACGCAGACCCCGGACGCGGGCGTACGCAGCGATCATCTCGCGGTAGGTCGTGACGTCAGCGCCGCCGATCTCATAGACGCCGGGAGCGACGTGGAGCGACTGCTCCAGATAAGCCAGCAGGTCGACGAGGGCAATAGGCTGGATCCGGGTGCGCACCCACCGGGGGCAGACCATGGCCGGCAGTCGCTCGGTCAAGTAACGAAGCATCTCGAAGGAGATGCTGCCCGAGCCGAACACCACCGCGGCCCGCAGCTCGACCACCGCCACGCCGGCGGCGGCGAGGGCCGAACCCACCTCGTGCCGGCTGGCCAGGTGTGCGGAGGTCGGAGCGTCCCCGAGCGCTCCGACATAGATGATCCGGCCGACGCCCGCCTGCGCCGCCGCCCGACCGAAGGCGGTGGCAAGACGGAGGTCGACATCGCGGAATCCACCACCGGCGGCCATCGAATGGACGAGGTAATAGGCAACCTCGACACCACCCAGGGCGTCGGCGGTCGCGCCTTCGTCGCCCACGTCAACAGCGATGGCCCTCGTACCCGTCGGGAGGGAGCTCACGGAACGGCCGAGGCCGACCACGTCGTGCCCGGTACCGAGCAGCTGGGCCGTCAGAGCACGTCCGACAAAACCAGAAGCCCCGGCGATGGCAACGATCATCGGGAGCCTTTCCCAAGAGAGGAACCCAGTATCGCAGGTCAGCAGCCAGGCGCCCGCGTCGCTCCCGAGCGGGTGATCGGCGTACGCCTGCCAGCCCAAGGATCACCCCCGAAGCGATGATCGTCCCAAATGGCAGTCGGCACGTACCCACCGGTCGGCGTCTCGTCGCTCGGACGTCGTCAACAGAGGATCGCACCGGCTCAGCTGGCCCGGGGGCGCTCCAGGTAGTCGTGCACGGCGCGGCGGATCACCTCGGCCTCGGCAATGTGTTCCGCCTGGGCTCGGGCCCGGAGCTGGTCTCGTAGATCGGGCGGGAACCGGACCGAGATGTTCCCAGCCGGCGCCGAACCGAGGAGGGGACGGCCACCAGGCCGGCGGACAAGGCGTTCGGTGTCCAGGCCGACCTCCGCCTGCTCCGCT
>JAJYPY010000070.1 GCA_021794995.1 Actinomycetes bacterium | reverse complement strand
GGACACGGATCTTGGACTCGGTGAAATGGAACATCGGGGAGAACGAGACGACCTTCGGGTCCTTCATCTGGCGAAAGTCGCCCTCGACTGACTCCTGGGAGCGGTACTCGGCGACGATCTGGGCGGTTGGTGCCTCGCCGGGCGTCTTGTCGGTGAAGAGGATCCGCTTGCCGAACAGCTCCTCTTCGAGCGCGGCGCGGGCCTTGTCGTCGGTGCGAAAGCTCAGACGGAGCTCATTCGGCTGTTCGCCAGAGAGCGTGGTCGAGACGACCCGTGACACCCAGCGCGCGGCGAGGATCTGCGCGATCTCGGCTTGCACCTTGTCCTTGGCCTTGCGGGTCTTTCCACGTGCCAGGCGGGCCTGGAGCTCTCCGAGCTGGCGCGTGGCCTTGGCGAGGGTCTGGGTGAAGCCCCGGGACTGCTTCACATGGAGCCCCTCGGAGTGGCACACGAGAAGGCGGCGTTCTTGGCCGAAGACGACCTTGGTGGTCTCGAAGGCGACGAGACCAGGGAAGGCCTCGTTGTCGACGGTCTTGTAGCGGTGCTTCGAGACGCCAAGGAGGTCGGGATGGTCCGACGGCGGGAGCGATCCGACGAAGTGCAGCGGTGCACCGTCGAGCAGCTCGTAGTTGTCCTCGGAGTTCTGCCCGGCGTCGTAGACCAAGGTGAGGCGGTCGTGCTCGTGCTCACCACCGTCACCGAGCAGCGCACAGAAGCGCGCGACGAGCTCGGCCACCATCACGGGGAACTGGGTGACATCGGGCTTGTTGCCCGGATACGCATGGCTGACGAGCGGGATGGCGCCGTCGGTGGACACCACAAGCCCGAGACCGACGATGCGCAGGTCGTTGCGCTTCTGCTTGGAGTGCCCTCTCTGGGCGATCGACGCACGGTCGTTGCCCGAGTCGATCCAGGTGGCGAAGTTGGTCATGTCCAGCACGAGCCCGGACAAGTCGATCGAGAAGGTCTCGATCATGGCCGCCACGATGCGGCGCTCGATCTCTTTGATCTGCTCCTCTCCGATCGCGTCCATCGCCTCCCAGAAGCGCCGATGGTCGAGGGCTCCTGAGCCAAGGTGCAGCCAGCGGTCGCCGGAAGTCGTTGCCCACCACGCCGAGAAGGCGAGCTTCGAGCAGGGATCGACGACCCGGTTGAGCGTCGCGAGAGCGATGTAGGTCCCGACCGATGCCCCGGCGTCGGAGCGTCGGGACCCGACCACCTCGTCGATGATCTCTGCGACCCGCAGGCGCCGCAGCATCTCCCACGCCCCAGCGACATCGCCGAAGGCGAGGTGACGGGTGCGATCGGGCATCACCGTCGCACCGTCGATCGCTGCCTCGATGTCGGACGCCTTGCCCAAGTAGCGCTGGGAGACGATCCGGGGCTTGCCGCCCACCCGGGCCGACTCGACCAGGTAGTAGTAGGTGTGTCCGCCGATCGTCTTGGAGATGATCGAAGCCATACATTAGGTAATACACCATCTCGCGACAAATCGCGAGCCTCTGACCTGGGCAAACGCGCTGGTCAGAGCGTTATTTGGAAGAAAGTTTCCGGACGAGCTGAGATCACCTCAACGGCGTAGCCCGGAAGGTTCCGCTAGGCGGGGCTGCCATGATCGTCGCGATGCCCCGACGACCGGTCCGCGCCCGTGACGACGCCGATCCGGCGGTGCGTGCCGTCTCCCACCTGGTCAGGACGACACGCTGGGCAGGATTGCGCCCTGGCGACGCGGTCGACGTCGCCGGCATGCGCCTGCGCTCGGCGACCTGGGCCTTCGTCGCCCACGTCCGCAACGCGCGCACCGGCGAGGAATGGGTCGAAGTCGTCGGTGGCCGCCCGGGATGTCGGTCGCTTCGCTCCGTGCGTCCCGAACAGGTCCTTCCGCCCCCCGCGCGTGGGACGCGTGCGGCCGCGCGTGCACCGCTCGCGGCGGCGCCGCGGCTCCCGCTCTGAGCATCCCCGCTCCTCCTACACTGCCTACACTGCGGCAGTGGCCAGCGAACCAGCGCTCGTCCGTCGAGCGTCCGAGGGTCCGGTCCTCACCCTCACCCTCGACTCGCCGCACAACCGCAACGCCCTGTCCGTGCGCCTCCTCGCCGAGCTGGCGTCCGCGCTGGGGGAGGCGAGTGCCGATCCCGAGGTCCGCGTCGTGGTCCTGACCGGCGCGGGGACCACGTTCTGCTCGGGGGTCGACCTCACAGAGCGCCTCCATCCGCCGCCGGGAGACCCTCCGGCGACGCTGGCTCGCGTGCTCACGGCGATCGTGTCGATGCCGCAACCGGTCATCGCCCGCGTGAACGGCCACGTGCGAGCGGGAGGCATGGGACTCGTGAGCGCGTGCGACCTGGCCGCGGCGCCCGATAGCGCAACGTTCGGCTTCTCCGAGGTCCGCGTCGGAGTGGCGCCGGCCGTCATCGCGGTGCCTGCGCTGCGTCGCATGCACCGGCGCGCGTTCGAGCGCTACGCCCTGACCGGTGATGTCTTCGGCTCGGCCGAGGCCCAGGCGGCTGGCCTGTTGACCGCGGCGGTGAGCGACGGTGCCGCGCTCGACGACTGGGTCCGCTCGGTGGTCAGCTCGCTGTTGCGCTGCGCGCCGGTGGCGGTCGCTGCCACGAAGGGACTCTTCGACCTGGCGGCACGCCCCTGGGACGAGGCGATCGAGGACGCCGCAACCCTGTCCGACGCCTTGTTCCGAGGAGAGTCCGGCGCTGAGGGGATGCAGGCGTTCTTGGACAAACGCCTGCCGTCGTGGGTCATGGAGTGGCCCCCGTAGGAAGCCCGGGTCGGTGCGCCGTGGCGGGATGCCCGTCTCGGCGGTCGCCGGGCGGGGGGCTTCCCGCACCCGGGCCTCGCGCCGGGACGAAGTCGCGCTGGCGGACCAGGACGTAGGAGAGCACGGCACCGGCGAACGCGATCGCCGCCGCGATCAGCACGAGGTGGTCGAACGTCGCGGAAAAGGCGATGCGGTAGGCCTGCAGGAGTGCATGCGCCTGGGCAGGGGGCCATCGCCTGATCGCTGTGCGTACCTGGCCGGATGCGAGCGCTGTCGCAAGGTGCTGTCCGTGCAGCTCGGCCACTGCACGACCTGCGGGAGAGGAAAGGAGCGACGCCGTGACCCTCTGGCGCATCTGGCCCGCAAAGATCGTGCCGAGCCCGGCGATCCCCGTCGCGATGCCCACTTGGCGGAACGTGTTGTTCGCGCCCGAGGCCATGCCTGCCCTGTCGGGCTCGACGACCGCCACCGACGACGAGGCGAGCACCGGGTTCACCACTCCGATCCCGATGCCTGCGACGGCAAGGCCGGGGAGGATGGCCAACCATCCCGAGCTCGGAGTCGTAAAGGACATGAGCACGCAGCCGACGCCGACCACGACGAGGCCCGCACCGAGCAGGTAGCGCGCCTGGATCCGTACGGTCAGCTTCCCCGCGACCGGCGAGACGGCGAAGGCAAGGAGGGAGACCGGAAGGAACCGGAGCCCCGCGGCGAGGGGGCCGTACCCGAGGTCGTCTTGGATGTAGAGCGTCAAGTACAAGAACAGCGAGAAGACCGACGCACTGAGCGTCAGTGCGGTGATCGACACCCCGGTCACCGCGGGGAGCCTGAAGAGCGACAGATCGAGCATGGCGTCGCGTCGGCGCAGCTCGGTCACGACGAAGACGCCGAAGAGCACTGCCGAACCCGTGAGCAGGCCGACCACGAGACTGCTGCTCCATCCGTCTGTGTCGCCTCGCACCAGTGCGAGCACGAGCATGAAGAGCGAGGCGGAGAAGGATACGAACCCGACGTAGTCCACCCGCCGGCTCGTCACAATCTTGGATCGGTCCATACGCGTGAGCGTGATGAAGATCGCCAGGATGCCGATCGGCACGTTCACGAAGAAGATCCAGCGCCACCCGATCCCGCTCGTAATGACGCCGCCGAGCAAAGGACCGATCGCGATCGCACCACCGATCACCGCGCCGTAGATGCCGAACGCGGTGCCGCGGTCTCGCCCATGGAACGCTTGGGCGATGAGCGCCAGCGACGTCGCGAACATGATCGCTCCGCCGACACCCTGTGCGGCGCGGGCCACGTTCAGCATGGTCGAGCCGGTGGACACGCCACAGACGAACGACGACACCGAGAAGATCCCGAGGCCGATGGCGAACATCTCGCGGCGCCCGAACATGTCGCCGAGGACGCCGGCCGTGAGCATGAGCGCCGCGAGGGTGAGCGCATAGGCGTCGATCACCCATTGCAAGTCGCTGAACGTCGCATGGAGGGACCGCTGGATGCTCGGCAGCGCGACGTTGACGATCGTGATATCGAGCAGGAGCATGAAGATCGCCGTGCAGACGGCGATCAGCGTCCACCACTTCCGATGCAATTTCGGCATGACCGCCCGTTCTCCCCGGTGTGCGGGACTCCAGGCCGCGCCCGTGGCCGTCCGGAAGTGAGACGACACGGAGCGTAGCAAACGACGCCGGCAGCCCTACCCCAAAGACGCCAGGATGACCGTGAGGCGCCGTGCCAACTAGGTTCAGCACCGTGACCGACTACGTGATCCCTGAACCAGAGCCCAAGGAGATCGACGAAAAGCTCTCGATCGAGCTCCGTCACATGGCCGACAACGCGGTCCTGCGCGGGCACCCCTCGGGTGACGAGAAGTGCGAGAACTGCCGTTACTACCTCGAGCCGTACAACGACCTCTCCTACTGCTGGCACCCGAAGCTCCGCATCCTCGTCGGGGCGAATTGGTGGTGCCAGTGGTGGGAAACGACCCCCGAGGACGCGACATAGGCCCTGCACCCTCGCCGGGGCGCATCGACACGGGCGTGTGCGGGGATGAGTGAGTGCGACGAGAGGCAGGTCGGCAACGGCGCAGGGAAGGATCGGTGGCGGACATGCGTTCTCAGGCGTTTCGCATGGAGGTCGACGAAGACCCTTGTGGTGTCCACGTGCTCCGGCTCCACGGTGAGCTGGACCTCGTGAGTGCGGACGGTGTCCGCCAGGCGCTGCTCGCGCTCGCGGGCTCGACCGTGGTCGCCGACCTCTCCGCGCTCGAGTTCATCGACTCGAGCGGCCTGTCGACGCTCGTCCGTGCGCGACGCAGCATCGAGACGGGCGGGAACCGCCTCGTGATCCGCGGGGCGCGCGGAGCCACGCGCCGGGCCTTCGAGGCCGCGGGCCTGGCGGACGTGCTGGACGATTGATCGCCTAGGAGATGAAGATGCCCCGCCGCGCGCCCTACGGGACCTGGGCCTCCCCTCTCAGTCTCGACCTCCTCGTCGAAAAGACCGTCGGGGTCTCGTTCCCGATCGCCACGACGCACCACATCTATTGGACCGAGGCGCGTCCGGCCGAAGGGGGAAGACTCGTCCTGGTGCGTGCCCCCGCGGGCGGCGGGGAGGCGCACGACGTCTTCGGCCCCGACTTCAACGCGCGGACGCTCGTCCACGAGTACGGCGGCCTGTGCGCGGCGGTGTCGGGCGACACGGTCTTCTTCTCCAACTTCGCCGATCAGCGCCTGTACCGAGTGGATCCCGGACACAAGCCACGGCCGATCACGCCCGAACCGCCCTCACCACGCGCGGTGCGGTTCGCGGCGCCGGTGGTCACTCCCGACGGCCGGTACGTGCTCGCGGTGCGCGAGCGTCACGGGGATCCCGACGTGCCCTCGACCGTGGTCAACGACGTCGTCGTCGTCCCGACGTCGGGTGACGCACCGCCGCGCGCCGTTGCCGGTGGGCACGATTTCTATTCGCATCCCGTGGTCTCGCCCGACGGCCGGCGGCTGAGCTGGGTCAGCTGGGATCATCCGAACATGCCGTGGGACGGCACGGAGCTGTGGGAGGCGGAGCTCGACACGTCCGGGGGCTTCGAGCTGCGTCACGAGCGGCGCGTGGCGGGGGGCCCGTCGGAGTCGGTCATCCAGCCGAAGTACACGCCGCAGGGCGAGCTTGTGTACATCTCGGACCGCACGGGGTGGTGGAACCTCTACGCGGCGGCCCTCGACGGTGGCACCGACCGGCCGCTCGCCCCGATGCAGGCGGACCTCGGCGCGCCCGACTGGGTCTTCGGCACCTCGTCGTACGCGGTGCTCGCCGACGGCACCATCCTCGCGGCATGGAGCCAGGACGGCCTCAGCCACGTGGGCACGCTCGCGCCGCGAGCGGACGCGTTCGACGAGATCCCCTCCACCTGGACGGCGTTCGCCCAGCTCCGCACTGCGGGCGACGGGAGGAGTGCGGTCGCCGTGGCCGGGTCGGCGTCTGCGCCGCCGAGCATCGTGCGGATCACCCCGGGCGTCCCCGGCGGCGAGCAGGTCGTCGTGGTGAAGCGAGCCCGCGAGCGGGTCGTCGACGCGGCGTACCTGTCGGAGCCCGAGCCCATCGAGTTTCCGACCGAGCGCGGCGCGCGTGCCCATGCGCTCTTCTACGCGCCGAAGAACCCCGACGTCGACGCGCCGATCGACGAGCTGCCCCCGCTCATCGTGGGGATCCACGGCGGCCCGACCTCCGCCGCGTCGGCCGTGCTCAACTACGGCATCCAGTTCTGGACGAGCCGGGGGTTCGCTGTGGTCGACGTCAACTACGGCGGCAGCACCGGGTACGGCCGCGCGTACCGCGAGCGCCTGCGCGGTGCGTGGGGCGTGGTCGACCTCGAGGACTGCGTGAACGCCGCGCGGCACCTCGTGGAGAGCGGCCGAGTCGACGGCGACCGGCTGCTCATCCACGGCGGCAGCGCCGGGGGTTACACGACGCTGTGCGCCCTCACGTTCACCGACATGTTCGCCGCGGGAGCCAGCTACTTCGGGGTCGCCGACGCGGTGGTGTTCGCCCAAACGACCCACAAGTTCGAGTCGCGCTACGTGGACGGGTTGTTCGGCCCGTGGCCTGAAGCCGAAGACGTCTATCGCGCCCGCTCCCCGGCGTTTCACACCGAGCAGCTGCGGACGCCGCTCATCGTGTTCCAAGGGCTCGAGGACAAGGTGGTGCCGCCCGACCAGGCGGAGATCATCGTGGCGGCGCTCTCGGAGAAGGGCGTCCCCCACGCGTACGTCGCGTACGAAGGCGAGCAGCACGGCTTCCGCAGAGCCGAGACCGTGCGCCGGACCGCCGAGGCCGAGCTGTACTTCTATGGCCGCGTGCTCGGGTTCGAACCGGCGGACCGCCTCGAGCCCGTCGAGATCGTCCACGAGGACCGCCTCGGCACCTGAGCCCGTGCTCAGTGCAGGGGTGACGGCGACGTTCGGTCGAAGTCCACGGCTGTCGTGTTCGCACCGCTCAACACCACGGCGACGGTCTCGCCGGGGGCGGGCGCGTAGGCGCCCGAGACGAGCGCACCGAGCGAGGTGCAGCCCCCGGGCTCGAGCACGAGACGGAGGCGGTCCCAGAGCAGCCGCTGGGTGGCGACGATCGAGGCGTCGTCCACGAGGACGGCTCCCGAGCCGAGCCGCGCGATGACGTTGTAGGTGTGCACGCCCACCCGCCGAGGCGCAAGCGAGTCGATGGCCACGCTGCCGACGGGTGCGTCGGCTGGATGTCCCGCACGCAACGCTTCGGTCAGCGTGGGCGCGCCGTCCGGCTCGGCACCGACGACCGATGCCGCCCCGTCATACCCCGCGCACAGGCCCGCCACAAGACCGCCGCCGCCCACCGACGCGATCACCGTGTCCACATCAGGTGCCTGGAATTGGAGCTCGATCGCGGCTGAGCCCGCACCGAGCACCGTGCCTACGGCATCGAACGCAGGGACGTCGAGGGCGCCGGTCTCCTCGTGCCAGCGCCCGGCGGCGGCTCGGGCCTCGTCGTACGAGGCGCCGCCCACGACCAGGTGCGCACCGTAGGCCTCGATCCTCGCGAGCTTTGCCGGCGAGGAGACCTCTGGAACGAAGACGGTCGCCTCCACCCCGAGACGCCGCGCGGCGTAGGCGACCGCCGCCCCGTGATTGCCACCCGACGCGGCGACCACCCCCGCAGGAGGGATCGCACCCATGAGCAGGTTGGCGAACGCACCCCGTGCCTTGAACGAGCCCGAGTGCTGGTGGTGCTCGAGCTTGAGCACGAGCGGGCCGGCGGAGAGGCCCAGCTCGGCACGATCGATGCGAATGACCGGGGTCGTGCGCACGTAGGGGCGGATCGCGGGCAGCATCTCGGAGACGGCGTCACGGCCGATCGACTCGTCGTCGATACGAGAGAGCGCGCGAAGCGACTCCGGATCGGGCGTCAGGGCGGAGAGCCTGAGGGGAGCGTCTGGCACCGGCGCACTCTACGACGGTGGCCAGCGGGCACGGTCGCGTCAGCGTCAGGGTCGTTCAGCTGGGCGCACCCCGCCGGGTCGCCATCTCCTCCACGCCGTCTGCGTAGCCGAGGGTGACGGCATCCTCTGGCTCCAAAAAACGATCCGACTGCCATTCGTGCGCGACATCGGCGAGCGGGCGGGCGGTGAGCGCTGAAAGGCGGATGAAGTACCGGTCACGCAGCGTGCCGGCGGCTGCGAGCGTGCGCTCGATGTCGATCGCACGCCCGCTCACCGACGCGTCGGGCTCGCGGAGCCGGAGCCGGGCGTGGGGTGCGAGCACCCGGGTTCGCCCGCAGGCGAACACCCCGACCGCCCCGCCGGCGATCGTGTCAGACCCCACCATGTCGATCGGCACGCCAAGCACTCCGACGACGTCCATCAGCGACATCGCGTGGTCCAAGGTGGTCTCCACAGCCGTCATGCGCACCACGATGCGCTCGTCACCCGTCGCATCGAGCAGCATCAGGGCGGCCGCGGTCTCTGCCGCCTCCGCATCGCCGACGAAGCCGTGGACGAGGACGATGCGTCTTGCGAGAAGTTGCCGTCGGACGTCGTCGTCCATGCCGGGTCCGTTGCCTGATCCGAGAACGAGCTCAGTCATCGCCACGCTCGGCGCCCTTCCCGCGAGGCGGTGGCCGGGGAGCGGTCCGCGGCGCGTCCAGGCTCCAGGCCACGACGTGCCCGACGGCCGCGGCGTATCGATCGATCGTCGACAGGCGCACGTCGGCCGCGCCAGCCTCGACGCGGGCGACCGAGGACTGCGACGTCCCCATGCGCGCGGCGACCTGGGTCTGGGTCAGGCCGAGGGCGACGCGGCGCGCGACAAGGTCCGATGCCAGGGCCTTGCGGCGCTGCGCCATCTCCTTGAACCCTGGCAGCAGCGGCTCGTGGCGACGCTCGTTCATCTGGGTCTCACTGGTGATCCCGCACGCGTATCGTGTCTATGATATCTCGAAAACGAGATCGTGGCAACGACGTCAGCCACCGACATGGAGGAGGTCTGATGACGAGCGAGGGACACCACGCAGTGATCCCGACGGTGTTCGACCAGACGGCGCGCGGAGACCGCCCGTTCGACATCTACTCGCTGCTCTTGAAGGACCGGATCGTCTTCTTGGGCCAAGAGGTCGACGACCAGATCGCCAACCTGCTGGTCGCCGAGATCCTGTACCTCGCGGCCGACGACCCCCAAAAGGACATCTTCTTGTACGTCAACTCGCCCGGGGGCCTCTCCTACGCGGGGATGGCCATCTATGACGTCATGCAGCACGTGAGCTGCGACGTCTCGACGATGTGCGTCGGGATGGGCATGTCCGCAGCGGCCATGATCCTTTGCGGCGGCGCGGCGGGGAAGCGGTATGCGCTGCCGAACTCGCGGATCATGATCCACCAAGGGACCGCCGGCACGCGCGGGGCGCCGCGCGACATGGAGATCCATCTGCGCGAGGTCATGGCCACGACGAGACGGATGGCCGAGATCATCGCCTTCCACAGTGGGCAGACGATCGAGAAGGTCGAGCGCGACATCGACCGCGACTACTTCATGACCGCCGAAGAGGCAAAGGCCTACGGCATCGTCGACGACATCATCGTGCCGGCGCGCGGGCTCTGCGCACCCGCCGGCGGGGCGTCGCCGATCGCACCTCGTGGGCAGATCGCCCGTGCCGGCTGAGCGCCGGGCCACCTCAACGTGGCCGCCGGGCCGGGCTCGAGGGCGCGTGCCAGGCGGACCGCACGCCAGTCCGCGCTCCTGGAGCGCTCGTCTCCGGTCATCCAGTCCGAGAAGAGGCACGTTGGTTCGCCGGCGACGACGGCGACGTGGTCGTCCAGCCTTCTTCGGACTGAGGACGCGTCGGGGTGAGGACCGCGCACCTCACGCGCTGCGGCGCGCGGGGAGCGCGACGGTGGCCAGGTCCTCGGCGGCGACGACGTCGCCCGAGAACTCCGCCCGGGCCCGAGCCACCAAGGGGCCGATGTCAGAGTAGCGCTGGGAGAAGTGCGTGAGGACGAGGAGGCGCGCCCCGGCCTCTGCCGCGAGACGGCCGGCCTGGGACGCGGTCAGATGGCCGGCGCGCGCGGCCAGGCCGGCGTCGCCGTCGTCGAACGTCGCTTCGCAGACGAGGAGGTCCGCGCCGCGCGAAAGGGCCAGCGCGCTCTGGCACCACCCGGTGTCCATCACGAACGCCACCACCTGGGGCGGTCGTGCGACGCTCACGTCGTCGAGCACCACCAGGCGCCCATCGATCGAGAGCTCGCCGTGTCGCTGCAGGCGCGCGATGTCGGGGCCGATCACACCTGCGGCTTCGAGCCGGTCGGGGAGCATGGTGCGCCCCGCGTGCTCCTCGAGCCGCCACCCGACGGTGCTGATGCCATGGCGCAGTGACGCGGCGAAGAGGGTCGTCGAGGCGGGTGGGTCGCAGGGGACCGGAGTACTGATCCCGTCGTCTCGCGCAGCGACGGGGACCGGGGCGACGTCCAGCCGGTTCTCGAACGCGCTCGCGTGGCACAGCCTGTCGAAGTACGCGGCGCCTCCCGCGGGGAACGCGACCGGCAGCCGCCGGGCGACCCCGTCGAGGGACATGCGCTGGAGCACGCCCGGCAGTCCGAGGCAGTGGTCGCCGTGGAAGTGCGTCACGCAGACATGGGTCACCGCCGACGACGAGACACCGGCGAAGGTCATCTGGCGCTGCGTTCCCTCTCCGGGGTCGAAGAGGATGGCGTCGGCATCCCAGCGCAACAGGTACCCGTTGTGGTTCCGTTGGCGGGTCGGGACCTGACTGGCCGATCCGAGGACGACGAGCTCGCGGGGCACGCGACCGGACGCTACCGGGACAAGGTCCCCTGGAGCCGCCGCGCCGACGACGCGGAGGGGGACGCGGCCGATAAGGATGCGGGACATGGCCGACGTCGTCCCGTTCGCAGACGTGCACCTCGACGCGGTGCTCGACCTTTGCCGCAGGCAGGGATGGCCGTCGTTGCCCGACGACCCGGACCGCGCGCGGCGCGCGCTGCGCGCCCCCGGGGTGACGACCGTCGTCGCGCTCGACGATGAACGGGTCGTGGGATTCGCCCAGGTCCTGAGCGACGGCGAGATCCAGGGGTACCTCGCGCTCCTCTTGGTGGCCGATGACATGCGTGGACGAGGCATCGGCACGGAGCTGGTGCGCGGCGCGCACGCGTTGGCCGGCGGCCTTCGTGTCGACGTGCTGAGCGAGGAGCTCTCGAGCGGCTTCTACGAGCGCTTCACGCACCGCGTGATGCCGGGGTACCGCATCTACCCCTCGGCCCCGGGGCGCGCATAGACCGATACGTGGCGCGTGGCACGCGCGTCGAACGGCGATCGGTCGTACCACGCGAACCGGGACTCGAGACTGAGGCCGGCAAGCTGCGCCATGAGATCCAGTTCGGCGGGCCAGCAGTAGCGGAGCCGCACCGGATAGAGCGCGGTCGCGCCATGGGTGAGCATGACGTGGTGGCCTGCGACCGTCTGGGCGACCGGATCGTGGCGCACCGCGTCGAGGAGCACGGAGTCGAGCCCCGTCTCGATCGTCGTGGTCGACTGGCCGTGCGTGTAGCGCGAGAGGTCCGGGACGAACGCCTCCAGCACGAACCTGCCGTCGGAGCCGAGGACTGCCGCGACGCGACGCATGCAGCGCACCTGGTCCTCTTGGCTCGAAAGCGCGAAGAACGTGGTGAACGCCACGTAGACGAGCGAGAAGGGACCATCGACGCCGACGTCGGCGAAATCGCCGATCGTCACCGGGATGCGCTCGCCGCCGGGCTTCGCGCGCAACTTGTCCACCATCCGCCGGGACGCGTCGATGCCATGGACCTCGACACCGTGTGCGGCGAGCGGCAGTGCGATGCGTCCGGTGCCGATCCCGAGCTCCAGGGCGCGCCCTCCGCGCGCCAGGCTCGTCAGGAAATCGACTGCGTCCGCGGGGTCCTTGCTCGGTCCGTACCACTCGTCGTAGACCTCGGCGATGCGATCGCCGTACGTCGACGGACCGTAGCCCTCCATGGGCCCAAGTGAACCACGCCGAGCGACGACGGGCCATGCCGGCTGCGGGTAGCTTCCCTGCAGTGGAGATCCGCCGCGTGCTCCCCGATGAGCACGAACGCGCAGGGGCGCTCGTGGTGGCCGCGTATCGCGCGCTGCCTGGGGAGCACCTGACCGAGGACTACGCGGCCGAGCTCGCCGACGTGGCGCGCCGAGCGTCGGAGGCAGAGGTGCTGGTGGCTCTCGCCGATGTCGCCGGGGCGCCTTGCGACGAGATCGTCGGGTGCGTCACCTTCGTCCCGGACCGCTCCTCCCCGTGGGCCGAGCTCCTGGAGGACGGCGAGTCGGGGATCCGGATGCTCGCGGTTCGCCCCGACGCACAGGGGCGCGGATGCGGCCGCGCGCTCGTCGAGGCGTGTGTCGCGCGCACCGGCGAGCTCGGCCGCTCGGCGCTCCTCCTCCACACGACCCCGTGGATGACGGTGGCGCAGCGGCTGTACTCGTCGTGCGGGTTCGAGCGTTCCCCCGAGCGCGACTGGGCACCGGTTCCCGAGGTGCCCCTCCTCGCGTACCGCCTGGCCATGCCCTGACCGGCCGGCTGCCGCCCGTCCGGACCAATACTTGATTTCAAGTAAACTTTAGAGCCTCAGCGGATAGGTAGCGATGCCGGTGACCAGCGATTACGCCAGTCAATGAGCTTGGCGGTGAGCAAGAACACGACCGCGAGGGCGAACTGTGCAAGCCGATGGCTCGTCTTGCGATCCGTGTTCCGACGCAGCTGACCAA
>JAJYPY010000210.1 GCA_021794995.1 Actinomycetes bacterium | reverse complement strand
TGAGGCTCGAACTCCGGTCGAGTGATGGCGCCGGTGGTTTCCGTACACCCATTCCAGTCGAATCCGTACACCGATTCCGGAGTTTCCGTACACCCCCGGACGCGGAGGATCGGAGTGGCGCTGGCGTGAGGTAGGTGGGGCAGGGCACCCTGACTCGAACAGTCCTCCAAGACGATCGAGCAGGAGCCCATGCCCCGGCCCCATATCAGCATGCGAAACATCCGCGAACTACTGCGCCTGTGCCTCGGCGAGCGTCTCAGCCTGCGCAAGGCAGCAGCGTCGCTCCAGATGCCGCTCACGACGGTGCGGGACCACCTGCAGCGGGCGCGGGCGGCCGGGATCACCTGGCCGCTGCCCGAGGGCCTCGACGACGACGACCTCGAGGCGATGCTCTTCCCGAAGGCTCCGGCGGTCAGTGAAGCGCGCGCGATGCCGGACTGGAGGAAGATCCATGTCGAGCTCCGGCGCCCGCATGTGACCTTGATGCTGCTGTGGTTCGAGTACCGACAGACCCACCCCGATGGCTATGCCTACAGCCATTTCTGCGAGCTCTATCGGCGCTTTCGCCGCGGGGTCGACCTCGTCATGCGCCAGGAGCACAAGGCCGGCGAGAAGCTCTTCGTCGACTTCCCCGGAGCGGGAATCCCGATCTATGACGAGCGAACCGGCGAGGTGCTGTTCTCCGCCGAGCTGTTCGTTGCCGCCCTCGGGGCGTCTTCCTACCTCTACGCCGAGGCGCTGCGCTCCCAGGAGCTCTTGTACTGGGTGACCGCGCATGTGCACAACTTCGAGGCACTCGGGGGTGTGCCCGAGATCTGCGTCTGTGACAACCTGCGCGCGGGGGTCACGCGCCCACACCGCTATGAGCCGGACGTGAACGCCACCTACCAGGACATGGCTGCCCATTACAACGTGGCGATCATCCCGGCGAGAAGTTACAAGCCGCGTGACAAGGCAAAGGCAGAAGGCGCAGTCCTGCTCGCCGAGCGCTTCATCATCGCAGCGCTGCGCAATCAGCGTTTCACGAGCCTCGCAGAGCTCAATGCCGAGATCGCCCGCCTCGTCACCTGGATCAACGAGCGGCCCTTCAAGAAGATCAACGGCAGCCGGAAGTCGCTGTTCGAGGCCCTCGACCGCCCCGCCCTGCGCCCGCTTCCTGCGACCCGCTATGAGTTCGCGACCTTCCGTCGGGCCAAGGTGGGCCTCGACTACCACCTCGAGATTCGCGCAGATCGTCACTATTACTCGGTTCCCTATGGCCTCGTCGGGGAGAAGGTCGACCTCCGCCTGTCGGCGTCGACCGTCGAGGTGTTCTTCCGCAACCGCCGGGTCGCCTCCCACGTCCGGGTCCACCGCCCCGGCTTTACGACAGACCCCGCCCACATGCCCGATGCGCACCGGCGCCACGGCAGCTGGACACCGGCGCGCATCGTCTCATTCGCGGACAAGACCGGGCCTGCGACCGCGAAGCTCGTCGCTGAGGTGATGGCCGCCCGTCGCCATCCCGAGCAGGGGTTCCGCTCCTGTCTCGGGATCGTCCGCTTGGCAGACCGCTATGGGTCCGACCGCCTCGAGGCCGCAGCGTCACGTGCCCTCGCGCTTTGCTCCTACTCCTATCGCTCGGTCGAGTCGATCCTGAAGAACAACCTCGACAACGTGCCGCTCCCGGTCGAGGAGGCCGAACAGCTCACCCTTCCCGTCCACGACAACGTCCGCGGTGCGGACTACTACCAATGAGAGGAACCACCATGCTCAGCACCCCGACCATTGAGGGCCTCCATGTTCTGAAGCTCCCGGCGATGGCGGCCGGGCTCGCCGAGCAGCAGGCCTCGGTGCACTACAGCTCTTTGAGCTTCGAGGAGCGCCTCGGCCTCCTCGTCGACAAAGAGCTCACCGAGCGCGAGTCGCGTCGCCTCGAGCGCTACTTAAAGCAGGCCAAGCTCCGCACGAATGCGGTGATCGAGGACCTCGACTTCCGCCGCAGCCGGGGCATCGAGAAGGCGGAGATCCTCGGCCTCGCTCAGTGCGCGTTCGTCCGCAACCACCACAATGTCGCCGTCGTGGGCCCGACGGGAGTCGGCAAGACCTTCCTCGCCTGCGCGCTCGCCAACGCGGCGGTCCGCCATGGCCACAGCGCCCTCTACCTGCGTGCGAGCCGGATGCTCGACGAGCTCGCGATCGCTCGCCTCGACGGCCGCTTCGCACGCCTCACCGCAGCCTGGGCGCGAATCGACGTGTTGTTGATCGACGATTTCCTGCTCCGGCCGCTCACGGCTTCCCAGGCAGCCGACGTCCTCGAGGTGATCGAGGACCGGGCCGGGCTGAGATCGACGATCATCACGAGCCAGCTGCCGATCGCGCATTGGCACGAAGCGATGGGAGAGCCAACCATTGCCGACGCGGTCGCAGACCGCGTCCTTGCGAACCTGCACCGCATCGAGCTCGAGGGCGAGTCGATGCGCCGCTCGGTGAGACCCGGCGGTTCGCCAGCCGAGGACGACCGCCGTGCCCAAGCTTCGAGCACGGAGTCCGGCAAGTAATGCGTGACGCTTTTGGACCGCCCGCTCGGGAGGGCTTTTCCTGTGCCGGGTGCGGACGCTTCATCGCGACGGCCGTCGCGGGTCTCTGGCGCAACCCGAGCGTCGGCTCTCCCCGCCGGTTCTGCGATCCCGCCTGCCGCCAGGCCGCCTACCGGCGGCGACGGGCAGGAATTGTCGAGGATGCTCCCCGCCAGCGAAGTGGAGGTCGTGGCCGCAGCTTGAATCCCACCGGCGAACAAGGATCCCGCCACGCGAGTCCGAACCCAGACGATGGTGACCGCTCGCCAAGCGGTGCGGATCAGCACCATTGAACCTCTTTGACCTGCGGATTCGCGAGCGCCCGCATCGCAGGGCAGAATGCCCCCCAGTCCACACGACGACCACCTGAAGGAGGTGAGCTCGGGGCCCCACGCCGGAAGCTTCGCTGTCTCTGACCTCTCGCGTCCGGGGGTGTACGGAAACTCCGGATTGGGTGTACGGAAACGC
>JAJYPY010000209.1 GCA_021794995.1 Actinomycetes bacterium | reverse complement strand
GCGTGGATGTGGGCGGGCGGACTTCTCGTCGGGCTGGGGGGGCTGCTCGCGCTCGCACCCGGGTCGCGGAGGCGCTCGAAAGATCCCGCCTCCTCCCTCGCCCCGCTCGTCGCCGGCGCGCCCGGGTCCGAGTGTGCCGCCGTCGGGAGCGATGCGAGGTGAGCGGCACCGGCGCGGACCCTCGGCGCCGTACCCGCCACGTCACCCGCTGGGTCGCCGGAGCCCTCCTGCTCGTCCTCGTGGGCGTGTCGATCGTCGTCGCGACCCGGCCGTCCAGTCAGGCGGCGCAGGTCCAGAGCCCACTCGTCGGTCACCGCGTGCCGCCGCTCGCCGGCACCGCGCTGTCGGGACGGCGGTTCTCGCTCCAACGTGAGCGCGGCCACTACGTGTACGTGAACTTCTTCGCCAGCTGGTGCCCGCCCTGCCAGGCGGAGCAGCCGGCGCTCGCCGACTTCGCCTTCCAGCAGGGTCGCAGGGGCGCGCGCATGGTGAGCGTGGTGTTCAACGACTCGGTGAGCGACGCGCGGCGCTACGTGGCCGACTGGGGCATCCGGTGGCCGGTCGTCCCCGACAGCGGAGGATCGATCGCCAACCGGTTCGGCGTGGCGTCGCCGCCGATGACGTTCCTCGTCTCGCCGTCGGGCATCGTGGTGGGGACGTGGGTGGGTCCGGTGACCGTGGCGCAGCTCGACCAGATGCTCGCAGCGGCGAGGCGGGGAGAGCTGTTCAGCGCGGGGACGGGGGGCGGCGATGGCTGACGGGCACGACGGGGCCGCCCGCGGCGCGTCCGCCCGAAGGTGGCGCCGACTGAGCTTCGGTGCCGCGCTCGTCGTGCTCGGCGTGGCGCTCGCGATCGGAAGCGGCGTCGGGTCGTCGATCCCGCCGACCGCGGGGCAGCGTGCCGCGGCGCTCGAGACGCAGATCAGGTGCCCGAGTTGCGTCGACATCTCGGTCGCGCAGTCCTCCGCCGCGTCGGCGATCGCGGTGCGCCGCGAGGTCTCGCGCCTCGTGGCGGCGGGGGAGAGCGACCAGGCGATCGAGCGCCGGCTGGTGGGCCAGTACGGGCCGACCATCCTGCTGGCTCCTCCTGCGTCCGGGCTCTCGGCGCTGGTGTGGCTCATCCCGCTGGTGGCCGGCGTGCTCGCGCTGGGGATCCTCGGCGTCTTCTTCTGGCGGAGGTCCCGCTCGTGGCGGCGGCTGCGCACCGACGCCGACGCCGACGCCCGTCCTGGCTCCAAGATCGGCGCCGAGACGGGAGCCGGCGCAGAGGTGCCGGCGTGACGCGAGGGGCGCAGAGCGACTGGCATCTGCGTGACCAGCGCGACCTGCTGGCGCGATCACTCGAGGACGCAGCGCGCGAGCACGACGCCGGGGATCTGACCGACGACGACTACGCGCTGATCCGGGCGCGAGACGAGCACCGGCTTGCCGAGGTCGATGCCGCCATCGCGGCGGCCCTCGCCGAGCGGAGTGCCGGTGACCCCGGCGCGGCGCAGGACGCCGGCGCGTCGCCTGCCTCCCGGTCCACCTCCCGGTCCACCTCCCGTTCCACGCGGCGGCTCGTGCGATGGCGGCGCCGATGGTGGCTCGCCGCGACCGGCGTGGCACTGGTCGCGGCGGCCTCCCTCCTCCTCGTCGTCGAGTTGACGTCGCCCCGTCTCCCCGGCCAGGCCGCGACCGGGTCCATCAGCCTGAACACGGCACAGCAGATCCAACGGCAGCTCGCCCAGGCGAAGGCGCTCGTCGCGCAGGGCAAGGACACGCAGGCGGTCGAGCTGTACGGGCAGGTGCTCACGGAGGATCCGAAGGAGCCGGTCGCGCTCGCCGAGTGGGGATGGCTGGACTGGGAGGCGGCGACCAAGGCGAGGGAGCAGACAGTGGCAGCGGAAGGGGCGTCGGCACTCGTCGAGGCGGTGAAGCTCGATCCGCGGCTGTTCGTGGCGCAGTACTACCTCGGCGACGTGCTGCGCCAAGAGGGTGCGGCACGCAAGGCCGTCGTGCACTTCGCCGCCTTCCTCAAGGATGCGCCGACAGCGAGGTGGTTGCGAGAGGCGGCACCGGACATCCGCGCTGCGTACGGCGCCGCGCACCTCCCGGTGCCGGCGGGGGTGCCCGGCGGGTAGCGCGGGATCGCTGCGACGTCGGGGTCGGTCCTCGCAAGGCTGGGAGGCTCGCATAGGGTCTTGGGCCGTGCACCCGAACGCCGTGCGAGTGCAGGAGGCGCTGGTGGCCGCGGGATCGTCCGCCGGGGTGCGAGAGGTGCCCGACTCGACCCGGACGTCCGCCGAAGCTGCCGCGGCGATCGGTGTGGAAGTCGGCCAGATCGCGAAGTCACTCGTGTTCCTCGTGGACGGCGAACCCGTCGTCTGCGTGCTGTCGGGCGTGGACAGGCTGGACACCGAGAAACTCCGCGCATTGCGCGGCGGGGCGCGGGTCGAGCGCGCCGACGCCGACGCCGTGCGGGCGGCGACCGGGTTCCCGATCGGCGGAGTCAGCCCGATCGGTCACGACGCGTTGGTGGTCGTCGACCGAGCACTCGGGCGTCACGAGGTGATCTGGGCGGCTGCCGGCACGCCGCACGCGGTGTTCCCGACGTCGTTCGGGGAGCTCGTGGCGGTGTCGCGCGCACAGGTCGCGGATGTGCGCGTCGGGGGGCCAGGAGACCGGTAGCCCGGTGCCGGGGTGTCGGGGTGTCGGGGTGCCGGGGGTCTACGTCCGGGCCTGGGTCCGAAGGGCGCGGAGGCTGGCGACGATGTCGCCGAACGCCGCGGCGAAGGCAACGACGTCGTCTTCGGTCGTCGCCCATCCCACCGAGAGCCGCAACGAATGGCTGGGGTCGGCGCCCATCGCGGCGAGCACCGGCGACGGCTCCAGTGACTCCGACGAGCACGCCGACCCCGAGTGCGCGGCGATCCCTGCCCGGTCGAGGGCGAGGAGGACGGGCTCGGCCTCCACGCCCTCGACCCCGAAGCACACGATGTGCGGGACGCGCCCGTCGGGGTCACCGACTTGGACGGTGCCGAGATCGGAA
>JAJYPY010000208.1 GCA_021794995.1 Actinomycetes bacterium | reverse complement strand
CGGATGCGCTCGGTGGGTGATACTCGTGCAGTCACGGGTGTAGGTCCTCCTTCGTTGAGCTGGAACTTCTCGAAGGAACCTACGCCCGTCGACATTTACACCGGAGGATGGACGCCACCTCGGGGGCGTCGTGCAGCCGGATCAACTACCGCATCTCGACTGGACTGCCTCGGCACGCCATTTCGCTAGTCGTCGTCGTGCTCTGTGCCCTGGGGTGTTCGGCGTGTTCACGAGCCGGTTTGGCGTCCAGCCCACCGGCTTCATCTGAGGTTACTCAGCCCCCGAAGTGCTCGGGGACGGAGCTACACATGGCAGTCCAGGATGAGGGTGTGGCTGCCGGTACGCACTACTTCGGTGTCGACATTTCCAGCTCATCAGCCGGAGCATGCGCATTGAGAGGATTCCCACACGTCAGTCTTCTAGCCCATGGCGGGATTGCGATCTCTACTGCCGACTATTACTCGCCAACATTGAAGAAACGCGTGGGAGAACGGACCGTCATGGTAGCAGCGGCGCGTCATGCGTCGTTCCTGCTCACGATGGGAGACGGCAGCGCACTTCCGCGACCGCTTCCGAAGTGCCCATCCCTGACGGGGCTAACCGTCCGCCTCCCTCACTCGCGGCGGGAACGACTCGCCTTTCCCTTGAGGGCGCTTCCCCTTTATGCCTACCCCGGAGAGCCACAGGGCAGTTGTGATCGGGTCGAACTGTCGCCGCTTTTCCAGGGTCCACCCGAGCGAGGAATGTGTCCAGCGTGCTTCAGGTTGCCCTCAACGCACTCGAAGCCCAACTCATCTGTCACCAATGCGATAAGGATCTCATGGCCTTTCCGCCGCGCACAACCAGCCAGGCTCTGACCTACATCCGCGAGTAGACCTCGGTACGTCCTGATCTGGAGTGCCAGAGCAGACCGCTCCGGTCTCGAGTCATCGGCGGCTGCCGTGGTGCGGTTCGAAGGCGCGCTCGACCAAGGGTGTGAGTTCTTGTCATTCGAGGTGCCGGCCGCCGGGTCATCGACGCGCAAGCGCGACCGGTTGCTGCCCGTGCGCGCTACGTGCTTCCGATGGCGAGCAGCGCGTCGAGTCCTCGCCACGTATCGCCGAAGGCGCCGAGATGGTCCTCCCATGAGGCGTGGACCTCGGTTCGGCGCGCGTGGTGGGTGACGCGTGCGGCGATGCAGATGAGCTCTCGTCGCAGCCGCTTGCCATGAGCGCGGCCGTTCGCCTCGTCGTGACCACTGAGCGCCTGGAGCCACGACGACATGTTCAAGGCGAGCAACGCCACCCACATCCACATCGCGTTCACCGGCTCGTAACCCGAAGGCATGTGGCGCATCGCCATGCCGAGCTTGGAGTCCTTGATGGACTCTTCGACCCGGGCACGTAGGCGAAACCACGCCTCGATGTCGATGATGTCGCCGTCGAGGTTCGTGATGATGAACGAGTACGCATAGGCGAACGCCACGTCGCCTGCGCGAAGGAGGCTGAGTTGTGCGGGATCGATGGTGCGCCGACGGCGGCTGCGCGGGTCGGCGGAGAGGTCTGCGGCGTAGACCTTCACCCGCCGGCAGATGACACGCGCACCGCTCGGCCACCCGGTGGGCGAGTAGTCGCACTCGGCCACCTCTGCGTCCATACGCTTCGCCCTGCGCCAGGCGCTATCAGGGATCTTGCGCTCCGAGCGCCACACCGCGTCGGTGCGCCTGACCGCGATCGCGTAGTCGCAGTCAGACGAGAGCGCCACGTCTGCAAGCTTGTGGTCGAAGAACCCCGAGTCGGCCCGCACGATCGGGCGCAAGAGCCCCTCGGGCAGCGCGTCGAGTGCCCGTTTGAGCAGTCCCGCCGCCTGGGGGCGCGGGTCGGTCCTTCCCGATCCGAAGTCGGCGGCCAGTGCCCACCCGGCCTCCGCCCACACGGCGGGGTGCGGGCGATAGACGCGCTGGCCCTGGTAGTTGTAGTCCGAGCCTCGTTTGTTCCGGCCGTAGACCTCGGTGTCGGTGGGGTCGAGGTCGATCGTCGGGCGCTGCCGGGCGAGCTCGACCCGTCGTCGTTCGGGAACCAGCGCGTACGCCTTCTTTACCAGGGTCGCGTTGGCCCGCTCGACGTGAGCGCGCGCTTGGGCGTCGAAGCGCTTGGCGATCGCGATGAACGTGGTCGAGGCCGGCACGCCGGGCACGGCCCGCAGTGAGAGTCCGGCTGCGTCCTTGCGCTGGTTGTCGAGGTCGGACATGAAGTCGCCGCCCGAGAGCATCGTCTCGGCTGCTGCCACCATCAGGCCGCCGAGTAGAAGGCCGCGGCGGCGCTTCTTGATCGAGGGAGCCCCAGCGTCGATCGCAGTGGTGATGCCGAGCAGCTCGTCGAGCTTCGCCACGAGGTGGAGGCCGGCTCGCGGGGTGATCCGCCCGTCATGGCCACCCAGCACCACCTTGGCCTTGCGTTTGGCTATCGTTGCCACCAGACAGGTGCCTTTCGCTCGGGGTCATGGGTCGTTTTCAACCTCCATTCTCCCAGGTGAAAGGCACTTTGTCGCGTATCGAACGGGTGTTCGCGGGGCTTACTCGCGGATGTAGGTCTGAGCCCGGTGCCGGCCCCGAGCACCAGCGCGGTGATCACAGGGCTGCCCCCGCGCCCCAATCGTCACCCGTGGCGCGAGATCGCCCCGCTGACCGGGATGCCGTGGCAGACCCTCTACCGGCGCTACCGCCACCGGCCCGAGCGCCTCGCGCGGGTCAGTGTCTCTGTCGACGAGCACGGGAGCGTCGGCAACGTGCCGAGGGCAGGGGTGTGAACGGGTTTGCTCGAGTACGGGGTGGCCTTGGACACCGTCGTGCGCGCTGTCGTCCGCCGCTCTACCCCCGCTTGATCAGGGTCATGCTCCACCCAGGAGGATTGATCGGAATCGTGACTGCCTGCCCCGGTTTCGCTCGCGCTAAGTGGTCTGGATCACAATTTCGATTACGTATCGTGTGAGCCGAGAGGGCGTCAGGCGGCGAGCTGGTACTCCGGCTTGTCGGCGAGCTTCTTCATGAGCAGGGCGAGGTGGTCACGGGTGAAGCGCC
>JAJYPY010000207.1 GCA_021794995.1 Actinomycetes bacterium | reverse complement strand
TGAGCCCGAGATCCTGCGAGCCCTCGAGGCCGGTGCGATCGACCACGTCAGTAAGCCGTTCAGCCTCCCGGTCCTCATGCAGCGGGTCCGGCGCGCCCTGGCGGGCTGATCGGAGATGGTCGGGGGTCTGCTGCGCCTCGTTGGGGTCGCCGAGCTGGGGGCGTTGTCGGTGATGCTGGTGGTGTTCATCGCGCACAGTCTGTGGGTGGCGCTGACGGCCCGACCGACGGAGCGTCGGCTCGTGGAGCTGCGCCAGGGCATGGTCCGCGCCGTTGGGGGAGAGAGCCGGCTCGCTATCCCCACGTCACGCGTGGACCGGCGGCTTTACCGACTGGTGCTGAAAGAGGTGGCTGTCAGCGTCTCGGGGGACGGGGCGGCGTGGATCGAGTCGGAGGCGCGCGAGATGGGCCTGTCCGAGCAGGCGGCGCGTCGATGCCGGAGCCGACGGTGGTGGCACCGGCTGCGCGGCGTCCGGTTGTTCGGCCTTTTTGGCGGGGGCGGGGACCTCGTCCCGGCGCGCCTTGGTGACGCGCACCCGCTGGTGCGAGAAGCTGCAACCAGATGGGTAGCGCGCCATCCCAGCCCGGCGCTCGCCGAAGCTCTGGTGACGATGCTGGACGACCCCGAGCGTCGCTGCCGTCTCGCCGCGGTGGACGCGTTGATCCGCCTCGGCGCAACAGCAGCCGAGCCCCTCGCCGCCCATCTGTCCCGAGCGGTGTGCCCTGGGCGGGCGCTGGCGCTCGAAGTAGCGACCGGTGTCGCCGACGGGCGGTTCCTCGGGTCAGGGCTGCGCGCGGCCGGTGATCCGGACCCCGCGGTTCGGGCCCAAGCTGCCAGCCTGCTCGCTGCTGTAGCAGGGGGCGAGCCCGAGCAGGCTCTGCTCGGCCTCCTTCACGATCCGAGCGAGCGGGTGCGGGTCGCGGCCACCCGCGGCTTGGGTGTGGTCAGCTCTTGGACACTGGCCCCCGACATCGCCAGACAACTGAGCGATCCCGCCTGGGATGTGCGACGGGAAGCGGCCTTGGCGCTGGTCCGGCTCGGGGCCGCCGGTCGTCTCTACCTCCGCCGGGCGCTCACCGATACCGATCCGTACGCGGCGGACATGGCCCACCAGGTGCTGGATCTCCCCGGTGCCACCGCTGACTGAGTCGACGGGGCGCGATGACGGTTGAGCCGCTCCGCCTCGTCTTCGACGTATCGGTCTTGGTGGTCATCGGATACTTCGTTGTCGCGAACGGGTTCTGGACGGCACTGTTCGCCACCGCCGCCTGGCAGATGCTCCAGCACCGCCGCTCGAGCGCAGAGGAGGATGCCCGTTGGCTCCTCGGCTCCTCGGTGCTTCCTCGGGTGAGCGTCCTCGTGCCGGCCCACAACGAGGCGGTGACGGTCGGAGAGAGCGTCCGCGCGCTGCTCACGCTGGAATATCCGAACCTCGAGGTGGTGCTCGTCAACGACGGGTCGACCGACGAGACGCTCGAGACGCTGATACGTCACTTCGAACTGCGGCCCGTCTATCCGATCTACCGTCACGTGGTGGCGACCAAGGCGGTGCGCGCCTTGTACCGATCCGGGCTGCACCCTGGGCTGGTCGTGGTCGACAAGGACAACGGCGGGAAGGCGGACTCGCTGAACGCCGGGCTCAACCTGGCGACCGGTGCGCTGGTCTGCGCCATCGATGCCGACACCCTCATCGAGCCCGAAGCCCTGCTGCGGATCGTCCAGCCGTTCCTGGCTGAAGAGGACGTGGTCGCCTCGGGGGGAACGATCCGGGTTGTCAACGGCTCGCGGGTTCAAGCAGGTCGAGTCGTTGTTCCCCGGGCGCCGCGGCGGCCGGTCGGCGGGCTGCAGGCCGTGGAGTACCTGCGGGCTTTCCTCTTCGGCCGCCTGGGCTGGAACCGCCTCGGTGGCAACCTGATCATCTCCGGCGCCTTCGGGCTCTTCAGGAGGGACGCTCTCCGAGCGATCGGCGGCTACCAGGTGGATAGCATCGGAGAGGACATGGAGCTCGTCGTCCGCTTGCGGCGCGCCGGCATCGAGCGGGGGGAGGCTAGCAGGGTCGTCTTCGTCCCCGAGCCGGTCGCCTGGACCGAAGCCCCCGAGTCTCTTCGCGTGCTTGGGCGCCAGCGGGACCGCTGGCAACGGGGCCTGGTCGACGTGCTGTGGCGGCATCGGCGCCTCGTGTTCAACCCGCACTACGGGGCCGTCGGGCTCGTGGTCACCCCCTACTTCGTCCTCGTCGAGCTCCTCGGTCCAGTCATTGAGGCCCTCGGCGTGCTCGGGCTCGCTGCCGGGCTCGGCTTGGGTCTGGTCGACCTCCAGTTCGCGCTCATCTTCGTCCTCGTCGTCTACGGATGGGGCCTGCTCTTCAGCATCGGGGCCTTGCTGCTCGACGAGCTCACCAGCCGACGGTATGAGGGCTTGGCCGATCGAGTGCTCCTCGTCTGCTGGGCACTGATCGAGCCGCTCGGGTACCGCCAACTGAGCGTCGTCTGGCAGCTACGTGGGATGGCCCGCGCCGCGCGAGGGCGCAGAGACTGGGGGGATATGTCCCGGCGCGGATTTCTCGCCGGTCGAAGTGAGATCGGGTTGCCCGGGTCGCCCTCAGGCGAGCAAGGCCAAAGGTGAGCAGCTCCTGGCCCGGCGGAACAAGCAGCGACCCTCTTGGCGAGGGTGGACGCGACACTCGCTACCTCAGCCCCGCCACTCGTTGACGCAACTCGATTCGGTTCGAGTGCGCTCACCTCCACCGCGGAGGTCTTCACCTTTGGGACCTCACTATCTTCACATTTGGGTGTACACGGGGCTGTATCACGGAACCCTGACCATCTCTTCCGTCTCGGTGCTGCCATAACGGTGTTCCGGGCGTGCCGAAACGACGAACGGCCCAAATAGTGGTGAGGATCTCGGACTACGGCGGTGCGTTGGTCGGGGCAGCACCGACGAGGTCGCTGATGCTACGGCTACGTCCCCTTCGCTGGTGCGCAGATACGCTACCTGGTCGAGACCGGAGCGGGGACTGTCGCAGCACTCGGGTTCGCCTCCTCAGCGTGGAAGTGCGCACTCC
>JAJYPY010000069.1 GCA_021794995.1 Actinomycetes bacterium | reverse complement strand
CTCGCCCGCCCGCCCGTCCTCGGCACTCCTGCGGGGGGCCTCCCCGGCACGCCCCCCGGCGGACCGCGCGTGCCGCCCCCCCGGCCCGACGGGGCAGGTGCCCAGCGCACCAAGGTCGGTCGCAACGATCCCTGCTGGTGCGGCAGCGGGAAGAAGTACAAGTTCTGTCATGGCAGCGCCTGAGGGGCGCGACCTCGCCGCTGAGATCGAGGCACTCGCGCAGCGGATCGCCGAGGCGAAGGACTACCTCGGCATCGAGTCCATGCGGGCTCGCGGCGCCGAGCTCGAGCGGCAGGCGGCGGCCCCCGATCTGTGGGACGACCCCGATCGGGCCCGGGCGGTCACGACCGAGCTCGGGCGACTGGGCGACGACCTCGCCCGCTTCGACAGTCTGACGGCGGCGGTCGACGACGCACGCGTGCTCGCCGAGCTCGTGGCCGAGGCGGAGGCGGGCGGCGCGCCGGACGAGGGGCTCGCCAAGGAGCTCGTGACGACCGTCGACGCGCTCGGCGTGCGCGTCGCGCAGCTCGAGCTCGAGTCGCTCTTCTCCGGGGAGTACGACGACCGGGACGCCGTCTGCGAGGTGCACGCCGGCGCGGGCGGCACGGACGCCCAGGACTGGACCGAGATGATGCTGCGGATGTACCAGCGCTGGGCGGAGCGACGGGGCTTCAGCGTCGAGGTCGACGAGGCGACGCCGGGTCAGGAGGCGGGGCTGCTCTCCGCGACCTTCATCGTGAGCGGTCGCCACGCCTACGGGCTGCTCGCGACCGAGCGCGGGGTCCACCGGCTCGTGCGCATGTCGCCGTTCGACTCCCAGCACCGGCGCCAGACGAGTTTCGCGTCCCTCGACGTGGTGCCCTTCCTCGACGACGTCTCCGACGTCGAGATCGACGAGAAGGACCTGCGCGTCGACACCTACCGTTCGTCGGGTGCCGGCGGACAGCACGTGAACAAGACCGACTCGGCGGTCCGCCTGACCCACGTGCCCACCGGCATCGTCGTGGCCGTCCAGAACGAGCGCAGCCAGCACCAGAACAAGGCGAAGGCGCTCCAGATCCTGGCCGCCAAGCTGGCGGAGCGGGCCCGGGCCGAGCGCCAGGCGGAGCTCGAGTCCCTGGGCGGCGAGCGCGCGGAGAACGCCTGGGGGAACCAGATCCGCTCGTACGTCATGGCGCCGTACCAGCTGGTGAAGGATCTGCGGACCTCGGTCGAGACGGGGAACGTCGACGCGGTCCTCGACGGGGACCTCGACGCCTTCATGGAAGCCGAGCTCCGCAGGATGAGGGGGGCCTAACCGCTGGTCGGGGCCCAATTGGGAAAAAAGTATGCCTCAAGGGACGCGGATCGGTAGGCTTTCCGCCGATCCCACGTCCGCGGCGTTGCACTCGACGGCCGCTCTCATGCCATCTACTTGCCGGACGGAGACATTCCCCAATGATCCGATTTCAGAACGTCAGTAAGACCTACAAGAACGGCACGATCGCCCTGCGCGACGTGTCGATCGAGATCGACAAGGGGGAGTTCGTCTTCCTCGTCGGAGCCTCGGGCTCTGGAAAGACGACCTTCATCCGCCTTCTTCTTCGTGAAGAGCTTCCCGACGCAGGACGCATCTGGGAGGCCGGTCGCGACATCGTGCACCTGCCGAAATGGCGGGTGCCGTATCTGCGCCGGAATATCGGATGCGTGTTCCAGGACTTCCGTCTCCTGCCGAACAAGACCGTGTTCGAGAATGTGGCATTCGCACTCGAGGTGATCGGTCGCCCGAAGCACGTCGTCGCCAGCCAGGTCCCACAGGTCCTGGAGCTCGTCGGGCTGTCGAAGAAGCGGGACAACCTTCCGGGCGAGCTCTCCGGCGGCGAGCAGCAGCGTGTCGCCGTCGCGCGCGCGTTCGTGAACCGTCCCCTGATCCTGCTCGCAGACGAGCCGACGGGCAACCTCGACCCGACGACGAGCCAGGGCATCATGCAGCTCCTCGACCGCATCAACCGGACCGGCACCACCGTCGTCGTGGCCACGCACGACGAGGTGCTCGTGAACTGGATGCGCCGGCGCGTGGTGGAGCTCGACCACGGCACGGTGGTGCGCGACCAGGCCCGGGGCGTCTACGGCATCGAGACCGTCGCGTCCTCGGCGGTGGGACCCCCGAGCGGGCGCGTCCCGGCGGTGGCCGGCGCCCGGCCCCGCAGCCGGGGGGAGCGGGCCTGATGCCGATGTCCACCGAGTACGTCGCCCGCGAGACGGCGTCGAACCTCTGGCGCAACCGGCTCATGACGATCGCCGCCGTGCTGACGGTGGCGGTCTCGCTCTCCCTCGTGGGTGCCGCCCTCCTCTTGAAGCAGGGTGCAGCGCGCGCGGAGGTCGAGTGGCAGCGTGGCACCGAGGTCATGGTCTGGATGACATCGAAGGCGAGCGCCACCGAGATCTCCTCGGTGGGCAAGCAGCTGCGCGTGCTGCCCTATGTCGACCAGCCCTGCGTGTTCCGGGGGCACCGCTACGACTACCTCGAGGCGAAACGGCTCGTCGGCTCCGTCTACACCGAGTCGGGGGTGACCCCTGCGCAGACGCCGACCTCGTGGCGCTGCACGCCCGTGCATCCCCAGGACGCCAGCGCCGTCATCAAGAAGTTCAGCGGGCAGCCCGGGGTGATGAAGGTGACGGCGCCGCTCTCCCAGATCCGGACCGAGCAGCACGTCATCAACGTCCTGCAGATCGTCTTCCTCCTGGTCGCCCTGGTGCTCTTGATCTCCGCCGCGGTCCTCATCTTGAACACGATCCGCATGGCGATCTTCGCCCGACGGCGAGAGGTGTCGGTGATGAAGCTCGTGGGCGCCACGAACTGGTTCATCCGGCTGCCGTTCATGTCCGAGGGACTGGTGCAGGGACTGCTCGGATCGGGGGTCGCCGCCGGCGTCGTGTACGGGCTCCACGTCGTGCTCGACAGGGTCGGGTCGTCGACATCGGCCTCCGTCCTGGCGCAGATGCGCATGACGGGCTGGGAGGTGTTCGTCACCGACCTCGTCGTGATCGCGATCGGCGTGCTGATCGGGACGGGCGGGTCGGCGATCGCCATCAGTCGCTTCCTCGACGTCTGAGGTCCGGGCCGAGCAAGGTCGCCGGCAAGGTCGCCAGCAAGGTCGCGCGCCCAGCCTTGGCGGAGCCGGACGACCGTCCGGTGGTTCGGCCAAGGAGCGACATGAGCACCCACACCACCGTGACCGGGAACCTCACCCGGGACCCTGAGATCCGCTACACCCGAGACGGCCAGGCGAGCGTCCTGCTCGGCATCGCCGTGAACCGGCGGTGGCAGGACCGCGAGACGCACGAATGGGAGGAGGCGACCTCCTTCTTCGACGTCGTCTGCTGGCGAGAGCTCGCGGAGCACGCGGCGATGAGCCTCACCAAGGGCATGCGCATCATGGTCTCCGGCCGGCTCGAGCAGCGCAGCTGGGAGACCGAGCTCGGCGAGCGCCGCACCAAGGTGGAGATCGTCGCCGAGGACATCGGCCCGAGCCTGCGCTTCGCGACCGCCGAGGTCCACAAGCAAGAGAGGGCCGGGCGCGCCGAAGGTGACGATCCGGCGCTGGAGGACGAGACGGCGCGGGGGGCCGCTGCGGCGTCCGCGCCCGCGGCCGTGTCCGTGTCCGCCGCGACGGCGTCCGGCGCGTGAGCGGTGGAGTGGCTCCCGATCCTCGTCCCGCTGAGCTCGTGGCCGCTTCCCGGGGCGGCGATGGCGCTCGGGGCGCTGACGGCGAGCGGCATCGTGCTGGCGTCCTTGCGCCGGCGCCGTTGCGTCTCCCCGCCGGTGTCTTCTACGGCAAGGACGACGTCGTCGGCATCTGCGATGCCCTCGCCCGCGCAGAAGAAGTCCTGACGCGTCTCGGCGCACGTGACGAGGCGTCGATGGTCGCCGACGCGTTCGAGCTCGTGGAGGCGGGCTTGGCCCGTGACACGGGCCCGTGCACCCTCAGCTGCGCGGCTCGAACTCCACCGCCAGTGAATTGACGCAGTAACGAAGCCCCGTCTCGGTGGGACCGTCGGGGAAGACGTGGCCGAGATGGCCGCCGCAGTGCGCGCACACGATCTCGGTGCGCTCCACACCGTGGCCGTGATCGGGCCGCTCCTCGACGGTCCCCGCGGCGATCGCACGGTCGAAGCTCGGCCACCCCGATCCCGAGTCGAACTTCGCGTCCGTCGTGAACAGGGGGGTGTCGCAGCCTGCACACCGGAAGAGGCCGTCCTCGTCGACGTGGAGGTACTTGCCCGACCACGCTGGCTCGGTGGCGCCCTTGCGCAGCACCTCGAACTGATCGGGCGACAGGCGTCCCCGCCACTCCTCGTCGCTGAGCTCGAGCTCCGGCGCAGCCATGGCGATCCTCCCCGACGGTCCACCTCCGGCGGTGAGCCGGGTGCACCTCGAGGTTACCGGTTCGTGGGCACCGCCCGTCCGCACGCGCAGGACCGCGGGGTGATCGAGGCGGCCGAGGGACGAGCGGTAGGTTCTCCTCGTGACGTCCGACCGCATGCCGGCACATCTCGCCTGGGTGGGGGCGGCCGCGGCGCGCGAGATCCAGGACCGCGTCGTGCTCGAGCTCGTCGACGCGGCGCTCGGGCTCGGGATCCCCTGGCTCTCGGTCCAAGAGCCGTCGCCCGAGCATGCGCTCGAGGGGCACCGTGACGCGCTCGGTGCACGCGGCGTCCTCGTCCACGCCGGCGGGTCCGGGGAGGGCCCCGACGCCCAGGGAGACGCCTCCCTGCACCTCGTGCTCGCCGAGCCGTGCTCGGGGCGCGCGGAGCTCGTCGACGCCGTGCGCCTGCTGGCCGAGCGCGGGCTCTCGCCTGAGGAGGTGGACGAGGAGGCGATCGCCGGCGCGCTGGTGGTTCCCGACGTGGACCTCCTCGTGGTGACCGGCGGGGACCACCGGGTGCCCGACCTCCTCTTGTGGCAGGCGGCGTACGCCGAGATCGTCTTTCTCCCCGACCCGTGGCCCGGCGTGGGGCGCACCCACGTCGAGGCGGCGATCGCCGAGTACCAGCAGAGGGATCGGCGGTACGGCGGGCTGGTGGCGTCCCGGTGATCGTCACGAAGATCGCCATCGGCGCCGGCATCGTCGTGCTGGGGTTCTGCTGCTGGCTCGCCGCCGTCGGCGTGGGCGCCGTGCGCGAGGGTCTCATCAGCCTGTGCGCGCTGGTCGTGCTCGTGGGCGGAGGCAACTGGCTCTCTGGGCGCAGCGCCCACAGCCGGCGCCCGTGACCCTCGTCCGCGACGCGGGGGTGGTGCTGCGCACCTACCGCCTGGGCGAGGCGGACCGCATCGTCGTCCTGCTCACCGAGGGTCACGGCAAGGTGCGGGCGGTGGCCAAGGGCGTGCGCCGCACGTCGAGCAAGTGGGGAGCGCGCCTCGAGCCGCTGAGCCACGTGGCACTGCTCCTGTGGCAGGGACGCTCGGACCTCGCGGTCGTGAACCAGGCCGAGGTGCTCGACCATTTCCGTGCCGTACGCGAGGATCTCGAGCGCGTCGCCGACGGGTTCGCCATGCTCGAAGCCGCCGACCAGCTCGCCCAGGAGAGCCATGCGGACCCCGGGCTCTACACGATGCTGGTCGGGGCGCTGCGGGCGCTCGCCGACACCCGCAACGATGCGCGCATGATCGTGCCGTCGTTCTTCGTGAAGGCGCTCGCCCACGAGGGTGCGGGGCCGGTGCTCGACGCGTGCGCGCGGTGCGCGAAGCCGGCCGGCTCGGTCGACCTCGTGGCGTTCGACATCACCGAGGGCGGCGCGTTGTGCACCGCGTGCCGCCGCGGCCGCCCGGTGAGCGCCGCGGCCCTCGAGGTTCTTCGCCAGATCCTCGGGGGAGCGCTGGGCCGCGTCCTCTCGGCGCCGCGCCCCGCGTGCGCCGACGAGGTCGCCGCGCTGGCGACCGAGGCCATGGAGGGACACCTCGACCGTCGCCTGCGTGCGGTGCACGCGACGTCGGGTCTCACGTGGTGACATTCGGCGTCTACGTGCACGTGCCGTTCTGCCGGCACCGCTGCGACTACTGCGCCTTCGCGACGACGACCGACCTGGACCCGCTCATGGGGCGCTACGTGGACGCGTGCATCGCAGAGCTCGAGGCGGCGGTCGAGGGCGGGGAGCTCGACGCCGCGACGAGCGTCTTCTTCGGGGGCGGCACCCCGTCCCGGCTCCCGCCCGACGCGCTCGCCCGCATCCTCGAGTCCGTCCCGCGGACCCGCGATGCGGAGGTCACCGTCGAGTGCAACCCCGAGGACGCGTCGCCCGAGCGCCTCGCCGCCTACCGCTCGTCGGGCGTCACGAGGATGTCGTTCGGCGTGCAGTCGACCGTCCCGCACGTCCTGGCCGCGCTGGGTCGCCGTCATCGTCCCGAGTCGGTGCCCCGTGCCCTCGGTGCGGCGGCGTCCGCCGGTTTCGACCGGGTGAACGTGGACCTCATCTACGGCGCGGCGGGGGAGACCGACGACGACTGGGAGCGCACGCTCCACGACGTGCTCTCCTTTGCGGGAGCCCCCGGCCACGTGAGCGCGTACGCCCTCACGGTCGAGCCCGGGACGCCGCTTGCAGCCGATCCCGCACGCCACCCCGACGACGACGTGCAGGCCGCTCGCTACGAGCGCACCGACGCCGTGCTCACGGCTGCGGGGTACCGCTGGGAGGAGATCTCGAACTGGGCGCTCCCCGGTCACGGGTGCCGGCACAACCAGCTCTACTGGCGGCAGGGCGAGTACGTAGGGATCGGCTCGGCTGCGCACTCGCACCGTGCGGGGCGGCGCTGGTGGAACGTGCGGACTCTCGAGCGCTACATCGCCGCGGTGGACGCGGGTCGCCGACCGACGGCGTCCGAGGAGCTGGTGCAGGGCGAGCGCCGTGCGCTCGAGCGGCTGATGCTGTCGCTGCGCACGCCCGCCGGCGTGCCCGCAGGCGCACTGCCCGACGTGGACGCGCTCGTCACCGACGGCCTCGTCGAGCGCGAGGGGGAGCGCGCCGTGCTGACCGTGCGGGGCCGGCTCCTGGCGAACGCGCTGAGCGCGCTGTTGCGCGCCGACGGCCCGTCGCCGTCAGGCGCCGTCGGACGCGCCCGGTATCCTGCCCTGCCATGACCACCGGCCAGGGCGACCTCATGGAGAAGATCGTCGGCCTGTGCAAGCGGCGGGGGTTCGTGTTCCAGTCCGCCGAGCTCTACGGCGGGTTCCGCTCCACCTACGACTACGGCCCCCTCGGCGTGAACATGCTGCGCAATGTGAAGAACGCCTGGTGGCGCTCGATGGTCCAACTGCGCGACGACGTCGTCGGCCTCGACGCGGCGATCCTGTCGCCGCCCGCGGTGTGGGAGGCATCGGGGCACCTGGCGAATTTCACCGACCCGCTCGTCGACTGCCGCCAGTGCCACAGCCGGTGGCGTGCCGACAAGCTCGACGGTCCGTGTCCGACCTGCGGGTCGACGGACTTCACCGAGGCACGGGACTTCAACCTCATGTTCAAGACGCATGCGGGCCCCGTGGAGGACGAGGGCGCGGTCGCCTACCTGCGCCCCGAGACGGCGCAGGGCATGTTCATCAACTTCACGAACGTCGTCCAGACGACGCGCAAGCGTCCCCCCTTCGGCATCGCGCAGGTCGGCAAGTCGTTCCGAAACGAGATCACCCCGCAGAACTTCGTCTTTCGCACCCGCGAGTTCGAGCAGATGGAGATGGAGTTCTTCGTGCCGCCCGCCGAGAGCCCGGCGTGGCACGAGTACTGGATCGCCGAGCGCTATCGCTGGTACCTCGATCTCGGCATCCCCCAAGACAAGCTCCGACTGCGGCCGCACGGCCCCGACGAGCTGTCGCACTATGCGCTCGCGACGTCCGATGTCGAGTTCCTGTTCCCGTGGGGCTGGGACGAGCTCGAGGGGATCGCCAACCGGACGGACTACGACCTGCGGCACCACGCCGAGGCCTCGGGCGAGCGCCTCGACTACTTCGACCAGGCGACCGGCGAGCGCTACACCCCCCACGTCATCGAGCCCGCCGCCGGCGCCACGCGCACGATGATGGCGTTCCTGCTCGCCGCGTACGACGAGGACGAAGTGGGAGGCGAGGCGCGTACCGTGCTGCGCTTGCACCACCGGATCGCCCCGTACCAGGTGGCGGTCTTGCCCCTGTCCAAGAAGGAGACCCTCGAGGGCGTGGCCCGCGAGGTCCTCGCGCTGCTCCAGCCGCACTTCATGTGCGACTACGACGTCACCCAGAGCATCGGCAGGCGCTACCGCCGCCACGACGAGGTCGGGACGCCGTGGTGCGTCACGGTCGACTTCGACTCGCTCGAGGACCGCGCCGTCACGGTGCGCGACCGGGACACGACCGCACAGGTCCGGGTCCCGATCGACCAGCTGCTCGCCGAGCTGCGCGGCCGCACCGGCGGCGTGTAGCGGACCTGCGGACGCTACGTCGCTCTGCGGAACCTCCAGACGGAGAGCGGGGCGAAGACGATCAGCATGCCGCACGCCCAGGCCAGTGCCTGCCACACATTGGACGTGCCCCACTGCCCGGGCTTGGGGCCGAGCAGCAGGTCGCGCATCGCGTCGGTCACCTGGCTCACCGGCTGGTGCACCGCGAACGCCTGCAGCCAGCCCGGCATCGAGCTCACGGGGACGAACGCCGAGGAGGCGAACGTGACGGGGAACAAGATGGGGAACGCCGCGAGCTGCGCGGTCTCGGCGTTCGGCGTGCTGAGCCCGATGATCGCGAACGTCCAGCTGATCGCGTACGCGAACAAGAGCACGAGCAGGAACCCTGCGATCACGAGCACCGGGCTGTTCTGGATCCGAAAGCCCACCGCGTAGCCGATCCCCGTGATGAGCAGGAGCACGCCGACGTTGCGCACGGAGTCTGCCGCCGTCCTGCCGGCGAGCACCGCAGAACGCGCCATCGGCAGCGCGCGGAACCGCTCGATGAGGCCGGCCTGGAGGTCCTCGGCGAGCCCGACGCTGGTGCTCACCGCGCCGAACATGACGGTCTGCACGTAGACGCCGGCGATCAGGTAGTTCACGTACGTGGTCCCGGTCACGTGGATCGCTCCGCCGAAGACGTAGCGGAACAGCAGGACGAACATGACCGGCTGGACGCCCGAGAAGAAGATGGCCTCGGGCCTCCTCGTGAGCCTGATCAGGTTCCGCCAGGTCATGGTGACCCAGTCCGAGAGGACCCATCGCACGCTCCCGCCGGACCCGGTCGGTGCTGCAGCGATCGTCATCGGTCCTCCCCTCGACCCGTGGCTCCACGGGTCCGCCCGCCGCGACCACGTTCTCCCCGACGCCCCTCGGGCCCTGTCAGCGCGCCGGCGCCGGGCGGACCGCCTGTGTCCTGGTCGGTGCGACGGCCCGTGAGGCGGAGGAAGACGTCATCGAGACTCGGCTCACGCAGGGTGAGGCCGAGCACCTCCACGAACTGCTGGTCCAGGGCGCGCAGGACCTCGGTCGCCACCTTCGCGCCGCGCTCGACCGTGAGCGCGACGGTGGTGCCGTCGACGACCGGCGGGCTCGGCGCGAGCGGCGCGAGCAGGGCCGCGGTCCTCGCGGCGAGCTCCGCATCGTCGACCGTCACGGTGATCACCGTCGCACCGAGCTCCGCCTTGAGGTCGGCGGGGGTGCCCTGCGCGATGACGCGGCCGTGATCGACGACGATCACCCGGTGTGCGAGGCGGTCCGCCTCTTCGAGGTACTGGGTGGTGAGGAGGACCGTCGTGCCTCCTCGGACGAGTGTCTCGATGACGTGCCAGAGGTCTCGGCGGCTCTGCGGGTCGAGCCCGGTGGTCGGCTCGTCGAGGAAGAGGACCGGTGGGTTGCTCACCAGCGCGGCGGCGAGGTCCAGCCGCCGCCGCATCCCGCCCGAGTAGGTCTTGAGCGTCCGGTTCGCCGCGTCGGCGAGCCCGAACTGCTCGAGCAGCTCGTCCGCGCGCCGCAGCGTCTGGCGCGCGGGCAGGTGGCTCAGCCTGCCCACCATGCGCAGGTTCTCCCGGCCGGTCAGGATCTCGTCGACCGTGGCGTACTGGCCGGCGAGGCCGATCAGGCGGCGCACGGCGTCGGCGTCGCGGACGACGTCGTGGCCGAGCACGGTCCCGCGCCCCTCGTCGGGCGCCAGGATCGTCGTCAGGATCCGCACGGCGGTCGTCTTGCCGGCGCCGTTGGGACCGAGGAGCCCGAAGACGGTGCCCTCCTCGACGGCGAAGGAGACGCCGTCGAGCGCGCGGACCTCGCGCTTGGCCCGGAAGACCTTGACGAGGTGCTCGGCGACGACCGCCGGACGTCCCGGGGGTGCGCTCGGAGAGGACATGACGCTGCGAATGTAGCCACATGCCGGGACCCGGGCGTCCCGGCTGCGCTCCCGACGCAGGCGGGGAGGCCGTAAGGTGGGGTGCGTCGTTCGGGCCGGCGGCCGGGCGCCGTCCCCAGTGACGCCCGAGAGGGCGAGGAGGTTCCATGCCCTACGTCTTCGACTTCGACCACTCGCACCGGCGGCCGCCCATGGAGATGAAGGACCTCCTCGGCGGCAAGGGGGCCAACTTGGCCGAGATGACGTCGGTGCTGGGCCTCCCGGTCCCCCCCGGCTTCACGATCACGACCGACGCGTGCCGCGCCTACATGGAGGGCGGGTGGCCCGAGGGCCTGGACGACGAGGTGGCGAAGGCCAGGAGACGCCTCGAGCGTGCCATGGGCAAGGTGATCGGCGATCCGGTCGACCCGCTCTTGGTCTCGGTGCGCTCCGGGGCCAAGTTCTCGATGCCCGGGATGATGGACACGGTCTTGAACCTCGGCCTGAACGACGAGTCGGTCGAGGGTCTCGGCAAGCAGACCGACGACGAGCGGTTCGCCTACGACTCGTACCGTCGGTTCATCGCGATGTACGCCAGGATCGTGCTCGGGCTCCCGGCCGAGGAGTTCGACTCCCTCTTCGACGCGGCCAAGGAGCTCGCGGGGACGACCTCGGACGCTCGGGTGCCGACCGAGCTGCTGCGGTACCTCGTGGACTCCTACCAGCAGATCGTCGAGCGCCATACCGGCACGCCGTTCCCCCAGGACCCGACGGACCAGCTGCGCGGGGCGATCGAAGCGGTGTTCCGCAGCTGGAACGGCCCGCGCGCGATCGCCTATCGCGAGCGGGAGCGCATCGCGCACACCCTCGGCACCGCGGTCAACGTGCAGGCGATGGTGTTCGGCAACCGGGACGACCGCTCGGGCACGGGCGTCGGGTTCACCCGGGATCCCGCGACGGGCCATCAGGGCGTGTACGGGGACTTCCTCGTGAACGCGCAGGGCGAGGACGTCGTCGCCGGGATCCGCAACACCGAGCCCCTCTCCGCGCTGCGATCGGAGTTCCCCAAGGTCTACCGGGAGCTCATGGACATCTTCGAGCGCCTCGAGCGGCACTACCGCGACATGTGCGACACCGAGTTCACGATCGAGCAAGGCAAGCTCTGGATGCTCCAGACCCGTGTGGGAAAGCGCACGGGCCGAGCGGCCCTGAAGATGGCCGTCGACATGACCACGGAGCCCAAGATCCGCCTGACCCACGCCGAGGCCGTCGCGCGCATCAGCGAGGACCACCTCTCCGCCGTCTTGCATCCCCAGTTCGCCGGCCACGGTCACACCGTGATCGCCAAGGGGCTCGCGGCGTCGCCGGGAGCCGCGGTCGGCCAGGTGTACTTCACCGCCGACGACGCCCAGGCCGCCGCGCGCCGCGGCGAGCACGTGGTGCTCGTGCGCAGCGAGACGTCCCCGGAGGACGTGCACGGCATGCTCGCGGCAGACGGCATCCTCACGGCGCGTGGCGGGCTCGTGAGCCATGCCGCCGTGGTCGCCCGGGGGTGGGGGAAGCCGGCCGTGGTGGGAGCCGAGTCGCTGCGCATCGGGCGGAGGAGCTTCACCGCCGGCACGGTGACGGTGTCCGAGGGGGAGTGGGTGTCGATCGACGGCACGACCGGCGAGGTCGTGGCGGGGAAGGTGGAGCTGCGCGCCGCGGCGCCGCCGCCCGAGTTCGACGTCCTGCTCGAGTGGGCCGACGAGATCCGCGCCGGCGAGCTCGGCGTGCGTGCCAACGCCGACACGGGGGAGGATGCCGCGAACGCACGGCGTCTCGGCGCCGAGGGCATCGGGCTGTGCCGCACCGAGCACATGTTCTTGGGCGAGGACCGCCTGCCGGTCGTGCGCCGCATGATCCTCGCCGAAGGGGAGGACGAAGAGCGCGAGGCGTTCGAAGAGCTGCGCCGGGTCCAGCGCGAGGACTTCGTCTCGATCCTCGAGGCCATGGACGGCTTGCCGGTGACCGTCCGCCTGCTCGATCCGCCGCTGCACGAGTTCCTCCCTTCGACCCACGAGCTCGCCGTGAAGGAAGCGACCGTCGGGCTCGACGACGAGGAGCGCAAGCTCTACGACGCGGCAAAGTCCTGGGAGGAGATGAACCCGATGCTCGGGACGCGCGGCGTGCGCCTGGGCGTGGTCAAGCCCGGTCTGTACGCCATGCAGGTCCGCGCCCTCATGGAGGCTGCCCACGACCGCGCCGCAGCGGGTGGGCACCCGGTCGTCGAGATCATGATCCCGCTGACCGTGAGCCGTGCGGAGCTCGCGCTCGCCCGCCGCTGGGTGCAAGAGGCGATCGCCGAGGCGTCGGCACAGGCCCGGGGCGCGGTCGCGGGAGCCGGCGGCAAGCGCCGCAAGGGCCGCGACCATCGGGAGTCGGCGGATGGCGCGGCGATCGACGTCAAGATCGGCACCATGATCGAGACGCCGCGCGCGGCGCTGCGCGCCGGGGACATCGCAGAGGTGGCCGACTTCTTCTCGTTCGGCACGAACGATCTCACCCAGATGACCTTCGGCTTCAGCCGAGACGACGTGGAGGGTCGGATGATGACGGCCTACCTCGAGCTCGGTCTTTTGCCTCGGAACCCCTTCGAGACGGTCGACGCCGACGGTGTGGGAGAGCTCGTCCGGCTCGCCACGGCCCGCGGGCGTGCCACCACGCCGGGCTTGAAGGTGGGGATCTGCGGCGAGCACGGCGGCGACCCCGAGTCGATCAAGACGTTCTACGACGCGGGGCTCGACTACGTGAGCTGCTCGCCCTACCGGGTGCCGGTCGCGCGGCTCGCGGCCGCCCAGGCGGTCATCGCCGCCGGCAACGGGCGCGCGCGCGACGGGTCACGCGCCACCCCGAAGAGGTCGACGCGGGCGTCCAAGACGTCGGCGTCGCCGCACGCGGCCCAGCCCACGCGGACCCTCGGCGCCTCTCGCCCGGTCAAGGCCA
>JAJYPY010000068.1 GCA_021794995.1 Actinomycetes bacterium | reverse complement strand
TCTTGCCCCACCCCTGGACGCACGCGTACTCGGTGCCCGAGCGGTCGACCCCGAGGAGGCGCACGCGCCGACCCGCGCCGTTCACCAGCTCGTTGCCCGACACCCGCACGCGCACTGCTCCGAGCGACGCGCTCGCGGGCGCGGCTCGCACGCCGCCCGCTCCCCTGCTCGCGGGTCGCAGACCCTGCCGATGGGCTGAGCCGCCTGCGGTCGCGAGGACCGCGGCGACGGCGGCGGCGGCTGCGACGGCCGTCCACCACTGCCGATGGCCACGCGGCGCTGCGGCGCTCCGTCGCCCCGAGATCCCCATCCCTGCCTTCCGACTGCCTGCGCGGACGCCGTCCTTGCGTCACGACGCGCGATCGCTCGCGCGTACCCACGATCGTACCCGGACAGACATCGAAGAAGGTCGGCCGCCCATGCACCGGCGTTGCGGTTCGCGCGATCGAGTTAGCGCACCGACGATCCGGGTACCCGTGTCGGATCCGACCCAGGAGGCCACGAAAAGTGAGCGAAGCCGAGCTGCCGTCGCGCGTGCGCACGACCGTGCCCGGCACCGTCGTGTTCTCCGACCACCTCGCCGGGAGGCGCTGATCCGGGTGCTGTTCAGCTTCTTCCTCGTCTGCAGCATGAACGTCGGCGTCGCCGTCGTGCTGCTCGTGCTCTTCGGGCGCCGGGTGCGCGTGGCGTCTTCGGTCCTCGGGGTGCCGCTGGGCGCGGCGGGGATCTTCGGCGCGGGCTACCTCGCCGCGGCCGCGTGGTCCCTGCCCGCCGGACCGGTCGAGGCGAGCCAGGCCTACGTGTTCGTGGTCCTCGTCGTCGTGGTCGCGGCGCGGGGGGTGTGGAACCCCTTCGGCCAGTACTTCTTCGCCAGCTTCACGGCAGCCGCCCTGGCGTACCTCGCGTTCGCAGCCGACTTCACGGTCACCGGACACCTGTCGGTCCTCGGCTCGCTGGCGTCCGCGCTCCTCTTTTTGCTCGAGCTGTCTGCGTTGAGCATCGCGACGACCTTCGCCTTCGAGACGTGCGACGTCGTCTGCCGGGTCCGCCACTCACGCGTGTTTCCCACTTTGGATCCCGCGTACCTGCCCATGGTGTCGATCCACATCCCGACCTACAACGAGCCGGCCGACATGCTCATCGAGACGATCAAGGCCGTGGAGGCGTTGCGCTACCCCGACTTCGAGGTGGTCGTGGTGGACAACAACACGAGCGACGCGTCGGTGTGGAGGCCCGTCGAGGCCTACTGCGCCACCCGCCCGCGAGTGACGTTCGTGCACGTGGACCCCTGGCCCGGGTACAAGTCGGGCGCGCTGAACCTCGCGCTCAGCACCTACACCGACCCGCGGGCAGAGATCATCGCCGTCGTCGACTCCGATTACCTCGTCGATCCCCGATGGCTCGAAGAGACCGTCGGCTACTTCTCCGACCCCGATGTCGCGTTCGTCCAGACGCCCCAGGACTACCGGGACTTTCGCGGGAACCGCTACCTCACCGCGTGCTACGACGCGTACCGCTACTTCTTCGCGTCGGCGATGCCCTCTCGCAACGAGCGCGACTCGATCATCTTTGCGGGCACGATGGGCATGCTGCGGCGCTCGGCGCTCGAGGCCCTCGGGGGATGGGACGAGTGGTGCATCACCGAGGACGCCGAGACGTCGCTTCGCCTCCTTCGCGCGGGGTACTCCGGCCTCTTCCTCCCCCGCACCTACGGCCGCGGCATCATGCCCCTCACCTTCTCGTCGCTCAAGAGCCAGCGGTTCCGCTGGTGCTTCGGCGGGATGCAGATCCTGCGCCGCCACTGGCGCACACTCATGCCCTGGGACCGCTCCGAGGGCAACCACCTGTCGATTCCCCAGCGGCTCGACTACCTGATCGGCGCCTTCCAGTGGCTGAACGACCTGATCTACCTCTGTTTCACCCTCGTGCTCGTCGTCGTGGCCGCCCTGTTGCTCTCGGGAACGACGGTCGCCCTGCGCCCGCTGGTCGGGCCCACCATCCTTTTGCCCGCGGCGCTGCTGGGCACCGGCCTGCTGCGGGCCGTCTGGGCGCTGCGCGAGCGGACCGGCATCTCCTACCGCCGCTCCGTGCTCGCCTTCGTCAATTGGCTCTCACTGTCCTGGACCGTGGCGCTGGCGTGCATCCAGGGACTCAGCCGCAGGGAGGGCGTGTTCCTGCGCACCCCCAAGAGCGGCGACGAGCACCGTCTCTGGGCGGCGATCGCTGCGGCGCGCTCGGAGCTCGCGCTCGCCGCCATCCTGTGGAGCGCCGCGGGCGCCCTCGCCGCCACCACGTCTGCGACGCTCCTGCTCCTCGCCCTCGTCGTCTGGCAGGGGGCCGTCTACTTCTCGTCCCCCCTCATGTCGTGGCTCGACGAGCGCGGCTCGCTGACGCCCGAGCTCGAACGCCGGCGCCGGACCGAACGCCGGCGCGAGCGCATCGCCGCGATCGCAAAGCCGGTCTTCGTCGGCTCCGTCGGTGCCGCAGGGGCGGCGATGGCCGCCTTCGTCGTGCTCCTGGCACTCGGCGCCAGCCATGCGGGCAGGCCCCGCAATCCCTTCACAGCGCAAAGGAGCTCACCGACCAACCCGCCCCCCTACGGGCTCACGTCGGCGGGACCGTCCGACGTGCGCACCGACCGGCACACCACGACACGTCCGCATCCGCCCACCACCAGTACCAGCTCCACGACGACCACCACGACCACGACACCGTCGGCTGCGACGACCACCACGACCACGACACCGTCGGCTGCGACGACCACCACGACCACGACACCGTCGGCTGCGACCACCACCACGACCACGACACCGTCGGCTGCGACGACCACCACGACCACGACGGCCCCGGCGGGTACGACGACCACGACGGTCCCGGCCGGGTAGCCGGCGCGCGCACGCGCTGCGCCGCCACGTCGCGGCGCGCGCAGTCGGGCCCGGCGGGAGAGGTCAGGCGGGAGGACCGAAGAGCCGGTCGCCCGCGTCGCCCAAGCCCGGGAGGATGAACCCATGCTCGTTCAGCTCGGGGTCGATCGCACAGCACGCCACGGGAAGGTCCGGATGCGCGTGGCGGAACCGCTCGACACCCGGCACCGACGCGATGATGCACAGGGCCTGGACCTGCGCCGCCCCGCGGGACACCACGAGCTCGCACACCTGGGCGAGCGACCCTCCGGTCGCGAGCATCGGGTCGCAGACGACCACCCGCCGGCCGCTCAGGTCGCGCGGCACGCGGTCGAGATAGACCTCGGATCGCAGCGTCTTCTCGTCGCGGCGCAGACCGACGTGGGCGACCTCGGTGAAGGGCAGCAGGTCCTGGACGGCGGGGATCATGCCGAGCCCGGCGCGCAGGATCGGGACGAGCAGCACCGTCTCTGCGACCTTCGTGCACGGCGCGTCGCGCGCGACCGGCGTGTGCACCGTGGTGCGCTCGGTCCTCAGGTCCTGCAGCGCTTCGTACGCCACGAACGTCGACAGCTCGTGGACGAGGATGCGGAACGCCGCGCTCTGCGTCGCCTCGTCACGCAGCGCCGCGAGGCGGTGCGTGACGACGGGATGCTCGACGACGAGGACACCGCCGGTCATGTGGCACCTCCCGGGTGCTGGCGCGCCGGGACGGTCGCCGCGTGCACGGCCGCCACCACGTCCGAAAGCATGCGGCGCAGCTCGAGCGTCGTGCGGTCGGCGCGCGTGTGCACTTCGACCGTCGGGTCGAGCGGCAGCGCGCGCACGTCGTACGCCTCTTGGATGCCGAGGTCCTCTTCGATCACCTTCACCTCGAAGTCGACGGCGCTCGCCATGCGCCCGGGATCGTGGCCGAGGTCGTCGCGCCAGATGGTCGAAAAGATGCGGCAGCGGTCCTCGGTCTCGGGCTGGAGGAAGAAGCCGATGACATTGGACCCGCCCGAGTCGAGAAAGTCGAGGCGCAGCACGAGATGGAACGGTGCGTGCACGCGGTAGGTGACGCGGCGCCGCTGGACGAGCGCGCGGATGCCTTGGGCCACACCCGGGTCTTCTCTGTTGGAGAAGGGATGCTCACTCGTTGCGGTGAACGACCAGCGACGGCTCGGGTCCGTGGCGTCGCGCTCGACGTGCATCGCGGGGACGACGGGATCTTCGGCCCCGAAGGTCGCCGCGTGCACGAAGGGGAAGTGGGCCATGTCCAAGAAGTTGTCGGCGAGCAGCCCGGCCGACGCGTTCGCCCGCATGACGGGGAGGTCGCCGGGCATGAAGCTCGGGTCGCCGGCTTCGTCGATGTCGGGGAGCGCCTGGAGGGCGTCAAACGTCGCGGCGGCTTCGTCGTCGAGCCCGGGGGGCGGCGCTGTCGGGCAGACGAAGACCATGCCGTGACGCTCGGCGACGCGGTGCGCGGCGCGCAGCGTGGCCCGGGGTGGGATGTGGGCGGTCGATGCGGCCGCGCTGGCGGGGGCGCCGGGCGCGAGCGCGGGGGCACCGGGTGCGGGGGTCGAGACCCCCAGGGCCGGAATGTCGACGCAGCGCCCGTCGACCCCGAAGCACCAGCCGTGGTACGCGCAGCGCAGCGCCGGCTCTGGCGGCGCTGTCGCCGCCCACGCCGGGCGCATGACGACCGATCCGATGGAAAGGGGAGCCTGGCGGTGCGGGCAGCGATCGGCAAAGGCACGGACTTCACCTGTCGGACCGAGGCGTGCGAGGACCCACGGCTCCCCGAGGAGCAGCACGCGCAGCGGACGGTCAGCCACGTCGGCCGACCTGGCGACCGGATGCCAGCAGTAGCGCAGCGCCGGGTGCGTGTTCGAGAGGCCCGCGGACAGTGGGGGCCACGGATCCTGCGCCGTACGGTCCGGGGTCGAGGTCATGGCTGGGAGGAGGTTAGGCGGTCGGCGCGCTCGATGCGTGGGGCCGCGGCGCACGGGGGGCACGGGTCCGCCCGTCGTGTGGAAGAGTAGGGCGCACGGCGTACGGGCGCGCAGAGGCGCGAGGGCGCAGCCCGGGGCGGGAGGCGGCGATGCGCGCAGTGCTGGCGGCGGTCCTCATGATCGTGGGGGCCCTGATCGTGATCGCCGGAGTGCTCTATTTCACGCAGCCGGCACACGCCCTTCCGACGTTTCTCCCGGGCTATCTCGCGCATTCCACCGGCAAGCACACCGCGCGCGGGATCGGCGCGCTCGTCGTCGGCGCGGTGGTCGTGATCGTCGGCGCGGTGGTCGCCTTCACGGGACCACGCCGCTCCCGCTGGTGAGGCACGCCGCATGGTGCGCGCGACATGGCGCGCGCGGGCGATTCGTCGCAGCTGCGGCGTAGCATCGCTCGAGGGACCACCGCGCGACGGGCACCTCGCCCGCGCCCCGACCCCACAGGAGGTCGCCATGATCGGCGAGAAGGTGTTGCATTTCCAGGGCAAGGGCACGGACCTCGCCCAGCTGCAGCAGAAGATCGGCTCTTACCTCGAGTCCGACGGCTTCAGCGTGCAGAGCTCCACGCCGAGCACACACGGCACGCTCTTGCAGGCGAAGAAGGGCGGGTTCCTGCGGGGCATCGTCGACGCCGACCGCGCACTGTCGATCCTCGTCTCGGGCGGGCCCGACGACTTCACCGTGCGCATCGGGATCGGCAAGTGGGTCGAGCACCTCGCGGTCGCCGCCGTCGAGACCCTGCTCATCTCCGAGCTCTTCTTGCTGGTCGACGTCGGCGAGACCGCGTGGAACTTCGAGATCGAGGACAAGCTGGTGAAGCACGTGGAGTCCCTCGTCGGGTAACGCGCGAGCGCCCGGCGGCGCCGCGGCTTCCGACGGGGAGCGAGCCCCCCGGGCACCATCGGCGTAACGTGAGCGATCGTGCCCGCGTTGCGCCGACACGGCGCCGCATGGATGGAGGGACGGCTCTCCGCGGCCAAGCCCGTGAGCTTCTGGCTCGACGATCCCTTGGCGCCCGCACCCGAGCCGGCTCACGCCGGAACCCTGCGCGCGGACCTCGCGGTGGTCGGCGCGGGGTTCACCGGCCTGTGGACCGCCCTCCTCGCCAAAGAGGCGGACCCCGGCCTCGACGTCGTCATCCTCGAGTCCGAACGCGTGGGGTGGGCCGCGTCCGGACGCAACGGCGGGTTCTGCGCGGCGAGCCTCACCCACGGGGAGGCGAACGGCCGCTCCCGCTTTCCCGACAGCTACGCGCAGCTCGAGCGGCTCGGCAGGGAGAACCTGGACGCCATCGAGCGTTTCGTCACCGCGCACCGGGTGGACTGCGGCTGGGAGCGCACCGGCGACCTCACGGTCGCGACCGCTCCGTGGCAGCTGGCCGAGCTGCGCGGCGAGGGGGAGCCACCTGCGGGCTGGCTCGACCGTGAGGCGCTCACGGCCGAGGTCGCCTCCCCCACCTATCTGGGTGGCATCTGGGACAAAGACGGCTGCGCCCTCGTCAATCCCGCGCGCCTGGCGTGGGGGCTGCGCGCCGCGTGCCTGGACGCGGGCGTCCGCCTCTTCGAGCGTTCCCCCGTCGTCTCGATGTCACGGTCGCGGCGTGCGCGCGTCGCGCCGCGAGACGTCGAGCTGCGCACGCCCGGTGGCCGGGTGCACGCGGACAGGGTCGCGCTCGCCACGAACGCGTTCGACCCCTTCCTCGGTCGGGTGCGCGCCCGGATCGTGCCCGTCTACGACCACGTGCTCGTGACCGAGCCGCTCAGCGCGGACCAGCTCGCGCCGATCGGGTGGCGGCGGCGCCAGGGCATCTCGGACGCGGGCAACCGGTTCCACTACTACCGCCTCACCGAGGACAACCGGATCCTGTGGGGCGGGTGGGACGCCATCTACCACTTCGGCCGCAAGGTGCGCCCCGAGTACGACCAGCGCGCGGCGACGTTCCTCACCTTGTCGCGCCACTTTCACGACACGTTCCCGCATCTCTCCGACGTCGCGTTCACCCATCGCTGGGGCGGCGCCATCGATACCTGCGGGCGCTTCTGTGCGTTCTTCGGGAAGGCGCTGGGCGGGCGCGTCGCCTACGCCGCGGGGTACACGGGGCTCGGGGTCGGCGCGAGCCGTTTCGGCGCCCAGGTCATGGTCGACCTCCTCTCGGGCCGGCGCACCGAGCGCACCGAGCTCGAGATGGTGCGCTCCAAGCCGACGCCGTTCCCGCCCGAGCCCTTCGCCTGGGCGGTGATCCAGGCGACGCGCTGGTCGCTCGCGCGCGCCGACACGCACGGCGGGCGGCGCAACGCGTGGCTCCGCCTCCTCGACCGGGCCGGCCTCGGGTACGACTCCTGACGGCGCGCCCGCCGACCCGCTCAGTACCCCTCGTCGAGGTCGACCTCGTTGCGCAGCGGCTCGCCCCTGGCGTCACGAGCCACGTTCTCCACGAACCGCTCCGCCACGGCATCGAGGTACTCGGGGCGCCAGTCGTTGGCGATGTGGGGCGAGAGGTACGCGTTCGGTGCCCGCCACAGAGCGCTCCTGCGACTGAGCGGTTCGTTGCGCATGACGTCGAGCACCGCCGCGCCGAGGTGACCCGAGTGGAGCGCGGCGACCACGGCATCCTCGTCGACGAGGGAGCCCCGTGCCACGTTGACGAGCACGGCGCCGCGCCGCATCGCAGCGAGCTGCACGGGCCCGACGAGCACCGCGGTCCTCGCGGTGGCCGGCGCGGCGATGACGACGGCGTCAGCCTCAGGGAGGACCGCGCCGAGGTCGCCGGGCCCGACGACGCGTGCGAATCCCGCGGGTGCGCCGAGCTCGGGGCGGCGGCGCACGCCGATGCAGCGCAGGTCGAACGCCTGTGCCCGCCGCGCCACCGCTTCTCCGATGCCGCCCGTCCCGACGACGAGCACGCTGCGGCCACCGATCGCTTCGGTGGTCACCTCGTCGGGCGCCCAGCGGCGGCCGCGCTGGAGCGCCTCGATCGTGCGCAGGTCCGCCCAGACCTGGAGGAGACGTGCCATCACGAACTCTGCGACCTTGGCGCCGGAGAGCCCCGCCGCCGATGCCAGCCGGACGCCCGAGCCCTTCAGAGCACCGATGAGCGGCTCGACGCCGGCCGAGGTCGCCTGGACGAAGCGCAGGCGCGGCGCGAGGGCGACCAGGTCGATCGGGATCTCGGACGCCAGCGCTACGCCGGCGTCGGCGAGCGCCGCCCGCTGGTCGTCGCGAAGGGGAGGCTCGTGGGCGCGGATCCACGCCTGCGAGCGGTCGCCCCGGCCCTTGGCCCGCCGGACCGCCGGGTCGTCCGCCCACCCGACGAGGCGCACGTCGAGGGAGAGCCCGGCGTCGTGGGCCCGCCTCCCCAGGTCCTCGGCCAACCCCGGCGCCAGGCGCTCGGGGAACACGACGGCGGCGACGACCGGTGCCGGCTCGGGGCTCGCAGCGTCCACCGCGTCATCTTGCCAGGGTGCGCCGGGGCCGCTCAGCCGTGCCGGGGGGCGCCGGCACCTGCGCCGCGGAGTTGGCGCCACAATGCATGTCGTCCCGCCAATATGGCGCTAACCTGTGATATGCCGAGTGTGCAGGTCAAGACAGTCCCCGAGGGTGTGCACGCCGAGCTCCGTCGACGGGCCGCGCGCGCCGGCCAGTCCCTGCAGGAGTACCTGCTCGCCCGACTGGTGGACGCGGTGCGCCGCCCGGACGTAGGTGAGGTCTTGGCGCGCGCCGGGGAGCGCAGCGGCGGTTCGGTGCCCTTGTCCTTTGCCCGTGGCGTGGTGCGACGCAGCCGAGAGTCGCGGTGATCGTGCTCGACGCGTCGGTCGTGGCGGCCGCCCTGGCCGACGACGGCGACGACGGAGACATCGCCCGGGCGCGGCTCGCAGGCGAGCAGCTCTTCGCACCGGGCATCGTCGACCTCGAGGTGGTCCGAGTCGTGCGCACCGCGCTCGCCGCCGGTCGGATCGACGGGCGCCGGGCCGCGATGGCGATCGGCGACCTCTGCGACCTTGCGATCGAGCGGGTCTGGACACCGGTGCTGCTCCCCCGCATCTGGGAGCTCGGACCGGACCTCGCCCCCGAAGACGCCGCCTACCTCTCTCTCGCCGAGGCGCTCGGTGCCACCGTGGTCACCGCGGACCGGCGCTTGGCGCGGGCGGCGCAGTCCGCAGGGGCGCGGTGCGCGGTCGAGCTCCTCGACGAGGCTGAGACGTGATGGTGCGCCGCCGGGTGGGAGCCCGGGCCGCCGCGCTCGCCGTGCTCGCAACGGTCGCGCTGGCGAGCGCGAGCTGCGCGGCGGGGGGAGGATCGGGGTCGCCTGCCACGCGGCCGCACAAGGCCTCCTCGCACGATCCGATGACGAGCGCGGCGCTCCTGCGCATCGCGCGGACCTTCAACAACGACTACGCCGAGAACAAGGACGCCGCTGTGTACGCACGCTGGGACGCCGCGAGCCGCGCGATCATCTCGGAGGCCACATTCGTGGCACGGCACAAGGAGTGCCCGAACGCCTCCGGCGCAAAGCCCGACACGTGGGGCGTCACCCGCGGCCCCGGCCACGAGTGGTTCGTCCACTACGCGATCGACGGGGTGCAGCTCACCGACACGTGGTTCTACGTGGACGGCCGCTTCCAATTCGACCTCCCGAAGTCGAATCCGTCCGCCGTCGCGCTCTACAGGTCGTCGCCCGCCCAGTACGCGAAGAAGGTCGGCTGCGCAGGCTGATCCCTCGCGTTCAGGCGTCGATCGCCGCTCGCAGCTCGGCGAGTCGTGCCCGGTCGAGGGAGTACCACACCCACTTGCCCCGTCGCTCGCCGTGCACGAGACCCGCCTCGGTCAGGACCTTGAGGTGGTGCGACACGGTCGGCTGGGACTTGCCGAGAGGTTCGACGAAATGGCACACGCAGACCTCACCGCCCGGGGCTTCGGCCAGCATGGACAGGACGCGCAGCCGCGCGGGGTCCGCAAGGGCCTGGAACCCGCGGGCCAGCGCACCGGCCGCGTCGGTGTCGAGGAGCGAATGGAAGATCGACGGGCAGCAGGCATCTTCGGCCACCTCGATCGTGGGCCTGCACTGCGCGTCCACCGCCACCTCCCATTGACATCCACCGATACATTGTCTATGCTCGATGTATCGATCTTACTCAATGCTAGCCAGAGGCTCCCATGTCACGCGTGCAACTCGCTCTGAACGTCGCCGACCTGGACGCGGCGGTGTCCTTCTATTCGAAGCTGTTCGCCGCCGAGCCCGCCAAACTGCGGCCCGGCTACGCCAACTTCGCCATCGCCGACCCGCCCCTCAAGCTCGTCCTCATCGAGAACCCTGCCGGCGAGCCGGGCTCGCTCAATCACCTGGGTGTCGAAGTGGCAACGCCCGACGACGTGACGGACGCGACCGACCGTCTGCGCGCCGAGGGGCTGGCGACGGCGACCGAAGAGGGTGTGGCGTGCTGCCACGCCCTCCAGGACAAGGTCTGGGTGGCCGGGGCCGACGGCGAACCGTGGGAGATCTATGCCGTCCTCGCCGACGTCGAGATGCAAGGCCACGGGCTGGGGGGCCCGGAGCCGGAGGACTCGGCGTGCTGCGCACCCACGGGCGCCCCGGCGTGCTGCGCACCCGGTCCGGACGTGCATGTCGCGACCCGCTAGCCCGGTCGCACCCCTCACCGAGCCGGCGGCCGTCGCGACCACAGGGTCCGAGCCGTCCGTCACCCGGCGCCTGTCGTTCGTCGACCGGTACCTGCCGCTGTGGATCCTGTGCGCCATGGGGCTCGGCATCGGCCTCGGGCGCGGGGTGCCGAGCCTCAACCGGCACCTCGACGCGATCCAGGTGACCCGCGGGACGTCGCTCCCGATCTTCGTCGGCCTGCTCGTCATGATGTACCCGGTGCTGGCCAAGGTCCGCTACGGCCGGCTCACGTCGGTGACCCGCGACCGCCGCATGCTCGTCTCCTCCTTGGTGCTCAACTGGGTCGTCGGACCGGCCGTGATGTTCGCACTGGCGTGGCTGCTGCTTCCCGACCTCCCCGCGTACCGGACCGGGCTCATCATCGTGGGACTGGCCCGCTGCATCGCCATGGTGCTCATCTGGAACGACCTGTCGTGCGGGGACCGCGAGGCGGCGGCCGTCCTCGTCGCGCTCAACTCGCTCTTCCAGATCGTCGCCTTCAGCCTCCTCGGGTACTTCTATCTCCGCGTCCTGCCGGGGTGGCTCGGGCTCTCGACGGTCGGGCTGCACTTCTCGATCGGCACGATCGCCGAGACGGTCGCCATCTTCCTGGGCGTCCCGCTCGTCGCGGGCTTCCTCACGCGCACCATCGGGGAGCGCCGAAAGGGCCGCGCCTGGTACGAGGAGACGCTGCTCCCCCGGCTCGGGCCCTTCGCCCTCTACGGCCTGCTCTACACGATCGTCATCCTCTTCGCCCTCCAGGGGCACACGATCGCCGCGCGTCCCGGCGACGTCGCCCGCATCGCCCTCCCGCTGCTCGGCTACTTCGCCGTCATGTGGGTCGGCTCCTTCTCCCTCGGCCGCGCGCTGCGCCTCCCCTACGAGCGGACCGCCACGCTCGCCTTCACCGCCGCCGGCAACAATTTCGAGCTGGCGATCGCGGTGTGCATCGGCGTGTTCGGCGTCACGTCGGGAGAGGCGCTGGCGGGTGTGGTCGGTCCGCTCATCGAGGTGCCGGTGCTCGTCGCGCTCGTGTACGCCGCGCTGTGGGCCCGCCGGCGATATCCGACGGTGGGCGGCGCCTCCCGGATCGCCGCAGAGGTGCCATGAGCACCGGGCGGGGTCGGGCGCGGGGAGCGCGGGGAGCGCGGGGAGCGCGGGGAGCGCGGCGGGCGCGGCGGGCGGGGGGAGCCTGAATGCACCTCGTGGCCGTCGGAGGAAGCGACGCGGGGATCAGCGCGGCGCTGCGGGCGCGCGAGCTCGATCCCGGGGTCGACGTCACCGTGGTCGTGGCGGATCGCTACCCCAACTTCTCCATCTGCGGCATTCCGTACCACGTGTCGGGCGAGGTGCCCGACTGGCGATCGCTCGCCCACCGCACGATCTCCGACCTCGAGGCGGCCGGCTTGGCCCTGCGCCTCGACACGGTCGCGCGCCGGATCGACGCCCGCGCCCACACGCTCGTGCTCGGGTTACCCGACGGGACCGAGGAGCTTCTCGCCTACGACGCGCTGGTGGTCGGGACGGGCGCCGTCCCGGTGCGACCGCCGATCGAGGGCCTCGCCGGCCCGGGCGCGCTCGGGCCCGACGACGGTGTCCACCTGCTGCACTCGATGGACGACACCTTCGCCGTGGTGCGGACCCTCGAAGAGAAGCGCCCGTCGCACGCCGTCATCGTCGGCGCCGGCTACATCGGCCTCGAGATGGCCGACGCGCTCGTCACCCGCGGGCTCACCGTCACCCAGATCGAGCAGCTCCCCGAAGTCCTGCCCACCGTCGACCCGGCACTCGGCGGCCTCGTCCGCCACGAGCTGGCCGGGCACGGGGTCGACGTCCGCACCGCGACCGCCGTCGAGGGCATCGCACGCACGGCGGACGGCCTCGAAGTCCACGCACGCCACACGTCGGGCGACCGCGTGACCGTGGTCGCCGACATGGTGCTCGTCGTCGTCGGGGTCCGGCCCGACGCGGGGCTGGCGGCCGAGGCGGGCGCCGAGCTGGGCACCCGCGGGGCCATCGTCGTCGACCGGACGATGTGCACGACCCTCCCCGACGTCTTTGCCGCCGGCGACTGCGCCGTCACCCACCACCGGCTCCTCGGCGACACCTACCTGCCGCTCGGGACGACCGCCCACAAGCAGGGCAGGGTCGCCGGCGAGAACGCCATCGGCGGCACCCGGCACTTCGCCGGCAGCCTGGGCACCCAGGTCGTCAAGGTCTTCGAGATGGTGGCCGCCCGGACCGGTCTCCGCGCGCCCGAGGCCGCGTCGGCCGGGCTGCACCCGCAAACCGTCGAATTCGAGGGCGACGACCACAAGGCGTACTACCCGGGCAGCCACCGGGTGCGGATGCGCACCACGGGTGACCTCGGCTCCGGCCGGCTCCTGGGCGTGCAGCTCGTCGGCCACCGCCACGCCGAGGTCGCCAAGCGCATCGACGTCGCGGCGGCCGCGCTCTTCTGCGGGCTCAGGGTGGACGAGCTCAGCGACGTCGACCTGTCCTACACGCCACCCCTCGGCAGCCCGTGGGACCTCCTCCAAGGAGGGGCCCAGGCGTGGGTGCGAGCGACCGCCGCCCTCCACGCGGGGACACCCGGTCGCTGACGCCCGCTCGGGGCGCCCACACCGAGCGCGCGCGGCGCGCGTCAGGCGAGTGTCGCCTCCAGGGGGACCCGGAGCGCCTCGAGCACCCGCGGGACCATCACGTAGGCGGAGATGGTGAGCACCATGTCGACGTACCCCGTGGGCCCGAACGCTGCCAGGCACGCCTCGACCAGCTCGTCGGGCACGGCCCCGTCACAGATGC
>JAJYPY010000067.1 GCA_021794995.1 Actinomycetes bacterium | reverse complement strand
CCTCGGCCATCTCCGCGAGCGCCGCGTCGGCGATCTTCAGGTCCCCGACGTCGCTGCCCTCGTGCGCGAGCTCCCAGACCGTCCCGAGCATCGAGCGCACCAGCTCACGCTGGGACGCCGACAGGTCGCGCCGCTCGGCGACGAGCGCGAAGGCCGCGTCGATCATCTCGCGCGGGGGTCGCTCCGGCGGCGCGGGAGCCTCGCCGGCACGGACCGGCGGGCCCGGGCTCACCTGACCGCCGCCGCGGGCCGGTCGTAGAGGGTGGTGCGCTGCACGAGGGGCCGGCCGAGGGGCGCCACCAGGGCTTCGAGCTCGTCGACGCCCATGCGCTGCCCGTGGCTCGCCCCGGCCGCCCGTGAGATGTTCTCGTCCATCAAGGTGCCCCCGACGTCGTCCGCGCCCGACGCCAGCACCTGGCGCGCGCCCTCGGCCCCCATCTTCACCCACGACACCTGGACGTGGTCGATCGCGCCCCGGTAGGCGATCCGGCCGACCGCGTGCATGAGGAGCGCCTCTCTGAACGTCGGTCCGCGCCGGGAGCGCCGCTGGAGGTAGATGGGCGACGCCATGTGGACGAACGGCAGCGGCACGAACTCGGTGAAGCCGCCCGTCTCGAGCTGGAGCTCGCGGGTGCGCAGCAGGTGGCGCGCCCAGCTCCGTGGGTGCTCGACCGCGCCGAACATGATGGTGACGTTCGAGCGCAGCCCGACGCGGTGGGCGCACCGGTGCGCCTCCAGCCACTCGTCGGTCGTGACCTTGTCCGGGCACAGCACCGCGCGCACCTCGTCGTCGAGGATCTCGGCTGCGGTGCCCGGCAGGGTCTTGAGCCCCGCATCGCGCAGGCGCGCGAGGTAGTCGGCGAGGGGCTCGCCCAGGCGGCGCGCGCCCTCGGTCACCTCGAGCGCGGTGAACGCGTGCACGTGGATCCGCTCGGACCCCGCGCGCACCGCCCGGAGCACGTCGACGTAGTAGTCGCCGTCGAACTTCGGGTGGATCCCGCCTTGGAGGCACACCTCGGTCGCGCCCTGCGCCTCGGCCTCGACGACGCGTCGCGTGATCTCTGTGAGCTCCAGCAGGTACGGCGCGCCGCGCAGGTTGAGCGACAGGGGACCCTTGGAGAACGCGCAGAAGCGGCACTTGAAGGTGCAGACGTTGGTGTAGTTGATGTTCCGGTTGACGACGTAGGTGACCTCGTCGCCCACGATCTGGCGGCGGAGGTCGTCGGCCAGCTCGGCGACCGCGCGCACCTCGGGACCGCGGGCGCCGAAGAGCGTCACGATCTCGTCCTCGCCGACCTGCTGGCCGAGGGCGACGCCGTCGAGCACCTCTCGGACCGCGCCCCCGACGGCTGCACCCCCGGCGGCTGCGCGTGCGCGGCGTGCGCCGCCGCCGTCCGCCACCCGGTGCAGGTCCACGAGCACCGGGGGCGCGACCTCACCCCCCGAGCACCACAGGTCCTCTCGGGCGAGACCCTCGGCGTCGGACGCGTCGAGCACGCCCGCGCGGACCGCGGGGTCCAGCCAGCGCTCGGGGTCGAGGGCCATGGCGGGGTACACCGTGAGGCGCGCGGCGAGGGTGTGGCCGGCGGCCTCGGTCGCCCGGCGCAGCTGGTCGAGCGCGGGCCACGCCCGTTCCGGGTTCACATGGTCGGCGGTGACGGGGGACACCCCGCCCCAGTCGTCGATGCCCGCGGCGAGGAGCGGGCCCAGGTCGTCGGACAGGTTGGGCGGCGCCTGGACGTGGATCTCTGCGGGGAGCAGGAGCCGTGCCGCGGCGATCGTCCAGGTGAGCTCTTTGGGCGCGCACGGCGCGTGGGCGGCCATCGCGGTGCCCGGCTTGGGCAGGAAGTTCTGGACGATCACCTCCTGGACATGTCCGTGGCGCCGGTGCGCCTCGGCGATCGCCTCCAGGGCGGCGACCCGGTCGCGGCGGTCCTCGCCGATGCCGACGAGCACCCCGGTCGTAAAGGGGATCGCGAGCCTCCCCGCCGCGTCGAGCGTCTCGAGCCGGCGCTCGGGGGTCTTGTCCGGGGCCCGGCGGTGGGCGTCGAGGTCAGCGCGCAGCGACTCGAGCATCATCCCCTGGCTCGCCGTCACGGGGCGGAGGAGCGCGAGCTCGTCTTCGGACAGCGCGCCGGCGTTGGCGTGGGGGAGGAGGCCGGTCTCCTCCAGCACCGCGCGGCACGCGGCCGCCAGGTACTCGACCGTCGAGCCGTAGCCGTGGTCGGCGAGCCAGCGCCGCGCCGTCGCATAGCGGTCCTCGGGACGCTCGCCCAGGGTGAAGAGCGCCTCGTGGCAGCCCGCGGCCTGGCCTGCGCGCGCGAGGTCGAGGACGTCGTCGATCGACAGGTACGCCGAGGAGAGGCGCGCCGGGGCCTTGGCGAACGTGCAGTAGCCGCAACGGTCACGGCAGAGCATCGTGAGGGGGATGAACACCTTGGGTGAGTACGTGACCCGGGTGCCGTGGGCACGGTCGCGGACCCGGCGTGCCGCGGCGAGGAGCTCGTCGTGGGGGGCCCCGAGGACCGCCTCGGCGCTCCATCCGCTTTCGCCGGCGGGTGCCGCCGCGCCGGGCCCGGGGAGGGGGGGCGCGGCCCTCATAGCTCGGGGATCCGCCACGAGTCGCCCGAGCGCTCGAGCAACAGGTCGGCGATGTGGGGGCCCCAGGTGCCCGCGCGATAGAAGTGGAGGCCGCCGCCGCCGGGCTCGGCCCACGCCTCGAGGTACGGGTCGACGATGCGCCACGCCTGTTCGACCTCGTCGGTGCGGATGAACAGCGTGGCGTCCCCGCACATGGCGTCGTGCAGGAGGCGGGGGTAGCCGTCGCTCTCGCGCCCTTCGTGGAACGTCGTGTCGTAGAGGAAGTCCATCGCGACGGACTGGACGCGGAACTCCTCGCCGGGCACCTTGGCCCCGAAGTGCAGGCTGATGCCCTCGTTGGGCTGGATCCGCAGGACCAGGGTGTTCGGGCGGAGCTGGCGGGCGAGCTCCCCTTCGAAGGCGAGGAACGGGACGCGGTGGAACTGGAGGGCCACCTCGGTGACCCGGGCGGGCAGGCGCTTGCCGGTGCGCACGTAGACGGGCACCCCGGCCCACCGCCAGTTCTCCACCCGCAGGCGCAGCGCCACGTAGGTCTCGATCATCGAGTCGCTCGCGACGCCCTCTTCGTCCCGGTACGCGGGAACCGCGAGCTGGTCGACGACGCCGGCCCGGTACTGGCCCCGGACCGCCTTGTCGACGGCTTCGTCGGGGGTCGGGATGTCGACGGCCTTCAAGAGCTTCACCTTCTCGTCGCGCAGGTGCGTGGCGTCCATGCCGGTCGGGGGCTCCATCAAGGTGAGGGCGAGGACCTGCATCACGTGGTTCTGCACGATGTCACGCAGTGCCCCCGCGGTCTCGTAGAAGCCGCCGCGGTGCTCGACCCCGATGCTCTCGGCGACGGTGATCTGGATCTGCTCGACGTAGCGCCGGTTCCAGATCGGCTCGAAGACGGCGTTGGCGAAGCGCAGGGCGAGGACGTTCTGCACCGTCTCCTTGCCCATGTAGTGGTCGATGCGAAAGATCTGGTCCTCGTCGAAGGCCCGGTGCACGGCGGCGTCGAGGTCGAGGGCGCTCTCGAGGTCCTTGCCGTAGGGCTTCTCGACGACCAGGCGTGCGAACTCGCCGCCCTCGCCGGGGACGTTACAGCCTTCCTTGGCAAGGGCGTCTGCGATGAGCGAGAAGACCGAGGGGATCGTTGCGAGGTAATAGACGCGATTGCCGTGCGTGCCGTAGCGCTGGTCCGCCTCGGCGAGGAGCGCCTTCAGCCGGTCGAACGTCTCGGTCGACGCGTACTCGCCGGGGACGTAGCGGAAGCGCTCGACGAGCTCCCGCCAGTGCTCGCCGGCGTCGGGCACGTCCTTCAACGCCACCTGGCGGAACTCCTCGTCGCTCCACTCGGTGCGGGCGACGCCGATCACCGTGAACTCCTCGGCGAGGCGTCCGCGTTCGGCCAGGTTGGCGAGCGCGGGCAGGATCTTGCGGGACGTGAGGTCGCCCGACGCCCCGAAGATCACCAGGGCGAGCGGGGGGGTCTGCTGCGGCGGGCTGGTCAGGGGGGCGGTCAGGGGGGCGGTCAGGGGGGCGGTCACCGGCGCCATCCTAGGAAGGTGAGGCGAGGAGCGCGCGAGCACACGCCCGGCGGAATGGGACGACGTGGCGGCCGAGCGGGCGGTCAGGTGTCAGGAAAGGGCGTTCGACTTGTCGGTGAGCGACTGGAGGAGCTCGTCGAAGGACTTGGCGAACGAGCTCACCCCCTGGTCCTCGAGCGTCGCGCCGACGTCGGCCATGTCGATGCCGACGCGGGCGAGGTCCTCGAGCGCCTGGTGCGCCCTTGCGAGGTCGGCGTCGACGGTGCGCGCGATCGTGCCGTGGTCCACGAACGCCTCGAGGGTCTGCTCGGGCATGGTGTTCACGGTGTCGGGACCGACGAGCGAGTCGACGTAGAGCAAGTCGGGGTAGCTCGGGTTCTTGGTCGACGTCGACGCCCACAGCGGGCGCTGCACGCGGGCGCCCTTCGCGGCGAGCGCCTCCCAGCGCGGCCCGGAGAAGGCGGTCGTGAAGTGCTCGTAGGCGATCTGGGCCTGTGCCACCGCGGCACGCCCGCGCAGTGCGAGCACCTCGGGGTCGGCGGTCCCGTCGGCGGCCGCGGCGCCGCCCGCGCCGAGCGCGTCGAGCCGGCGGTCGACCTCGGTGTCCACGCGGCTCACGAAGAACGACGCCACGCTGTGCACCTTCGAGAGGTCCGCGGCGCCGCCCGCCGCGTACGCCTCGAGCCCCGACAGGTACGCCTCCATGACGTCGTCGTAGCGTGCGAGGCTGAAGATGAGGGTGACGTTCACGCTGCGCCCCTCGGAGAGGAGCTGGCGGATCGCGGGCACCCCTTCGGCGGTGCCGGGGATCTTCACCAGCAGGTTCGGCCGGTCGATCCGCTCGTGGAGGGCGCGTGCCGCGGCGATGCTGCCAGCGGTGTCCCTGGCGAGCGCGGGCGCAACTTCGAGCGAGACGAAGCCGTCGGCGCCGCCGCTCGACTCGTGGACCGGCGCGAGCACGTCGAGCGCATCGTGGATGTCGGCGATCACCATCTCCCAGTACGCGTCGTCGACGGACATCGACCGCATCAGCGCGCGGAACTGCTCGTCGTAGACGTCGGTCGCCTCGATGGCCTTCGCAAAGATCGTGGGGTTCGAGGTGACGCCGCGCACCCCCCGATCCACCAGATCCTTCAGGTGGCCGCCGGTGAGCCACTCGCGGTGCATGTCGTCGAGCCACGGGCTCTGGCCCTCGCGGTCGTAGAGGTCGTGCAACCGGGTCATGACGGCCCTCCTTCGTGCGTGTCGTGGGCGTCGTGCGTGCCGTGGGCATCGTGGGCGTCGTGCGTGTCGTGGGCTCGGCGCGCCGCGAGGAGCGCACGCGCCCGCTCGGCGACGTGCTCGGGCGTGAAGCCGAACTCCGCCAGGGCGCGGGCCCCCGGCGCCGACGCGCCGAAGGTGTCGATCGCCACCGTCGCGTCCGCGTAGCGGTCCCAGCCGAAGGACGCGCCCGCCTCGACGGCGAGCCGCGGGATGCCCGCAGGGAGGACGCTGCGCCGGTAGTCGTCGTCCTGGGCCTCGAACCACTCCCAGCACGGCAGGGACACCACCCGGGCGCGCACCGCCTCGGCACCGGCCTGCTCGGCGGCGAGCAGCGCGGCGGCGTCGACGCACACGTGGACCTCGCTGCCGGTACCGATGAGCACGAGGTCCGGTGGTCCTGTCCGGGCGCCACCAGGCTCGTCCACCACGACGTAGCCGCCACGCGCGACGCCGCCCGGGGCGCGCGCGGCGGTCTGGGCCAGGACGGGCAGGTCCTGTCGGGAGAGGATGAGGGCGGTGGGCTCGGTCGCGTCGACCGCCGCCCGCCACACCTGCGCGCATTCGTTCGCGTCGGCGGGGCGCGCGACGACGAGGCCGGGCATCGCCCGCAGGGAGGCCAGCTGCTCGATCGGCTGATGGGTGGGACCGTCCTCGCCGAGCCCCACCGAATCGTGCGTCCAGGAGTAGACGACGTGGGCGCGCGACATCGCGGCCAGGCGCACCGCCGGACGCATGTAGTCGCTGAAGCAGAAGAACGTGCCGCCGACCGGCAAGACGCCCCCGTGGTGGGCCATTCCGGTCATCATCGCCCCCATGGCGTGCTCGCGGATGCCGAAGTAGACCTGGCGCCCCTCGGGATGCTCGGGGGACTGGCGGGCCGCGCCGTCGAGCTTGACGCCCGTGTTCCCGGTCAGGTCGGCCGCCCCGGCCACGAGACCCGGGATCAGGTCCGCGGTCGCGTTGATGCAGGCGTAGAGGGCCTTACGCGTCGCGACCTGCGTACCGACCTCGAACTCGGGGAGCTTGCGCTCCCATCCGGACAGGCCCCTGCCGGCCCACGCCGCGTCCCAGGCGTGGCGGTCGCCGTTCCAGGAGGTGAACCGCTCCTCCCATGCCCTGCGCAGCGCCCGGCCGCGGGGCACGGCTCGGCGGTAGAGCTCGAGGACCTCGTCGGGGACCCAGAAGCTCTCGTCGGGAGGGAGCCCGAGGATCGCCTTGGTCTCGCGGATCTCGTCTTCGCCGAAGGGTTCGCCGTGCGCCTTCGCCGTGTCGGTCAGGTGCGGCGAGGGCCACCCGATGTGGCTGCGCAGCACCACGAGCGAGGGCTTGTCCTCGACGGCCATCGCCCGCCGCAGGGCCGCTTCGAGCGCGTCGGTGTCGTTCGCGACCTCCCCGACGTCGTCGACGTCCCACCCGTAGGCCTCGAAGCGCCCGGGGACGTCGTCGCTGTAGGAGAGCTCGGTCGGGCCGTCGATGGTGATGTGGTTGTTGTCGTAGATGTAGACGAGGCGTCCCAGCCCAAGATGCCCGGCGAGCGACGCGGCCTCGTGGCTGATGCCCTCTTCGAGGCAGCCGTCGCCGCAGACGACGAAAGTCTGGTGATCGACGAGGTCGGCACCGAAGCGGGCCCGCAGGAACCGCTCCGCGACGCCCATGCCCACGCCGCTCGCGACGCCCTGCCCGAGCGGGCCGGTCGTGATCTCGATCCCCGGGGCGTGGCGCTTCTCGGGGTGCCCCGCCGTCTTGGAGCCCCACTGTCGGAACGCCTTGAGGTCGTCGAGGGTGAGGCCGTAGCCGCAGAGGTAGAGCATCGAGTACAGCAAGATCGACGCGTGGCCGTTGGACAGCACGAAGCGGTCGCGGTCCGGCCACTCCGGGTCGCTCGGGTCGTAGCGCATCACGCGCGTAAAGAGGACGTGGGCGAGCGGCGCGAGCGCCATGGCGGTCCCGGTATGCCCGGACCGCGCGCGCTCGGGCGCGTCCATGGCGAGCCCGCGGACCACGTTGATGCCGAGCTGCTCGAGCTCGCGCTCCGGGCTCGCAGGGCGCCCCGCAGGCGACTCGGAGGGCGGGGGAGCGGGGGAGGCTGGGGGAGCGGGGGGCACCGAGAAACCCTACCCACTGGGCCAGTAGCGTCGTGGCGGTGACGCCGGCGCAGCTCCAGGTCCCGCCCAACTGCGACCTGACCCTGGGCATGGTCTGTATCGACAAGACCGAACCCGGCCGCACGGTCTGGAAGGTGACGGCCCACGAGCGCTTTGCCAACCCGGCCGGCACCATGCAAGGAGGGTTCGTCGCCGCGTGCTGCGACTCGGCGATGGGCGCCTCGGTGGTCACCTCCGCCCGGGGTCGTCACGTGCGGGTCGCCAATGCCGAGATGAAGGTCAGCTTCCTCCGTCCGGTCGCTCCCGGCGCAGAGCTCGTCTGCGAGGCGACCGTGGTGGGAGGAGGAGCCCGGGTGGCGTTCGCCGAGGCGACGCTCGCGGCCGCCGACGGGACCGTCGTCGCGCGGGCCAGCTCGACGTACCTGGTCTCCGAGCGCGCCTGAGGCGCAAGACGCCCGCTTGCAGCGGGGGAGCGCACCGGGCGAGGATTGCGCTGGCCGGCGACGCCGGGCGTGGCCGCCGGCCGCCGTCACACGAGAGGAGCCTGAGCGCGAGTGGCACGACTTCGATTCGGGCGACCGGCGTCCGACGACGGCGGCATCCGCCAGAGTGGCGCGGACGCGCTCCAGCTCGTCCTCCAGTACATCAAGCAGGAGACCCTCACGCCCCTGAAGGGACTCGGCCGGTACCTCCTCTTCGGCATCGTCGGCTCGCTCGCCTTGTGTGCCGGACTGGTCCTCCTCCTGGTCGGCCTGCTCAGGGCGCTCCAAGAGGAGGCCGGCGGGACCTTCGGAGGCAACCTGAGCTGGCTGCCATATGTCATCGTGGTGGCAGCCGCCGTCGGCGTCGGGGTCCTGGCGGCGTGGCGGATCGCCAAGGGTCCCGCCGCGCGCCGCCGGACGCGGCGCGAGACCAGGTCATGAAGGTGCGCGCGGCGGGGATGACCGAGATCGAGCACGGAGGGACCCAGCGATGAGCGTGACCACCAACGGCCGACCCATCACGCGCGCCGACCTCGAGGCGGCATTCCAGCGGGTGGTCGGCGAGGGGGAGAAGACCGTCGAGTCCGCGATCCCGAGCGCGCTCGTGATCGCCGGCGCCCTGGGGCTGGCGCTCGTGACCGCGTTCTATTTCGCGGGCAAGCGGCGCGGACGGCACAAGTCATCGGTCATCGAGATCCGCCGGCTCTGAGCCGACAGCCGCCGTGGGACGCGTGATCGAGGCGCTGCTGCGCAAGGCGAGCCGGACGGGACTGCGCCGCGGGCTCTCGGGGGAGCACTGGGCGTGGTTCGTGCTCGCCGGCGCGGCCTGGCTGCTCCGTCGCGCCCGCCGGCCGGGCGACGCGTCCACCACCATCGACCTCAAGCCCGGCGAGCGGTACCTCGTGACGGTGCGCGCGCCGGGTGAGCCGGACCGCACCAGCGCCGAGTAGCGGCGCCCCATGGGCGACTCAGGCTCGAAGGGGCCGGTGGCTGCGGCCGAACGCGTCCTGCTCGTGGACGCAAAGGACCGCCGCTACCTCCTGACGCTCGTACCCGGTGGCACGTTCCACACCCACGCAGGGGTCGTCGCCCACGACGACATCATCGGGCTCCACGAAGGCGAGACCGTGGCGGGTTCGACCGGCCGGCGCTACCTCATGGTGCGCCCCACCCTTGCGGACGTCGTCCTCAAGATGCCGCGGGGCGCCCAGGTCATCTATCCGAAGGACCTCGGGGCGATCCTCCTGGCCGCCGACATCGGGCCCGGCCAGCGCGTCCTCGAGGCCGGCGTCGGCTCGGGCGCCCTCTCGATGGCCCTGCTGCGGGCGGGCGCGTCGGTGATCGGCTACGAGCTGCGCGACGACTTCGCGGCGAGGGCGCTCGCCAACGTGGCCGCGTTCTGCGGGCCCGGCGCCGACTACCGCGTGGAGGGGCGCGACGTGACCGAGGGGATCGACGAGGTCGCCCTCGATCGCATCGTCTTGGACATGCCCGAGCCCTGGCGGGTCCTCCCGCACGCCGCCGCGTCGCTCCGGCCCGGCGGCATCCTGCTCTCGTACCTGCCGACGATCAACCAGACCGCCGAGCTGCGGCGGGCGCTCGACGCCGCCCCGTTCGGGCTGGCCCAGACCTCCGAGGTGCTCCACCGCACGTGGCACGTCGAAGCCCGCTCGGTGCGCCCCGACCACCGCATGGTGGCGCACACCGGCTTCCTCACGTGGGCGCGCCGGCTGGCACGCGGCGCGGCCGAGGTGGCGGTGGCGGAGCCGGGCGAGCCCGAGGCGTGAGCGAGCGCCGGGACTACTCGCGCTCGATGAAGATGCACTCGCCCGGGCACTCCTCGGAGGCCTCGACGACCGCGTCCTCCAGCTCCTCGGGGACGAGGGCCATGCCCGCGGAGCCTCCCGGCTCGTTCTTCACGTCGTCGCCTTCCTTCACGTAGGCGAGCCCGTCGTCCAGCAGGGTGAAGACCGCAGGCGCGATCTCCTCGCAGAGCCCATCGCCGGTGCACAGATCCTGGTCTATCCAGACCTTCATTCGTCGCCTTTCTCGGTCGATGCAGGCAAGATCCCGGCTTGCCCTCTACGGTCGAATTCGCCGATGCCCCGGAGCCGTCGAGCAGGAAACGGGGGGTGCCCGAACCGCGTCACGACGCGACCGAGCCGCGTTGACAGATTAGTACGCCGGGGCGCCAACCCTGCGTGATCTGCCGCGCGCCACCACCGCGGCACCGGTATGGTGAGCGGAGGCGGACCCAGAGGCTGCGGGGACGGCATTCGGGAGGTGAGTCCGACGCCCGATCGAGGACACGACGCACATGGGCAGAGCCCCCCTGAGCTCGAGGCGCTGCGCGTCCGACTTCACGCGGCGGAAGAAGAGGTGCATGCCCTCCGCCGCAGGCTCCAAGAAAGCCCCGGCAGGGTCCAGGCACTCGAGGAGCGCCTGCTCGAGTCCAAGGGGCAGCTCGCGCACGCCGTCTCGCAGAACGAGAAGCTGACCTTCACCCTCCAGCAGGCCAAGGAGCAGCTCGCCACGCTGCGCGAGGAGGTGGAGAAGCTCACGCAGCCCCCCGCCGCGTACGGCACGTTCCTCGGGGTGAACGACGACGACACGATCGACGTCTTTTCCGGCGGTCGCAAGATGCGCGTGTCGCTGCATCCCGACATCGACCCGGACAGCCTGTCCAAGGGTGACGAGGTGGTGCTGAACGAGTCGCTCAACGTCGTGCTCGTGCGTCCCGGTGAGCTCGCAGGCGAGGTCGTGACCCTAAAGGAGGTCCTGGACGGCAGCCAGCGCGTCCTCGTGTTCGCCCGCGCCGACGAGGAGCGCGTGGTGGAGCTCTCCGACGCGATGGTCGGGACGCGCCTGCGCGCCGGGGACGCGCTCCTCATGGACACGCGCAGCCAGCTCATCATCGAGAAGCTGCCGCGCCCCGAGGTGGAAGAGCTCGTCCTCGAAGAGGTCCCCGACATCACCTACGCAGACGTCGGCGGCCTCGACGCGCAGATCGAGGCCATCACCGACGCCGTCGAGCTCCCGTACCTGTACCGCTCGCTGTTCGGCAACTACCGCCTGCCCGCCCCCAAGGGCATCTTGCTGTACGGCCCCCCGGGATGCGGCAAGACGCTCATCGCCAAGGCGGTGGCGAACTCGCTCGCCAAGAAGGTGGCCGAGGCGACCGGAAACGACAACGTCCGAAGCTACTTCTTGAACATCAAGGGCCCCGAGCTCTTGAACAAGTACGTCGGCGAGACCGAGCGCCAGATCCGGCTCGTCTTCCAGCGCGCGCGCGAGAAGGCCGAGGAGGGGGTCCCCGTCATCGTCTTCTTCGACGAGATGGACTCGCTGTTCCGCACGCGCGGCACGGGGATCAGCTCCGACATGGAGTCGACGATCGTGCCCCAGCTGCTCGCAGAGATCGACGGCGTGGAGGCGTTGCGCGACGTGATCGTGATCGGCGCCTCGAACCGGGAGGACCTCATCGACCCGGCGATCCTCCGCCCCGGACGGCTCGACGTGAAGATCAAGATCGAGCGGCCGGATGCGGAGGCCGCCGCGCAGATCTTCGGGAGATACCTGCGGGCAGATCTGCCACTGGACGCCGACGAGGTCGAACGCCTCGGCGGGGGAGACCCCGAGAAGACGGCGAAGGCGATGATCGAAGCGACCGTCGCCGAGATGTACCGCGCGGACGACGACAACCGCTTCTTGGAGGTCACCTACCAGAACGGCGACAAAGAGCTCCTCTACTACCGCGATTTCGCATCCGGGGCCATGATCGAGAACATCGTCCGCCGTGCCAAGAAGCTCGCGATCAAGCGCGAGATCGCGGGGGAGGGGTCCGGGATCCGCACCTCGGACCTCGTCGAGTCGATCCGCCAGGAGTACAAGGAGAACGAGGACCTGCCGAACACGACCAATCCCGACGACTGGGCGCGCATCTCGGGCAAGAAGGGCGAGCGCATCGTGTACGTGCGCACCCTCATGAGCGAGGACCGCGACGGGCGGGGCGGCCGGGCGATCGAGCGCGTCGGTACCGGCCAGTACCTCTGAGGAGCAGGTAGGGTCGATCCGTGGCCATTGCCAAGGTCTGCGGGATCGAGACCGAGTACGGGATCACCGTGCCCGGAGGTGACGGAAACCCCATCACCGCATCGTCGATGCTCGTCAACGCCTACGCGACAGAGGCCGAGCGGCGGACCGGCTGGGACTTCGAAGACGAGACACCGGCCAACGACGCACGCGGCTTCTCGCGCGAGGGCACCCTCGCCCCCATCGTCGAGACCCATCTCGCCAACACCGTCCTCACCAACGGAGCCCGCTACTACGTCGACCACGCGCACCCCGAGTACTCCTCGCCCGAGTGCGCCGACCCCCTGTCGGCGGTGCTCTACGACAAAGCCGGAGAAGAGATCCTCCGGCGCTCCATGCGGGCCGCGGCGCACCTCTTCCCCGGGTCGGCGCCCGTCGTCGTCTACAAGAACAACTCGGACGGCAAGGGCAATTCCTACGGGTGCCACGAGAATTACCTCATGGACCGCGCGGTCCCCTTCGCCAAGGTCGCCGCGGCGGCCGTCCCGCACTTCGTGACCCGGCAGATCTACACGGGTGCGGGCAAGGTGGGTGCAGAGACCGCGGCATTGGACCGGGGGTCGATCACGTTCCAGATCTCCCAGCGCGCCGAATTCTTCGAGGAAGTGCTCGGCCTCGAGACCACGCTCAAGCGCCCGATCGTCAACACCCGAGACGAGCCGCACGCCGACCCGCGGCGGTTCCGGCGCCTGCACGTCATCGTGGGCGACGCCAACCTCTCGGAGGTCGCGACCTTCTTGAAGGTCGGGACGACGGCGGTCGTCCTCGCCATGGTGGAGGACGACGTCGCACCGCCGCGCGACCTGACCCCGGCCGACCCCGTGCGTGCCATGCACCAGGTCTCGACGGACCTCTCCCTCGGCCGGCCGCTCGCGATGGCGGACGGGTCGACGGCCACCGCGCTCGCCATCCAGTGGGAGCTGTACACGACGGCGCGCAAGTACGCGGACCACCACGGTCTCGCAGTGCTCGGGAGCGAGCAGATCGGAGAGCAGGTCCTCGATCGTTGGGAGTCCATCCTCCACGGCTTGGAGCACGACGCGTCGGGGCTCGACCGCCAGCTCGACTGGGTGGCGAAGCGACGGATCCTCGAGGCCTACCGCGAACGGCACGGGTGCGACTGGGGGGACAGCCGGCTGTCGGTGCTGGACCTCCAGTACCACGACCTGCGCCCGGAGCGCTCGCTGTACGCGCGCCTCGGCATGGAGCGGCTGGTGGACGACGCGGCCGTGTCCAGGGCGGTGACAGAACCCCCGGCGGACACCCGCGCCTGGTTCCGGGGCCAGTGCCTCGCCCGCTGGCCCGACGCGGTCGTAACGGCGAACTG
>JAJYPY010000206.1 GCA_021794995.1 Actinomycetes bacterium | reverse complement strand
GGTCGTGGCCGGCGGCGGACTGGCACTCGGGCTCGGGGTGAGCTCGCACACGGCGGTGACCGCGAGGAGCGGGGCATCGCGGCGCCCCGAGTCCTCGCACGGGGTGTCCCGCCGTTCGGCCAGCCCCTCCTCCTCCCCCGGGTCGGCGCCGGGCGCAGGCACGCAGTCGGCGCCGGGCGCAGGCACGCAACCGGCGGTGGCGGCGCCGGCCACGACACCGACCGCCTCGCCGGGCGCTCCCCGCCTCACTTCGGTGAACCCTGCGGCGGGTGGCCCGGGCCAGCGCGTCATCCTGAGCGGCGCCAACCTCTTCAGCGCCGATGGCGAAGTCGTGGCCTATTTCGGGCCCCAGGCGGCACCGACCAGCTGCTCGTCACAGACCTCGTGCACCGCGACGGTGCCCAACCTCGGATCGGGGCCCTCGACAGTCCCGATCACGGTGACCACGCAGCACGGGAGATCCGACGCGGTGCGCTTCGCGTACCGCTGAGCGACCGGCGTCAGGGGCCCGAGCGCTCGCCCTGTGCCGGTGGCCCGAGCCACTGCGGCCCTAGATCGCCGACCGAAGGGCATCCCAAGAGGACCAACGTTCGCCGCATCTCGGCCGCCATGACGTCGAGGACCCGCTCGACGCCACGCTGGCCCGCAGCGCCGAGGCCGTAGAGGTAGGGACGTCCCACGAGCACCGCACGCGCGCCAAGCGCCAGGGCCGCCACGACGTGCGAGCCTCGGCGCACGCCGCCGTCGACGAGCACCTCTGCGGTGTCTCCCACCGCTGCGACCACCTCGGGGAGCACGTCCAAGGTCGCCGGCGCCCCATCGAGCTGGCGCCCGCCGTGGTTCGACACGATGACGGCGTCGGCTCCCGCGGCGACCGCCCGGCGCCCGTCGTCGCCGCTCAGGACGCCCTTCACGACGAGCTTGCCGCGCCAGCCTTCCTTGAAGTGGGCGACGTCGTCCCACGAGAACGGGGACGCGACCGCGGAGAGCAGCCCCTGGCCGTGCCCCGCGGGACCCGCGCCACGCCGCGACAGCCTGAGTCCGGTCGCCGCGAGCTGCGCTGCCCACCGCGGACGTGCCAGGACCTGGACACCGAGGGGGACCGCGTTGTGCGCGTCGACCCGCAGCGGGGGAGCAACGCCATGGCGGACGTCGCGCTCGCGGTTGCCGAGCGTGGGCGTGTCGACGGTCACGACCAGCACCTCGACTCCGGCGGCTGCGGCTCTCGCGCAGAGGGCGTCGGCTTCGCTACGTCCACCTGCCGCGTACAGCTGGAACCACATCGGCACCGCGGCCGCGGCGGTGACATCTTCGATGCTGCTCCCTGCGACGGTGCTCAGCACCGAGATCGTTCCCCGCGATGCCGCGGCACGCGCCGCCCCCGCAGCACCGTCGGGATGGAGCAGTCGGATGAGGCCCCCCGGTGCGAGCAGCACGGGCAGGTCGACCGGGAGGTCCAGCACGGTCGTGGACAGTCGCGGCTCGACCGGCCCGATCGCCATCTTCGGGCGAAACGTGACCCGGCAGAACGCCGCCTCGTTGCGCTGCATCGTGACCTCATCGTCGGCAGCTCCGTCGACGTAGTCGAACACCACCGACGGCAACCGCCGCCGGGCGCCACGACGCGCGTCGCGGATGCTGTGGATCCGCGCGGCCGCGCGCTCGTCGGCCTTGGAGTAGACCGCGCGCAACATCGCGCCGGCATCACCCTTGCGAGGCGTGGCGGCGCTCAACGGCGGTGCACCGTGGTGGCACCCGCCTGGTCGCGGGCGAGCACGACGAGCGTGTCGATGTTGACGTGCGGGGGCCTGCTCACGACGAACCCGATGCACTCGGCCACGTCCATGGCGCTGAGGGGCGTCAAGCCTTCGTAGACCGCCGCCGCGCGCGACTCGTCTCCATGGAACCGGACGGTGCTGAACTCGGTCTGTACGAGGCCCGGATCGATCTCGGACACCCGCACTGGACGCCCGAGCACCTCGAGCCGGAGCACCTTGGTGAGCGCTCGTTCGGCGAACTTCGCGGCGTTGTAGCCGGCGCCGCCGATGTAGGGCTCGTAGCCGGCGATGGAGCCCACGTTCACGACGTGACCGTCGCCGCTCGCCTCGAGCAGTGGGAGCAGGCGCTTGGTCATGCGCAAGGTCCCGAGCACGTTCACCTCGAACATGGCTCGCCACTCGCCTTCGTCTGCCTGTGCGATCCGATCGAGACCGAGCGCGCCCCCCGCATTGTTCACGAGGACCCGGCACTCCTCGACGGCGTCGCAGAACCTGTCGACCGAAGCTGGATCCGTGACGTCCAGCACGTGCCAGCGCGCCCCGATCGCCTCGGCGACGGCACGCAGACGCTCCTCGCGCCGTCCCCCGATCACGACGTCGAATCCGTCGGCGGCGAGGCGAGTGGCCGTCGCCTCGCCGATGCCGCTCGTCGCCCCCGTCACGACGGCCACCCCGGTACGCATGGGTGGCACCCTATGCGATCTGCGGCATGTGACCGTCGATCGCTCGCGCACACCGGTGCCGCCCGTTCGGCCGGGCGACCGAGATCTTCAGGAGCGACAGGGGTCGTACCACGGCTGTTCGCCGTCGGCGTTGTACAGCGCGATCGCAAGCAGGCACTGGTCGCGCGGTGACGCTTTATACGGCGGGACACCGACGAGTGTCGGCAGCCCTGCGAGCTGCGCGGCGTCGTTCCACGTGGACTGGGAGAACTGGAACGCCCCCATGTACAGCCCTGTCGGCGAGATCGCTTGGTAGTTGCCCCCCGACTCGGCCTGGATGACGCAGCTCAGGAAGGGGTTCAGCGCGGGCAAGGCGCCTGTTGCGGCGGAGGGTGCAGGCGTGGGAGCCGACGGCGGCGCGGTGGCGGCACGCGCAGGCGGCGCCGGCGCGGCGCTCCTCAGTGCTTGCGCCGCCGCGGCCGCGGCTTGCGCCTGCTGCTGGGCGATGGCGGCCGCGAGCTGACCGGAGATGGTCGCGTGCTGCTGCGCGAGCTTCTGCTCCGTCGCCTGCGCGGCGGCGAGCTCTGCATTGGCCTGTGCAAGCCGCTGTTGGGCCTGCGCGGCGATCTCTTGCTGCGCCGCCTCCTCG
>JAJYPY010000205.1 GCA_021794995.1 Actinomycetes bacterium | reverse complement strand
TCGAGCCTGACCGAGATCGCCCTTGCCATGAGAGCCAGTGTATCACAGGATGTCATACACCCCACTCGGGGTCGTCACTGTGCTGCGCCGCGGACAAGCAGGGCCGCGTGGTGTGACCCCAGGCCGGAGGTCGGGGACGCCTTCGCCTCCGCTGAGCGTCGTTCATCGGGGACATCCGAGCCGCGTCGAGTGGCCGTTTCTTATAGGTGAGTCCGGGGAAGCGGCTGGGCGGAAACGGGTGAACCCCTTGACTCTTCACCTGGTGGAGACTCGATGATCGTGCCCATGGTGATTGGCCAGCTTGCGGCGAAGACTGGGCTGTCGGTGCGGACGCTGCGCTTCTATGCCGACGCGGGCGTCCTGCCGGTGGCGGGGCGGACGGCCTCGGGCTACCGGCAGTTCGGTCCCGAGGCCGTGGCCCAAGCGCGGCTCGTTCGCACCCTGCGCGAGCTTGGCGTGGGCTTGGACGACATCACGCGGGTGCTCGCGGCCGAGGCGTCGCTGGTCGACGTAGCCGCCGCGCACGCCCGCGCGCTGGAGGCCCAGATCGCCGTGCTGCGCCTGCAGCGCGCCGTCCTGCGCGCCTTTGCTGTGTCCAACGATCCCCAGGAGCTCGAGCGCATGTCCGACCTCACCACCCTCACCGCCGAGGCACGGCGCCGCATCGTCGACGACTACCTCGAGGCCGTCTTCGGCGACGACGCCAGCGCGGTGGCCGACAAGATGCGGATCAGCACGCCCGAGCTGCCCGAGGAGCCGACGGCCGAGCAGGTTGCCGCCTGGGTGGAGCTGGCGCAGCTGCTGCGCGATCCGGAGTTCGTGGCCGTCAGCCGCCGGATGGCCGAGCGGGCCCGCACCGAAGGGCCCGAGCCCGACGTCGCCCGGTTCGACGTGGGCAAGGCTGTCGGCGAGCTTGCCGGGCCTGCCTGCCGCGCCGGGATCGATCCGGGGTCCTCCGACGCGCTGGCGATCGTGGAGCGCCTCGAAGCCCTCGGTACGACACCGCCGGAGGATCGCCGTCGCACCGCCGACCGGATCGACGCGTTCACCGACCGCCGCGTCGGGCGCTATTGGACGCTCGTCGGCGTGGTCAACGGCTGGGCGCCAAGCGCGGCACCCGCTGAAATTGTCGATGCGTGGGAGTGGTACGCCCGGGCGCTGCGCGCCCACGCCTGAGGGGCCGACCCGGCGGTGCCGCCGCGGCACGGCGCGCGATTACCCGGCGGACTGGGACGCGTCGATGAGCGAACTCGTCCGCAGATAGGGGCGCCGGCCGCAGAGGTACCGTGGTGTGGTGGTATCATGACACCATGCCTAAGAACTTCACGGTGCGGCTTTCCGATGAGGAGGCAGCCGACGCAGAAGCTCTGGCCCGGGCTGAGGGCACGAGCCTCAACGAGACGGTTCGCCGAGCGCTCGCCGAAGCGGTCGAACGCCGTCGTCGCGACCCCGCCTTCAAGGCCAGAGTCCGTCGGATCATCAAAGAGGACCGGGAGCTGCTCGAGCGCCTCGCTCGGTGATCGTCTACTACCTGGATCTCGCCGACTATCTGGCCATCGTGACGGAGGTGACCGGCCTGGACGTCGAGACGGCCATCCGGGTCACGAACCTCGACCTCGCCGACTCGGCGCTCCACGCCCCACAGGCAGGATGGGGTGAGACCGACCTCTACCCCGACTTCGTCGACAAGGCGGCGGTTCTCATGACCCGCCTCACGAAGAATCATCCTCTGCCCGACGGCAACAAGCGGGCAGCCTGGGTGGCCCTGCGGATCTTCATCGAGCTGAACGACCGCGAGTGGTCGCCCTACCCGTCGGTCGACGAGGCGGAACGGGTGATGCTTGACGTCGCTGGCGGCGCGTGGAGCGAGCATGAGGTCGCCGAGTGGCTGACTTCTCGCATCCGCGCGGTCCCGTGATCGGACGGCGCGAAGCCGGCCTACTGGGGCGCCCGGATGCACCGATGTGGCCGCGATAGTGGAGCAACCGTCGACATTCAGCCGAACAGTCGTTCTTCCAAGTCCGCTCTGGTAATCCCCTGATGCTCGGCGACATCGGAGAGGATGGCCGCGAGGGTTCCGACGCGAAGCGGTCCGCCAGCCGGAACGGTGATCCGGTGCTCCCCGCCCCTTGAGGTGGCCAGGCGAAGGTGGCTACCCGTCTGGCGCACCACCTCGTAGTCGATCGAAGTGTCGGCGCAAGAGGGTCGCCAGCTCACGTCCGGTGACGTCGCGCGGCAGCCTCACACGGCAAGGAGTTCGTCGCGGACGAGATGGAGGCGCACGACCTTCGGTCGCTCGTCCCCGTCAAAGTGACAGACCACGGCGTCACGGACCATCTCCCGGAGCGAGTCCAGGTCGTCGGCCTCCGTGACAATCGACTCCCCGACGGCACGGGCGACATAGCCGCCTTCGGGCGCCTCGTCGACCACGAACACGATCTCTGACCCTGCCATGGACCTACGGTACCGCCCAGCTGCGACGACCAGCGGCCGTCAGCGGTCAGCCGCCAGCGACAAAGGCGACGACGACGTAGGCGGCGTGGCGGTCGAGCCCCTGGCGGCGGTGGTCGTACACCGTGGTCGTGCGGGGATCGGCGTGGCGGGCAGCGATCTGGACGTCACGCAGCGGCACCCCGGCATCCAGGGCGGCCATGATGAACGCCGCCCGGAGCATGTGGGGATGGACATGGCCGAGCCCTGCCCGCCGACCGATCGAGCGCACCCAACGATGGGCGGTCCGGCGGTCGAGGCGTAGGCCGTCTGACCTACGCAGGATGGGTCCGGAGGACCGCTCGCCGACCGCGAGGTCGACGGTCCTGGCGGTTCGCGGGACGAGCGGGATCACGGCCGGCTTGGCACCCTTCCCCATGATCCGAAGCGTCCGGTGACCACGTTCGATCCCGAGGTCCTCGATGTTGGTCGCGCACGCCTCGCTGACCCGAAGCCCGTTCAACCCGAGGAGGACCGCGAGGGTGGCGCCCCAGATCTGGTGTAAATGCCGCGGGCGCAAGCTCCGGTTGCTGATGTTACGCGGCCGTTGTGACGACGTCGTGTACCTCCTCCCCGCCAGTGTGCTTGCGCGGCGGACCGAGCAGCTC
>JAJYPY010000066.1 GCA_021794995.1 Actinomycetes bacterium | reverse complement strand
CTGCGACGCCGGCGTCCGCAGGTGCCGCACACGTCACCTCGGATGGACCACTTGCGTTGGATGTCTCGGTGGGCTTGGCCGGTGAGGTACCCGTGGCCAAGCTTGGCCAACGCGAGTAGTTGCGGCGCGTGGACCCCACATCCGAGGTGCGCGCTGCGAGCTCAGCCGCCGCCTGGCCACCCGTGAGCCGACTCGGTGCCAAAGCGCGCCAACGCCTCGTGCACGTAGCGCACCAGTGGCACGTCCACCAGCTCCGAACGGGCGAACCACTCCGCGAGATCGCTCGTTCCTGACGCTTCGTGCACCAGTTCGCCGTCCCAGCCGTCGATCCGGTAGATCAGGCGGACGCTGTGCAGCAACGTGTCGCCAGGGACCGGCCACGTGTCCGACAGGACGCCGAGCAGCGTCGCCGAGCGGACAGCGAGACCGGTCTCTTCGGCGACCTCGCGTTGCAGCGCCTCGAAGGGTGCCTCACCGTGCTCGACCCCACCCCCGGGAAGGAACCATTGCCCGGCGACCGTGAGGTACGGCGCCGCCCGGACGAGAAGGATGCGCCCGTTGGCATCGTGCGCGATGCCGTACGCGCCGACCCGCTGCCTGCGTCGCTGCTGGGTGTCGTCGCGGGCGCGTCGGCCGGATCCGCCGCCGCTCCGGCGGGCGAGATCTCCCTCGCGATGCGTCGTCAAGGGCGCCCCGGGGGACTCTGGGTCAGCGCGGGGTCGCGCTTCACCACCGGGTTGAGCATCTCTTCGATGGCGAGCAGCAGCTCAGGCTCCAGCTCGACGTCGAGAGCCTTCACGTTCTCCTGGAGCTGCTCGGGGCGCGTCGCACCGACGATGGCCGCTGAGACGTTCGGGTTGGTGAGCACCCACGCGAGCGCGACCGCAGCCGGGGAGTGCCCGGCGCTGCGAGCCAGGGCGGCGAACTCCTGGACGGGTTCGAGCACCTCGTCGGTCAAAAGGTCGCTGATGAAGCCGCTGCCGTTGGCAGACGTCGCGCGGGACCCTGCCGGCGGGGGCTCACCAGGACGGTACTTCCCGGTCAAGACGCCCTGTGCGAGCGGTGACCACACGATCTGGCCGATGCCTTCGCGCTCGCACAAGGGCACGACTTCGGCCTCGATGACGCGCCAGAGGAGCGAGTACTCAGGCTGGTTCGAGACGAGCCGGTCGAAGCCCATGTCGTCTGCGATCTGCAGCGCCGACTCGATCTGCTCTGCGGTCCACTCGGACACTCCCACGTAGTGCACCTTTCCCTGGCGCACGAGGTCGTCGAAGGCGCGCAGCGTCTCTTCGAGTGGCGTCTCGACGTCGTAGCGGTGCGCCTGGTACAGGTCGACGTAGTCCGTCTGGAGTCGGCGCAAGGATGCGTGGAGCGACTCCATGATGTGCTTGCGCGAGAGCCCGCGGTCATTCGGTCCGCTCCCGGTAGGCCAGTACACCTTGGTGAAGATCTCGAGAGATTCACGCCGGACCCCCTTGAGCGCCCTGCCGAGCACCTCCTCGGCGCGCCCGTTGGAGTACACGTCCGCGGTGTCGAACGTGGTGAATCCAAGGTCGAGCGCGGTGCGGACGCAGGAGACTGCCGTGTCCTCTTCGACCTGCCCGCCGTGGGTGATCCAGTTGCCGTACGCGAGCGCGGAGATGACGAGACCGCTCCGCCCGAGGTGTCGGTATTCCATGACGTCGAGCGTAACGTCCCCTCGCCAGGGTCGCAGGAAGGTGCAGAACCGCACCGCACGCCTCGTAGGCTCCGTGGAGGTGGACGACGGGCGAGATGTTCCTCCGGACGAGGTGTGGACGTCCGGCCGAGCCGTGCTCGAGGTGAGCCGATCTCTCGTGATCCCGTTGCACGAGATCACGTGGCGCGCGACCACGCCCGGGGGACCCGGCGGCCAGCACGCGAACCGTACCGCCAGCCGTGTCGAGGTGCGCTTCGACGTGGCGCACGCGCCGTCGCTCGGTCCGCGCCAGCGCGCGCTCCTGCTCGAACGTCTCGGTCCGGTCGTCGTCGCCAGCTCGTCGGAGGAACGTTCCCAGGCGCGCAATCGCCAGATCGCCCTCGAGCGCCTCGCGGAGCGCCTCGCCGGTGGACTTCGCGTCCCACGCCGCAGGCGTCCAACCACGCCCTCCGCGTCCTCACGTGCGCGGCGAATGGACGAGAAGCGCCAGCGCTCGGTCACCAAGCGCGATCGGCGTTCCCCGCACCCTGACGACGACGACTGACCCGTCGCTCAGCGCCCGAGCAACCGGTTCGCCCGTGCGAGCGCGTCGCGCACGACCTCCCCTGAGCGCGCCGCGGTGTCCTCTCGGACCCCCACGAGCGGCGTGAGCGCGGCGTAGCCGGCGGCGATCAGCGCCGCGTCGTCCTCCTGGTCCTCCGACTCGTCGAGATGCCCGAGCCAGGGGATCGCGCTGCCGAGCGTGAGGCGGATCTCGCCTTCTTCTGCATCGCCCACGGCCGCTCGTGGTCCATCCCCATCCTCGTCGCCTCGGGACGCCTGTTTCACGATGCCCGCATTGGTGATCCGCGCCCGTCGGACCCCTCGCAGCTCGTCGATCGGCACCGACGGGACGTTCAGGTTCAGCACGGTGCACGGGGGAGCTCCGCAGAGGGGCGGCAGGACGGCGACGGCGACCTGCGCGGCGGTCGACCAGTGCTCGGGAGGGGACCCGGCCCGCAGCGAGACCGCGAGCCCACGCAACCCGAGTTGGGCGCCCGCCAGCGTGGCGCCGATCGTGCCCGAGTGGAGGACCGACCGTCCGACGTTGACCCCCAGGTTGATCCCCGATACGACGATGTCGGGCGTGGGCCCGAAGCCGCCGAGCGTTCCGACGAGCACGGCGAGGGCCGGCGGCGCGTCCACGCCGTAGGCCGGCACTCCTTCGGCGTCGGGGATGCGCACGCGGCGGTAGGAGATGGCCTCGCGCTCGTAGACGGTCCCGACGGCGGCGGAGGCCCCACTGTGGTTCGCCATTGGCGCCACCACCACCACCTCGTGGGCACCGTCCGCCCACCGAGCGAGCGCGGCGGTCATGGCGGCGAGGCCCGGAGCGTGGACTCCATCATCGTTGGTGACCAGGACTCGCACGCGCCAGTACGATACCCGGCGACCCGTACCCTGCCGGAGAGGACGTTGCATGCCGTCACGCGCTTCACCGATCTCTCCGACGGGGGAGCAGTGGGTGATCGCGCACGGCCACCAAGAAGCGGTGATCACCGAGGTCGGTGCCACGCTGCGCCGCTACTCCTTCGGTGGCCTCGACGTCGTCGATGGATTCGGACCCGCAGAGTGGAGCCACTCCGGCCGTGGCCAGGTGCTCGCTCCGTGGCCGAACCGGCTCGGCGACGGGCGTTACGAGTGGCGCGGCGTGCAGGCGCAAGCCGCGCTCGACGAGCCGTCGCTCGGCAACGCCATCCACGGACTGGTGCGATGGGTGCCGTGGCGCGTCGAGGCCCATGCGCAGAACGTGGTCGCGCTTCATTGCACGCTGCGCCCGACGCCCGGGTACCCGTGGTCCGTCGAATTGCGGGTGGAGTACCGCCTGCGGCGCGACGGCCTCGTGATCTCCTCGTCGGCGACGGGGGTGGGCGACCTGGCGGCTCCGTTCGGTATCGGGTTCCACCCCTATCTCAGCGCCGGCAGTGAGCGCATCGACATGGCGTCGCTCCGGCTGCCGGCGACCAAGCGCCTCGTGCTGGACTCGCGCAGCTTGCCGACCGGCGAGGTGCACGACGTCGCGGGAACCGAGATGGACTTCACGGAACCGAGGGGCATCGGCCCCGTCCGCTTGGACACCGCCTTTACGGGACTCGAGCGAGACACCGACGGGATCGCGCGCGCGCGCCTCGAAGACCCCGAGACGTCTCGGGGCGTCGAGCTGTGGGCGGACGACCGATTCCGCTATCTCATGTGCTTCACCGGCGACACGGTGCAAGAGCCCGAGCGCCAGCGGCGGTCCGTGGCGATCGAGCCGATGACGTGCCCCCCGGACGCGTTCCGGTCGGGCCGCGACCTGATCGTGCTCGAGCCCGGGGAGACGTGGGAAGGAAGCTGGGGTCTTCGTCCCTTCTGACGTCCCCGCCGTCGCTTCCTGGCAGCTGCCCGCGTCCGACCTGGCGGGCTTCGGGCTCCCTCGTCACTCAAGAGTCCATCGCAGCATCCCGCAGAAGGCGCGCCCGAGGGGTGCCACCACGAGGTCGTCTGCCAGGGGTACCACGGGGAGGCGCAGCTCGGCACGGGCGAACGGTGGCAGGATCGAGATCGCCGCCGTGAGGATCCCGGCGTACACGAGGCGGTCATTGAGCGTGCGAGCCACGCCGCGCAGGAGGAAGTTGCGCGCCTCGAGGGCCTGGCTCCCGGCACAGAGCTGTGGGCGCACTCGGGTGAAGTACTCCTCCACCTCGGCCTGCGTCTCGGGCACCCAACGCGCCCCGAGTGAGCGCGCGACCGTGGCCGTCTCGGAGAAGTAGCGATCGCGCTCTTCGGCGTCGAACCGGTGTGGTCCGTACCGAAGGGCGGCAGCCATGAAGCTGTACACCTCGGCGACGTGCACCCACGTCAACAGATCCGGATCGTTCGCCGTATAGCGACGGCCGTCGGGTGCCCGTCCGTGGACGCGGCGGTGGACTCGGCGGACGTCTTCGATCGCCCGATTCGCCTGGTCGACGGTACCGAACGTCGTCGCCCCCACGAAGGAGGCGGTCCGGCGCAGCCGACCGATGGGATCCTCCTTGTACGAGGAGTGCTCCGCGACCCCTGCCATCGCGAGCGGGTGCAGCGTCTGCAGCAGGAGGGCCGCCAGCCCCCCGACCACCATCGACGGAAGATCCCCGTGGACACGGCGCGCCATGCCGTCGGGTGGCAGGAAGGCGTCGCCGGGACGTTCGGCTCGCGGCGGCGGATCTCCGGAGACACCGAGCGATCGACGGACGCCACGCCGGACGTCGGCGCGCAGCGGACCAAGCGCGGGCGCGAACGCCGAGCCGATGAGACGGGCGCCGGTCCCGAGTGGAACGCGCACCGGCAGCGAAAGGAGGCGCGCGGCCCGTACGGCCGCGTCAGCTCCCTCGGCCGCCAGCGCTGCGCGCACGGTCGTGTCCGTGGGTGTGCATGCGAAGGGACAGTGTACGGTGCCCCTCTCCAGGCGGCGGGGGCGCCGTCACGGACCCGTCAATCGGCGAATGCCATCCCATCGGTCCATCCTTCAGTTCCGTCGGAGCGGATCAGGTAGCCCTCGTATCCAGGGACGGCGGCGAGGGCACCCAACGCGTCGTCGCCGCCCACCGCAAGCGCGGTGGCGAACGCGTCCGCGAACGCCAGGCTCGGACCCGTGACGCTCGCGGAGACCCCCCGGGCGCGGTGCTCGCCCGAACGCGGGTCTACCAGGTGCGCGCCGCGCTCGTAGGTTCCCGACGTCGCAAGGGCACTCTCGACATGCACGACGCAGGCGAGGGCGTCGGCTCGCCAGGGATGGCGGATGCCGAACCTCCACGAGGTCCCCTCCGGCGGCGGTCCGAAGACCGCGATGTCACCTCCGGCGTTGACCGACGCGGCGGCGACGCCCGGCGCGTGCAGGACGGCGAGCGCGCGCTCGACGGCCCAACCCTTCACGAGCCCCGTCGGATCGACGCCTCCTGACATGGCCCACGGGTCGAACCACGCTCCGGAGAGCTCACGCGCCTTCGCGCACAGGTCGAACACCTCGCCGACCTGGGCTGGGGCGTCGACGACCGCAAGCTCCCCGCGCCGTATCCGGCTGAGCGGACTCTGCGGTTTCCAGGTGCTGAAGATCGCATCTGCGTCGTGAAGAGACGCACATGCGGCGTGCAACAGCCGGGGCACGCCTTCTGCGGGGGCATCGAGCGACGGCGCGACCCGGAAGGAGACCACCGTCCCCATGACGTTCTCCACGTGCACGATCTGACGTGCGGCGCAAGCTCCCACCGGGTCGCTGCGCTCACTTCTTCAGCTTGTCGAGCGCCGATTGCACGGAGAGGGCGTACGCCCGACTGGTGTACGTCGCTCCCGAGATCCCGTTGATGCGGGCACTCTGCGCGCTGAGCACCTGGCGTTGGAGGATGGGGATGACCTGGACGGCGAGCTGCTGAGAGTATGTGTCGGCCGTCTGGAGTGTCGCGATGGCCACCTTGGCGATCCGCGTGCCCGACATCGTCACGCGCACCGACAGGACCCCATACCCATACTGCTCGGAAGTCCCGGTCGCGCTCGCGCTCGCGCTCGCGGACGACGTGGGCGGCGTGGCACCACTCGCGGGGGCGGACGCCGGCGGAGCCGACGCTGTCTGATGCGGCGTCTTCGACCCCGACGGCGAGCCCGCACCTGACACCGCACTCGGCCCCGTCTTCAGTGCGTGGAAGCCGCTGTCGGCGTGGAACCCGAGCACGCCGACCAGTCCGGCGGCCGTGGCACCGATCACGACCGGGTACCGCTTCATCGTCTGCTGCTCCTTGTCTTTCCCGCCCGCTTGGTCATCGAGACTGCACGCTCGCGCACCCGCATCACCAGCTGTAGATCTCGTAATGGACGGCGCGGTGGTCCACACCGAGGGTCTTGGTTGCTGCGACGACGTCTTCGACGAACCCCTGTGGTCCACAGACGTAGACATCACGCTCGGAAAGGTCTGGGACGAGTCGGTGAAGGAACCGGCGCGGCCCCCCAGTCGACGACCGGGGGCCGACGAGCTCGTGGAGGGTCCCGTTCAACCGCCGGACGAGCTGGGCCGTCTCGTCTCGAAGGACGAGCTGCTCGGTCGTCGGCGCGCGCATGATGACGATCGGCCGTGAGCTCTTCGGGAGATCCTCGAGCACAGATCGCAGCGACGTGATCCCGATGCCGCCCGCGACGAGCACGACCTTGTCGTGCAGCCGCGCGCCGGGGGTGACCGCGCCGTACGGTCCTTCGATGGCGATCCTGGTCCCCGGGCGCAACCGCGCCACCGCTGCGGAATGGTCGCCGAGCTGGCGCACCGTGAGGCGGATGTACGGCGGCCGCGGCAGCGCCGACACCGAGTATGGGTGCGCTTGCCACCACAGGTCTCGGGTGAGGAATCTCCACGCGAAGAACTGGCCGCCGGAGATGCGGAGCCGGTCGAGGTTCCTTCCGGTGCACACGATCGAGACGACGCCCGGCGCTTCGCGGTGCACCTCGGCCACCTGCAGGCGGTGACGCAGCGAGCGGGCGATCGGCAATCCGACGCGGTAGCACAGGACGACGCCGGCCGTGGACGCCCACACGAACGCCCACACCGCCTGCGTCACGGGGTGGCCGACGAACGTCGGGCCGAGCGCGAGCACGTGCGCGAACGACAGAGCCAGGGCGAGGTACATATAGAGGTGGATCACCCACCAGGTCTCGCGGCGCATCCGCTTGCGCAGAGCCCGCACCGACGCGATGCCCGCCATGATCATCAGCGCGAGGCCGACCGACGCCGCCAGCATGTCGGGGTACGAGCGCAGGAAGACGGCGAACTGATGGAGGACACCGGTTCGAGACGCTTGTGCGAAGGCGATCGTGGTGATGACCGCGTGGGCGCCGAGCAGGGTGATCGGCCACGGGCCGAGCCGGCGGTGCCATCTGAGCAGCCCGTCCTGGCCGAAGATGCGTTCGATCTGCGGGATCCGACTGATGAGGAGCAGCTGGACGAGCGCGAGATACATGCCGATGAGTCCGGCCATGCCCCCGACGAAGAGGGCGACGCCGCCACGTACGTGGAGGTCGGCGGAAGCCTCGCTCGCGACGCCGAGGATCACGACTGCGAGGAGTCCGAGCACCGCAGCAGCAGCGGCGGCGTGCCCGATGCCGCGACGTGGCGCAGGGACCGGCCGGCGCGCGACCTGCGGGCGCCTGGTGGCGCGATGTTTCGAGCTGTTGCGCCGGGTCACGGTGGTGCTCACTGCCGCAAGGATGCCGCGGCCTCGTGACAACGGAGTGAAGGGGGGGAGAAGGGGGGTGGGCGGACGCCGAGACGTCCTAGAGGCCGGGCGGCGTGAGGTCTGTGACGCACGCCCCTGTGGCCGGAGGCGCTGTCGGCGCCGAGGTGAGTTGGGCGGTGCCCGCGACGTTCCCACCCAATGTCATCTGGACCAGGGCAGCACGCTCTCCCGCGAGCTCTGCGTCGAAGAAGTCGGTCGTGACGGTAGCCACGACCGCTTCGTACGGTCCGGCCTGTTCGTAGGGGACGAGATGTGTCGCCCCGAGCAGGTCCAAGTAGTACTTGGGTGGAGGCGCGGCGTCGTAGAGCTGGACGCTGCACACGGGCAGATTGATGGTGTCGCGATCGCCTTGGACGACCAGGAGCGGTGGCCCGCTCGGTGTCGCCGGGTTGAAGTACCGGCCGCCGAACAATGGGAATTCCGCGCCTGAGAGGATCGCAGCGGCCTTGATCCCGGGATACCGGCAGCATGTGTTGTCCGCGACCGCGAGGCTGACGTCGCCACCGTCGGACTGGCCGGCGAGGCCGATCTCGTTTGTATTGATCACCTCCGAGAGCGGCGAACCGGTGCTCTTGCTTGCCGAGATCAGCGCTGCGATGACCGCACGGAGATCGGCGGGATGGTTGACGATGTCCGCGCGATTGAGCTCGGCGGGCTGTGTGGGTGTGGTGTGGGGATACGTGGGTCCTGCGACCACGAAGCCGGCCGACGCCCAGTCCTCGAGGAGCAGGGAGTAGGACGAGACGCGCTGTTGATAACCCTGCGAGAAGACGACCAGCGGGTAGCGGTGACGACGGGCGCGCCGCACGACAGCGTGCACGAGCCCCGCCGGGTACCAGACCGTCGTCGGGAGGTTGTCGTCTGTGGGCGTCGGGCCGGCCACAGGCACTGTGAGGGCCGTCGTCGCCACGCGGTAGGTGCCGATCGGCGTGACGGGCGGCGGCGGAGACGTGGTCGACGTCGTCGATGAGGGCGCCGGGGGTCCTCCGCCCCGCGTGGGCGTGGGGTTCGACCGCAGGATGAGCACGCCCGTACCCGCCGCGATCGCAGCGGTCACGATGATGACGGCAGCGATGAGCAGACGACCGCGCCGCACCCGGGAGCGGGTCCGTGGCATTCGGCCGCAACCTACTATTCGCGCCTGATCGGGGGTTGGCATCCCCGCACACCCGCGCACCGGTGCGTCACGTGGTGCGTCACGTGGATGTCATGATCGTCGGGCATACTCGCGGCATGGCACCGGCCGCTCCCCGCGATGACGTCGAGCGCGCCGTGGCAGCACAAGAGATCGATGTGCCCTCGGGCGGCCAGACCGTCGCCCGTGGCGCGCGTCGCGGTCGGCGCCTGTGGGATCGCCGTGCTGATGCCTGGGAGCACCACGCGTCGGTCGGGCTGGAACGGGTCATCGACGCCGTGGTCGACGTCATCGGTCCTGCAGGGGACCTGGATGCCATCGATCTCGGATGCGGGAGCGGCCAGCTGACGCTTCCCCTTGCCCGTCAGGGGGCACGGGTTACCGCGGTCGACATCAGCCAGAAGATGATCGAGACGCTCGAGGAGAAGGCGGCGAAGGAGGGGTTGCGCCTCACGACGCACGTCGGGCCGGTGCAGAGTGTGCGGATTCCCGGCGAAAGCCTGGACCTCGTCGCGTCCAACTACGCGATGCACCATCTCTACGACGAAGAGAAGCGCGCGGTCGTCACCGCTGCCGTCACGTGGCTTCGCCCAGGAGGGCGCATCGTCTTCGGGGACATGATGTTCGGCAGAGGCGGCACGAAGCGAGACCGGGAGATCATCGGGTCCAAGGTCCGCCTGCTCCTCAAACGCGGGCCGGCCGGGTGGTGGCGCGTGGCCAAGAACGTCGCTCGGTTCACCCTGCGCATGCGCGAGCGACCCCTGCCGATGGCGACCTGGGTGCAGATCCTCCAAGACGCCGGGCTCGTGGACGTACAAGGGATTCCCGTGGTGGCCGAGGCGGCAGTCGTCGTCGGGACGAAGCCGGGCGCCGGCGGAGGCCGCTGATCGACTTTCCCGGCGGTGTCGCCGGGAGGGGTGGGTATGAGGACGCTCGGCTGCGTTGCGCCGCGACCTGCACGTCCGGCGTCAGGTGAGCCGCGCGACCGCCAGTCCGGCTGCGACGAGCACCACCGTCCAAGCGAGCATCTGCAGGCCGCGCTCGAGGGGTCCGAGGATGCCCTGGCGGTCGATCGGCGTCTCGGTCCCGTCCCCGAACGTCAAGACGCCGCGCACGTCCACCACGCGTCGCCGGAGCTGCCTGGCCGGCGAGCTCAGCGCGCGCTGTGCGAGCGACAGCGCCGTCGCGCCAGCGGCGACCAAGCCGGCGGCGAGAGAGACGTTTCCTGCCTGCGCGACGTAGGCGGTGAGAACGGGAAACGCCCCCCAGCAGACTCCGAAGCCGAGATCGGTGTGGACGGCTCCGTTGAAGAGCTCGGCGTTGTAGGCCACGACGAGGATGGGGCCCGCCACGATGAACGGCACCAACGCGATTCCCACCTTTCCGACGCCCACGGCGCCGAGGGCGATCGCTCCGCAGAGCCCACCCACGCAGACGGCGATGAGCGCAGCCCGGGGGATGGTGGTGCGCAGCGGCCTGCCCTGCAGCTCGTCGTACGCGTGGGCAGACACGCCGACCGCGAGGAAGAACGCCAGGAGCGTCGCAAGCAGCCGGCTCAGCGATACGACCGGGGCGAGCGACGCGCCGATCACCACGTACGCCAAGTGCCACGCGGTGTAGGGGGGATGCAGCAACGTCCACCAGTCGCGCCAGCCACCGGGCCGTGCCGCATAGAAGGCCGGACGTGTCTCCCCCGAAGTCACGCGCGGCGCCCCCACATCACGAGCCCGCCGCCCAGGCTCATCCGTTGCACCGTGACGTCTGCGATGCCTGCGCGCTCCCAGGCTGCCACCGTCCAGTCGATCGGATAGCGCCGGTAGTGCTCGCTGATGCTCGGCCCGAGGAATCGGCCCACTCGGAACCATGGGACGCCTCCGGTCACGAGGCCGGCGAGCGGCAGCGCAGCTCGCGTATAGAGCCACCACGACGCTCTCCAGACAGGCGCGGCGGGCACGAGGAACTCCACGTTCGCCACCACACCTCCCGGCCGGACGACCCGTGCGAGCTCCGCAAGCGTCGCTGCTGGATCGTCCACGTAGCGCAGGAGGTACGTGAAGCTCAACGCGTCGACGGCGGCGTCGGGCAGGGGGAGCTGCTCACCCTTGGCGAGCACGATCGAGACGCTGCCGGTGCCCGCTCTCCGCACATTGTTGAGCCCTCGGCTCGCCATGCCGGGGTCCAAGTCGAAGCCCACCACTCGCGCACCCGTCCGGGCGTGGATCGCCAGTGCGACGCCGGCCGTGCCGGTGGCGACGTCGGCGACGAGCGCCGGCTTCGCTGCAGCGATCGCGTCTACGAGAGCACGGCGCCACCTCTTGTACTGCCCGAACGACAGCCATTCGGCAAGCCGGTCGTACTGGTCCGGCAGGCCCGCGAAGACGCGCCGTGCCGTGAGGTTGCCCGTCGAGCCCCGGGAGCGCTGCGCGGGGGAGCCTGCCAACACGGTCCGTTCGGCATCGGCTCCGGCGCCCGGCGGCTCCATCCACCGACCATTTCACACTTCGAGATGCGTGGCCAGCGGCGCGCCCCGAGGATGCCGGCACCGCCTTCTCCTCACGCCGGCCAGCACACCCTGCATGCCGCTGGGTGTGCGCCTATCGTGCGGATCATGTCCGCGACGAGCACGCAGGCTGTGACGACGCACGTCGTGCCTGACGCCGTCGAGATATCGATCGAGCACATCGATACCGCACGGGATCTGCCCTTTGAGGTGCTCTTGTGGAACGATCCGGTGACGCTCATGGACGTGGTCGTCCGAGTGCTGAGGAAGGTCTTCGGCTACACCGCCGACAAAGCGGAGCTGCTCATGCTCACGGCACACCGGGAGGGGAAGGCCGTCGTGTGGACCGGCGAGCGCGATCGAGCTGTGCGTTACTGCATCGAGCTCGGATCCAACGGGCTCCAGTCGACGATCAGAAGGGGAAGCTGACGTGCGTGGGCGTCGCCTGGCTCATGCGGGACGGCGATGATCCATCGGCGGCGCCCCGTCTTTCGCCGCGAGGCGGCTGGCGTCATCGAGGTGAATTTGCCCCCTGCAGTGTCGGACGTTCTCGTCCGGGCCGCCGAGCAGCTCCAGGCAACGGTCGAGGTGCCCGGGTCTCCCGGGTTCGCGAGGTTGTTCGCGCGGGTCGACGAGTCCACGGCAGACGAGGACCCCGCGATCACGCTCTCACGTCAGATGCTGCTCGACAGCGTCGCCTCGACCGTGATCGGGAGTGCAGGAAAACGGCTGATCACCGACGACGAAGCTGACGCGTGGCTGAAGGTGCTCGGTATGACGTTGGCTCGGCACGCGGCTGAGCTCCACGTGACCACCGACGCAGATCGGGCCTCCCTGTCGAAAGAGGACGGCGCGATGATCGATTTGATCCAGGCGCTCCAGGTGAGCCTCATGATCGTCCTCGACACAGAGGCGCCCGCCAACCGCTGATCGGTCGTCGTTCTGCAACGAAATCCCCGAAGGTTTGCATGGCCCCGGCGCGGGTGTGCGCACGCGCCACGTAGCGTACGAAGCAAGGAGCTGCCATGCGCGAGAGGGTCAACGGATGCAATAGCCGTGACGTGACGCACGCTGTGCAGAGTGTGTGCCGAGGGCGTCCCCGGCGATCGTTGCTCGTATGGCTCTCTGCTCTCTCACTCATGGCCGTCACGATTGCGGCCCTCGGGTCGTTCGGCGCGACGGGCACCGCGCTGGCGGCCACCGTGCGCTCCGCAGGTCCCGGACCCCTCGCCATGGGTCGGGCGAACGTCTTTGCGCCCGGCTCATCGCGGCACGTGCCGTTGCCGACCAAAGGACCGCCACCGATCCCGGGTGAAGGTCCCGATCTCCCGCGTTGGAATCACGGATCCGGCCACGTCAACGCCCGCGCTACACGCCCGAGCAGCTCCAATGGAATCGAGAGCTCGAGGAACTGGTCCGGACTGATCGACACCGGGACGACCTACACCGAGGTGGCCGGCTACTGGACCGTTCCCTCTGTGCAGCCGTCGACAGCTCAGAAGGCTGTCTCGACATGGGTCGGCATCAGCGGCATCAGCAACACAACAACCCTCATTCAGACCGGCGTTGATGCGATCGCTACAAGTGGAGCTGTCCGCTACGTGGCCTGGTACGAGCTGATACCGGCACCGCAGGTGACGATCAACGCGCCCGTCTCCCCGGGGGACGCGATGGCAGCGGTCGTCAAGCAAACGGCGGCGCACACCTGGTACATCGGTATCAAAGACGTCACGAGAGGTTGGGTTGCCACAGGCACAGTGACATACACAGCCGGGCCAGCGAACTCGGCGGAGTGGATCACCGAGCGGCCACAGGTCAACGCAGCGCTCTCGACGCTGGCCAACTACGGAGCCACGCGCTTCCACGCCCTGAAGGCAAGCGGAGCCGACGTCACATTAGCCTCGATCCTCGGGAAGCCTTATTTCAGGAGTCGCATTGAGGTTCAGCGGGGCGGAAACCCGAAACGGAGCCTCCTGCCTCCCCACCAGGGCAC
>JAJYPY010000065.1 GCA_021794995.1 Actinomycetes bacterium | reverse complement strand
GGGCTCGAGCCGCCGCAGGCGGCAACAGCGGGTAGCCAGACGCTGACCCGAACGATCTGCCGACGCGACGTGCTGGGCGGAGTCATCCACGAGTACGAGCTCGTCGCCTGATCAAACAGACCCCCCCGGCCCCGACCCGCGCCACCGCGACAAGCGCCGCCGGACGGGTCGCGCGTCGATACGTGCAGAGCACCTGGACTGCATGGCGATATGCCCGCGCCAGGAGATCCGTCGGCTCATCACGAGCATCTCGACGGCGTCGCAATGCACGACCGAGTTGTTGGACCCTTCAGGATACCGAGGAGAGATCCACCGACCCCGAAATCAACTGCGTCGGATCGGCGCCTTTCGCCGATCCCGGCGAGGAGGGCACCGCCCTGCGCTGCGGTAGGGCTGCGTAGGGCAACGCGGGGCAGCGTGCGCGCCTTCGAGGCCGCCCGCCGCGGACGCCCAGGGTGTGGGCGGTATCGCGGCACGATCCCGTGCGTAGGGCTGCATAGGGCAGGGTGATCCAGGGTCGATCATCGCGTCGATAAACCCTGTGGACAACCCCGTGGGAATGCCACGAAACAGCACGAACGCCCACGACATTCAGCCCGAAAGGCGCAAAGATCAGAAATATGCGGTGGAGGTGAAGGGACTCGAACCCTCGGCCTCTACATTGCGAACGTAGCGCTCTACCGACTGAGCTACACCCCCGAGGCGCTCCCATAGTAGCCGCGGCGGGTTGCGCTCCTGGCGGGCCCGCAGAAACGAAGAATCAGACGCCGGTCGCGGCGTGCCGTGGCGCGCAGGACACAAGGTCGTCGTCGTCCCAGGCGCCTGGGTAGCCGGCACGGGCGGCAAGGGGTGCGCTTCCAGTGAGCACTTCCACACCGGGCAGGGGGTGCCCAGCCGCGTGCCTCGGCCTCGTCAGCTCCCAAGGCGAGGTCGGGCCCTGTGGCACCCGCGAGACGACGGGCTTGGCGGCTTCCCGCTCGGCGTGCAGCATCTGCGCATACGCCACGAGCGCAACGTAGCCCGCGATCGCCAGCGCCGAGACTCCCGTCACTGCCCAAAGCAGGTGCAACGCATGGACGGCACCCAGCCCACCCGTGAGCAGCGCCACCGCGATCATCCCGAGCAGCAGGTCGCGCCGGCGGCGGCGGACGCGTCGGCGCTCCCACGACGAGCGCCGGCTCCTCACCACCTGCGGAAGGTGGGGCTCGGGCGCACGTGTGGGCGACTGGTCGACCAAGGTCAGCCCACCCGTCGGTCGCGCGGCGAGGGCAGCGCCTTGCGATGTCTCGGCCGGCCCGAGACGATACGCGGGCTCGACCAGCTTCGGACCGGTGCGCTCCAAGAGATGAAGCTGCTCATGGAAGGAGTCGATCGAGGAGTGCGACCGTCCCTCCCTGAAGTGGCGGATGACACGAGGCGTCAGCACCGCAGCCCAGACAATCACGAGGACCAGTACGACCAAATCAGTCACTCCCTCGTCCTACCTTCCTTGGTTGGACCAACCTATGTGCAGCCAGTCCACAAGTGGTGGATGGTTAGGAGCACGATCGCCCGACTTCGTCGACCCCCCTTCCTGTCACCACTTGTAGCCCGTCGCATCGGCGCGAGCAAGAGGTTCGCGCCGGCCCTGCTCACACACTCGGCGAACCCGTTGTGCCTTCCGGGAAACCGTCACAAGGTCGTCAGGATCACCCCATGTGGAGTCCGCACTCGGTCTTGCCACTGCCCGCCCAGCGACCTGCCCTGGGGTCCTCCCCGTCTTCGACCGGCCTCGTCGTCGGCGCGCATCCGATGGACCGGTAGCCCTTGGCGATGAGCGGGTGCACGGGCAGGCGGTGATCGGCGAGGTAGCTGGCGACGTCGTCATCGGTCCACGTGGCGAGCGGGTTCACCTTCACCACGCCGAAGACCGCGTCCCACCCGACGATGGGAGCGTGCGCGCGCGTCGGCGCATCCACACGTTTCAACGACGTCATCCATGCGCGCTTGGGCTCGAGCAGACGCTTCAGCGGCTCCACCTTGCGCAATTCGCAGCACCGTTCAGAGCCGCATGCCCAGGTCGCCGCCTCTGCGCCCGGCCGGGTCACGGTCAGTCGCAGCCCGTAGAGGGCGCGCACCTCTTCGACGAACGCGAGCGTCTCGGGAAAATGCGCCTCGGTGTCGCAGAACACCACCTCAATCGCAGGGTTCGACTTCAGCGCGAGATCGATGAGCACGACGTCCTGGAACGACGCAGCCAGGACGAGGTCGTCACCGAAGCGGTCGACCGCCCATTGGACCGCTTGCGTCGCGGGAGCGTGCTCGAGGCGCGCGCTCACGTCCCCCAGCTCCTCGAGGAGCGCTCTGGACGGCCACTTCTCCGCCGTTTCCCTCGCCGGTTGGGTCGTCACCTGATCTTCGCGCTGCATCGACTCCCTCGTCCCTTCTCCTTCGCCGGCCCCGGTGTCGCACGCCCGTCGCTCCAGTGCGTACGCTTGGTACCTGGTCAAGCTTACGAACGTGGCCGGCCATGCCTGGCAGGCTGGCCCGATCCACGCTTGACTGGTGGCGTCGAACCCCCAAAGGTACCTGACCCGATTGGTCCGCTACCTCGCACGGGGCCGTTCGCCGAGGCGGATGCGGCATCACGTGATGCGTCAGTCCGCGGGTCCCACACCGGATTGGATACGAGAGCACATGGAAGCCGAGAGCATCGCCGCCGAAGACGCCTCCAGTGGAGCCCGGGGCGCGACACGCACGGGATGGGTCGACCATCTGCGCCTTCTTGAGTCGCACGCGGTCTTCATCCTGCGCGAGGTGGCAGCGGAATCCGAACGCCCGGTCCTCCTCTTTAGCGGCGGCAAGGACTCGGCGGTGCTGCTGCACCTTGCGCTCAAGGCCTTCCGGCCTGGGGGCCTTCCGTTCCCGATCATGCACGTCGACACCGGACACAACTTCGCCGAGGTCATCAAGTTCCGAGACGAGCGGGTGTCGCGGCTCGGCGAGCGCTTGATCGTGGCCAGTGTGCAGGAGTCGATCGATCGCGGCCGTGTCCCGGACCCCGGGCCGAACGTCAGCCGGAACCGCTTGCAGACGACGACGCTGCTCGACGCGATCGCGGAGCACTCCTTCGACGCATGCTTCGGAGGCGCCAGGAGGGACGAGGACAAGGCGCGCGCCAAAGAGCGTGTGCTGTCGTTCCGTGACACGTTCGGGCAGTGGGACCCCAAGAGGCAGCGCCCGGAGCTGTGGCACCTCTACCAGGGTCGGGTGCAACCCGGCGAGCACGTCCGCGCGTTCCCGCTCTCGGACTGGACCGAGCTCGACATCTGGCAGTACATCGCGCGCGAAGCCATCGCGCTGCCAGACATCTATTACGCGCACCGCAGACAGGTCGTCGAGCGCGACGGGATGTTGCTCGCCGTGTGCGAGTGGGTGACGCCCGAGCCCGGTGAGGACGTCGTGGAGGAGACCGTACGGTTCCGCACCGTCGGGGATGCGACGTGCACGGGTGCGGTCCGCTCCGCAGCCCAGACGGTCACAGAGATCATCGAAGAGGTTGCCGCCTCACGCGTGTCCGAACGAGGCGCGACCAGAGCGGACGACAGGTTCTCCGAGACCGCAATGGAGGACCGCAAGCGCGAAGGGTACTTCTGAGGATGCCGCACAAGGACGTGGGGACCGCAGGCGGCATGGACCTCTTGCGGTTCGCGGCGGTGGGCTCGGTCGACGACGGAAAGTCCACCTTGATCGGCCGACTTCTCTTCGACACGCGCCAGCTCTTCGAGGATCAGGTCGCCGCGGTCGAGGCCGCGTCCGCACGGCGGGGGGTCGGGGAGGTCGATCTCTCCTTCATCACCGATGGCCTTCGTGCTGAGCGCGAACAAGGCATCACCATCGACGTCGCGTATCGCTACGCCGCGACGCCGCGACGCAAGTTCGTGATCGCGGACTGCCCCGGACACGTCCAGTACACCCGCAACATGGCGACGGGAGCTTCGACGGCCGACCTTGCCCTGGTAGTGGTCGACGTCGTGCACGGGCTCCGCGAGCAGACGCGTCGGCACGCCTGCATCGCAGCGTTGCTCGGAGTTACGCAGTTCGTGGTCTGCGCGAACAAGATGGATCTCGTCGATTGGGACGAGTCCGTCTTCCGCGCGGTCGCTGCAGACGTCAGGGCACTCGCTGAGCGGCTCGGTGTCTCGTCGTGGCGGGTGATCCCTGTCTCCGCGCTGCACGGCGATTACGTCGTGGATCCCTCCGACGCGGCCCCGTGGTACGAGGGCCCCACGGTTCTCCGCGCGCTCGAGGAGGCGCCGGCCGGTGCGTGGGCTGCGGGGCACGGCACCGACCAGGCGTCCGGAGCGCGCCTGCCCGTCCAGTGGGTGCTCCGGAGGCCCGGAGGGGGCCGGAGCTACGCCGGCATGGTGAACGGGGGGCCGCTGCACGCAGGCGAGCACGTGGTGGTGCTCCCCGAAGGCTGGCGGACGGTCATCACCCAGATCGAGACCTACGACGGCCCGCTCGACGAAGCGCCCGTCGGAATCTCGGTGTCCGTCGACCTCGCCGACGATCTCGACGTCTCGCGCGGCGACCTCCTGGCCGCCGAGGACGAGGCACCTGCAGTGGTGAAGGACCTCGTCGCGACCGTGTGCTGGTTCTCCGACCGTCCACTTCGCGCCGGAGAACGCCTACGCGTGAAGCACACCACGCGCACCACGCCCGCACGAGTGACCGCGATCACGGGCCGGCTCGACGTGAACCGCCTCGAGCTCGAGCCCGCCACCGAGCTCGCGAACAACGACATCGGCACGGTCGAGATCACGACGGCGGTGCCGCTAGCCGTCGACCCCTACCGCAAAGACCGCATCACGGGGAGCTTCGTGCTCGTCGACGAAGGCACCAACGCGACGGTCGCGGCCGGCATGGTCGGCGAACCGCATCTCCCGGGCGCGGGGGCCGGCTCCGATGCGCCCGGCGCCGTCCGTCAGCCTGCCTGAGCACGCACCGCCATTCGAGAGCCGGGGTCAGGGTCGTGCGACCATGACGACCATGGCCGCGACGACGAGCGCCGACGCACCCGCCGCTGCGGCACAGATCTGCCGGCACGCCTTGCGCACGTCGGAGCCCGCGCCTGCGCCGTCGCCTGCTTCGAGCGCCCGTTGGACACGTCGCTCCGCCGGCCACAGGAAGCCTTCGGCGAGGGTCACCGCCCCTGCCCACAGTCCGATGCCCTCGAGGACCCAGGCGTCACCCACCCGATCGGCACCATGGGACATGGCAAGGAGCGCGGCGCCGAAGACGGGCACGAGGTACAGCACCCGCCCGGCCCAGTTGATGCCGGGAGAGAAATAGCTCCGCACCGAGGGCGGGAGCTCGCGCCCGTTCGCCAAGAGCAGCCGGGCGGCTGAGAGGCCACCCGCGACGAGCGTCACGAGCCCGATGAGCACGACCGCGACGTGGCCGATGAGAACCACCGTGAACGCGGGTCCCGTCGGCGTTCTGACGGTGGCGGCGACACGCGTCATACTGCCCGCCGGGCCACCGGGCCCCGTGGTACGAAAAACCCCCTGCGTGGGGGTACGTTGATGGAGAAAGAGATCGCGCCCCGAGACGGGATCGCGCACGAGACGACAGAAGAGCGCATTACGTGGAGCCACTTGGTGACAGGACGCAACCGAGCCAGCTGAGGCTCGACCCGCTGACGGGTCGTTGGGTGGTGGTGAGCACGAGGAGGGCCGAGCGACCCGAGGCGTTCGTCGTCCGCTCCCCCGAGGTCCAGGCGGACACCAGCCGCCCGTGCCCGTTCTGCCCCGGCCACGAAGAGGACAGCCCTCCCGCCCTCGAGACGTACGGGCCGAGCGGGCACTGGCTGGTGAGAGTCGTGCCCAACCTCTATCCGGCGTTCTTCGGCGATGAGCCGTTCGTCGTGACGAACCGTGGACCGGTCTTCACGCAGGCGACCGCCGGGGGCATCCACGAGGTGCTCATCTTGTCTCCCGAGCACGATGCGTCCTGGTCGATGCTCTCGAACGAGCAGACCGGCCTCGTGATGGCAGCGCTGCGGGACCGGATCGAAGAGCACGCCCAACATCCCTCCCTCCGCTATAGCCAGGCCATCGTCAATCAGGGTCGTGAGGCGGGCGCTTCGCTCGAGCACCCGCACGGCCAGCTTCTCGGAATGTCCTTCGTTCCCCGAGAGCTCGCCGAGGAGCAGGCCCGGTTCGCGCGGTTCGCCGAAAGCTGCCTGCTCTGCACCACCATCGACGCCGAAGAGGCTGCAGGCTACCGCGTCATCCACGCCGACGATCGGGTCGTGGTGGTCTGCCCATTCTGGAGCGCCACGCCGTACGAGATGCTTGTCGTCCCTCGCCATCACACCCCGCATCTGTATCGCAGCGGGACGGAGGACCTCGTGTCCGTGGGCCTCGCGTTGAAGGCGTGCCTCGCCCAGCTCCGCGATCTCATCGGCGACGTCGCCTACAACCTGGTCTTCCACTCCGCCCCCTACCGCGTCAACGATCCCTTCCACTGGCACGTCCACGTGTGGCCCAAAGTGACGACGCGTGCCGGGTTCGAGATGGGCACCGGCGTCGCCATCAACATCGTGAACCCCGAGCAGGCGGCAGAGCAGCTGCGGGTCCCGGTGCACGCGGGCTGAGGGCCGCCGCGCCACATCAGCCGAAGAACGGTGCGGCCACCTCGCTCAACAGCGAGAGGTCGAGGGACTTCGGCCGTCCGACGGCCTCCTCGAGCGCTACACGCACGATCTGACCCGCCTGGAGGGCCACCATCTTCCCGAATGCCCCGTCGTGGACGGCCGCGACCGCCTCCACACCGAAGCGGGTGGCGAGCACACGGTCGTACGCCGTCGGCGACCCACCCCGCTGGATATGGCCGAGCGTCGTGTGGCGCGACTCGTATCCGGTCCGGCGTTCGATCTCGGCTGCGAGCCACGCGCCGATACCGCCGAGCTGCGCGTGGCCGAACTGATCGACCGATGAGGACGTCGTGGCCGCCTTGGCTGCCGCGAGGTCGCCGTCAGTGCCCGGCAACGCCCCTTCGGATACCACGACGATCGAGGAATACCGCCCGCGCTCGTGGCGGTGCATGATGCGCTCGCACACCGCGGCGACGTCGAAGGGGACCTCGGGGACCAAGATCTCGTCGGCGCCGCCTGCGATGCCCGCGTACGTCGCGATCCACCCGACGTGGCGTCCCATCACCTCGCACACGATCACCCGATGGTGCGACTCTGCGGTCGTCTGCAGCCGGTCGATCGCCTCCGTCGCGGTCTCCACGGCGGTGTGGAACCCGAAGGTGACTTCGGTACCCGAGAGGTCGTTGTCGATCGTCTTGGGGACGCCGACCGCGCGGACACCGAACGCGCCGAGACGCTGCGCGACACCGAGCGTGTCGTCTCCTCCAATCGCGACGAGCGCGTCGATGTCGTCTTTGGCGAGGTTCTCGGCGGCGATCGTCGGGCCATCGTCCGTGGCGAACGGGTTCGTCCTCGAGGACCCGAGCACCGTGCCACCGCGCACCAGAAGGTGCTGGACACGCGTGGGGCGCAGGGGGACGCTGCGGCGCTCCATCACGCCGCGCCATCCATCGAGGTAGCCGAGCGTCTCGTCGCCGTGCAACGTTCGGCCGGCGATCACGACCGCACGGATGACCGCGTTCAGCCCGGGGCAGTCTCCACCTCCGGTCAGCACTCCGATACGCATGGGGGTCACTCTCGCACACGCCGGGCGAGCATCCGAAGCGAGCGCTCACGGGCCTCGGCCCACGGGGCGGAACGACCCGCCTCCGACGGCGGCCCGGGCGAGCTCGAAGAGCGACAGGAGCCGTCGGACGACACGGCGGTCAGCCGGCACGAGACCCCCGATCCCGGGGGTCGCGAGGTACGCGGCGACGAAGGCGCGACGGTTGCGGGCTTCCCACGCCGACGCGAGGTCGTCGACGCGGCTCGGCACGGACGCCGGCACGCGCTCTGCAGCCGCCACCGCGGCGGCGCGCCGCAGCGACCAGGTGAAGTCGGCCACGTCGGCAAGCGGAGAGCGGAGCAGGGGCGCGAGCGGCTCAGCTTGCGGCACGCCCGGCGCGGAGGGGGCGGTCCCCCCCGGCATGCAGTCGGCAAGGACCCACCCATGGTCCGTGCGGGCGGTCCGTCCCAAGTGGAAGTCCCCGTGCGTCCGGATCACCGGGGGGTGCAGGCCCGACGCGCGCAGCGATCCGAGCAGGTCTCCCAACGGCATGTCGAGACGGTGAGCGAGCGGATCGATCACGAGATCGCCGGAGGTCGAGCACACCGAAGGGGTCGACGCCTCGAGCGCGTCCACCCACACCGCGACGTCGCCGGCACGCCGGCCGAACGCGCGGTCGAGCGCGATGTGCATCCGGGCCGCCATGGTCCCGAGCGCGAACGCCTCGGGTGCGAAATCTCCCCCGGCGGTGTCGGGGGAGCTCCCGGATGCGAACAGGTCTCGCAGGGAGGTGAGGGCGAGCGCCCACCCGTTGGTCGCCCCGGCGAGCAGCTCTTGGACAATGCCGAGATCCCTCCCCGCGCGGCGCCAGAACGCGACTGGGGCAGGCAGATGGTTGAAGCCGGCGTCGTCCAGCCCTGCAAGAAGGGTGACACCGGGATGCGGTCCGCGATGCAGCCACGAGAACACCGACAGCGTGTACCGGCGGTCGAATGCAAGGGTCATCGCGTCGTCCGCTTCGTGCACGACGGTGACCGTCGCGCTATCCCCCCGAAGTCCCGACGCGTCGAGCGCCGCTCGGGCGGCCGGGGAAGGGAGACGGGTGCCCGCAACGGCGCCGAGCAGCAGCCGGGCGCTGTCCGCGTCGTGCAGCGCGTCGACCGCGATCGCGATTCCGTCCGCGTCCTCGAGCGGCCCGAGGGCCGGCTCCTCGACGGCTCCCACCACGCGCAGCTCGTCCCCGGGGCGCCGTAATCCGAGCACGGCATGCGCAAGGCGCCCGTCCATCTCGGCCACCACGTCGATCAGCCCCGGTCGCCCGGCACGGAGAACTTCGACGTCGACGAGGCGGATGTCGGTGCCTGCACCCACCGCACGGCTGCGAGAAGGGGTCGTCTCGACACCCGTGCGCTCCGCCGCGCCGGAGCGGACGTGGCTCTCGCGCCACCGGGCGAGCACGCGCCTCAGCGCACGGCGCTGGCTGTCGTCGAGCGCATGGGCACCCCCGAGGCGGTCCCCCCCGGGCGCAGAGCTGGGGCCGCGCTCCCCCGTCACGGTCCTTCTTCCTCCAGGACCTCGAAGTGCTCGGCGAGCTCGAACCACAAGAACCCGTGCGGCCCCAAGGCGAGCGAGTACGGCTCCGGGCCGATCTCAGGGAACGGCACCCGGCCCAGCACCTCCACAGGGCGGCGCCCTGCCCATGCCGCGAGGTCAAGCTGGGCCGGCTGTGCGAAACGGCTCAGATTGTGGACGCAGAGCACTGCTTGGAACCTGGTGCGTGCACCGGGTCGACCCGACGTCGCCGGCACGGTCCTCTCGAGGTGATCCGGGGCACCCGGCAGATCGGCGACTGTCGGCATCACCGCCGGAAGCCCGGGGCCCTCGGATGCGTCGACCGTGACGTCCGAGACCTCCCCCCAGCGCACGTACGCCAGCACCGACGGGTTCGGGCAGTCGAGTGCGTCGAGCCGTCCGACACCGAGGACTGGCAAGGCTCGCCGTTGGACGAGCATGCCCCGGAGCCAGTGGAGGAAGGAGCCCGGATTGCGCATCTGCGCCTCCACGTTCACCGCGCCGTAGCCGTAGACGGGGTCCATGAGCGGGGGCAGGTAGAGCTGCGCGAAGTCGGCGTTCGAGAACCCGCCGTTGCGGTCCGGCGACCACTGCATCGGCGTCCGCACCGAGTCACGGTCTCCGAGGTAGATGTTGTCGCCCATGAGCAGTTCGTCTCCGTAGTAGACGACGGGACTCCCCGGCAGTGACAGCAAGAGCGCGTAGAGCAGCTCGGCGAGCCGGCGGTCCCCGTCGAGGAGTGGTGCGAGCCGTCGCCCGATGCCCATGTGGCGCTTCATCCGCGGGTCCTTCGCATACTCGGCGAAGAGATAGTCGCGCTCTTCGTCGCTCACCTGCTCGAGCGTGAGCTCGTCGTGGTTGCGCAAAAAGATCGCCCATTGGCACCCATCGGGGATCTCGGGGGTTTGCGACAGGATCTCGGTGATCGGGTAGCGGTGCTCACGGCGTACCGCCATGAAGAGGCGCGGCATGAGGGGAAAGTGGAAGCACAGGTGGCACTCGTCGCCGGTGCCGAAGTAATCGGCGACGTCCGCGGGCCAGCCGTTCGCCTCTGCGAGCAGGACGCGCCCGGGGTACTCCGCGTCGAGCTGCTTGCGAATCCGGCGAATGTAGGCGTGCGTCTCTGGCAGGTGCTCTCCCGTCGTCCCGTCGCGTTGGTACAGGTACGGCACCGCGTCGAGGCGAAATCCATCGAAGCCGAGGTCCAGCCAGAAGCGGACGACTTCGAGCATCGCTTCGGCCACTTCGGGGTTGTCGTAATTGAGGTCCGGCTGGTGGGAGAAGAACCGATGCCAGTAGTACTGCTTACGGGTGTCGTCCCACGTCCAGTTCGAGCGCTCCACGTCGGTGAACACGACGCGTGCTTCGGGCCAGCGCTGGTCGTCGTCGTTCCAGACGTACCAATCGGCCTTCGGATTGGTCCGGCTCGAGCGGGACTCGACGAACCAGGGGTGCTCGTCGCTCGTGTGGTTCATCACGAGGTCGGAGACGACGCGGATTCCCCGGCGGTGGGCATCTTCCAAGAAGCCCACCAGGTCACCGAGCGTGCCGTAGTCCGGATGGACGTTGAAGAAGTCGCTCACGTCGTAGCCGCCATCCCGCATCGGCGACGGGCAGAACGGCAGCAGCCACAGGCAGTCGATCCCGAGCCACTGCAGGTAGTCGAGCTTTGCGCGGAGCCCTGGGAGATCACCCGTGCCGTCGTTGTTGGCGTCGAAGAACCCGCGGACGAGGACCTCGTAGAAGACGGCGTGCTGGAACCATCGCTCAGAGGGGTCGTACGAGCGGTCGACGGGCGGGACGGCGGTCATCCGGTCTCGATCCTCACGTCAGCGGATCGCTTCGGGTGGCAACGGGAGGCAGGAGCTCCTCTGCCGCACGGTACGGATCGAGCGTCCCATCGGCGATCGAGCGCACGGCGTCGTCGAAACGACCGGCCACGGACAACGCACGCACCTCCTCGAGGACCCGGGCGGTGAGCACGCGGCGCAGCTCCTGCGCAAGCCTTGCCTTGCGCCGGACACCGAGCGTGCCGCTCTCTTCGAGATGCGACCGGTGCCGCGCGATCGCGGCCCAGAGCTCGTCCACGCCCTCGCCGGAGCTCGCGGTGGTCGCCAGCACCGGTGGTCGCCAGTCCGCCGGCGCCGAGAGGTCGAGCATCTGCTCGAGGTCGCGACGCGCGTCGTGGAGCCCCGGGCGGTCCGCCTTGTTCACCACGAAGAGATCTGCGATCTCGAGCAGCCCCGCCTTGCTCGCCTGCATCGAGTCCCCCCACCCGGGCGTCACGACGACGAGGGTCGTGTCCGCCGCCGACGCCACCTCGACTTCCATCTGCCCGACGCCGACGGTCTCGACGACGACGAGCGGCACACCAGCAGCTCCGAGCACGCGCACCGCCTCGGGGACGGCGAGCGCGAGACCCCCGAGGTGACCGCGCGTCGCCATCGAGCGGATGAAGATCGAGGGGTCGGTTGCGTGCTCCTGCATCCGGATGCGGTCGCCGAGGATCGCGCCGCCCGAAAAGGGCGAGGAGGGATCGACTGCGAGCACCGCGACCTGGTCGACGGGATCCGCCGTGACGGGATCGGCCGTGCCGGGATCGGCCGGCGTCGAGCGCGGCCATCCGCCGCGGGCGACTCGGACCAGCTGGTTCGTGAGCGTGGACTTTCCCGACCCCGGGGCGCCGGTGATCCCGACCGTATAGGGCGGCGGCGTCGCATATGCAAGACGGGCGACGTCGCCGGCCTCCTTTCCCCCGCGCTCGACGATCGACAGCAGCCTCGCCAGCGCGACCCGGTCGCCACCGGCGGCCGCCTCCAGCAGCGCTTCAGGTGGCGCCGATCGGGAGCTCAACGCCGCGCGACCCGTGCGCCCAGCGCGCTCAAGCAACCGGCCAGATCCTCGTACCCGCGGTCGACGTGGTACGCATCGGAGACGACGGTCTCACCTTCGGCCGCGAGACCGGCCAGGACGAGGGCCGCGCCCGCACGGATATCGGTGGCCCGGACCGGCGCACCGGAGAGCCGGGGGACGCCCCGCACGACCGCGTGGTGGCCCTCGGTCCGCACGTCGGCCCCCATGCGCCGCAGCTCGTCGATGTAGCGGAAGCGCCCAGAGAACAGGTTCTCGGTCACGATCGCGACGCCGTCGGCGACGGTGAGCATGGTGACGAGGAACGGCTTGTAGTCGGTGGCGACACCCGGGTACGGCAGCGTCGCCACGTCGACCGACCGAAGGCGCCCCTCTGCCGTCGCAACGACGCCTGTGGAACGCTGTTCGATCGACACGCCCATGGCTCCGAGCTTGCGGACCAGCATGTCCATGTGGTCGACACGGGCGTCCTCGACGACCACCTCCCCCCCGCAGATCCCCGCCGCCGCCAGGTACGTGGCCGCCGCCACGCGGTCTGCGACGACCGTGTGAGTGGAGGGCGAGAGCTCCTCGACCCCCTCGATCTCGAGGTGGGAGGTCCCCGCCCCCCGGATCCGGGCACCCATCGACGTCAGGTACGTGACGAGATCACAGACTTCTGGCTCGCGTGCCGCGTTCTCGATCACGGTCGTGCCCTTCGCCAACACCGCAGCCATGAGGAGGTTGTCGGTCGCCGTGTGGCTCGGATACTCGAGCACCACCTGCGTTCCGACGAGCCGATCGACGCCCGTGTCGACCGTTCCCTCCACGTTCCCGTGCACGGTCTTGAAGCTGGCGCCCATGTTGCCGAGCCCACCGAGATGGAAGTCGATCGGACGGCCGCCGAAGTCGTCGCCGCCGGGCATCGAGATCCGCGCTCTCCCACATCGCGTGAGGAGCGGCCCGAGCACCACGATCGACGCGCGCATCTTGTCGACGAGCTCGTAGGGCGCTTCGGGCACCAGCTCCGCCGCGGGGGGCGTATCGATCACCAGTCGACCATCGGGATCCCGGAAGACCGACGCACCGAGCGCGCGCAGCATCTCCGCCATGATCTCCACGTCGAGGATGCGGGGCACGTTCGCAAGGACGTGCCTGCCTTCGGCGAGGAGGCTCGCTGCCATCAGCTTGAGTACCGAGTTCTTCGCGCCGCCTGCGCGGACGGTGCCTTGCAGCGGCCCCGAGGGCAGCACGACGAACCGCTCGCCTCGGACGACGCGCCCGGTTGTCATCGGCGCAGCTTCCCCCGGCAGCGCCGTCGTCTGCGGCTCTGCGGAGGCTCGGGCACCGGAGGGCTCGGCGGTGACGGGGGCGTCCGTGGCAGGGCTCGGGTTCATCGGGTCCATTATTGCCACGCCGGCACACAGGGCTGCTGATCTGCTCTTGCGGGCTCGTCACAGGTTGCCGATCCGCTCCCGCTAGCGGAACCTTCCGGG
>JAJYPY010000064.1 GCA_021794995.1 Actinomycetes bacterium | reverse complement strand
CACTCGGTCGTTTGGTGGTTGGGAGCACCCCGATTGTCTCGGGGCCACCACCACGACCGGTGGATGGTCAATTCACCACACAAGTCCTGCTCAGGACCAAGATTTCCTATCCGCGCGGCCTCTTAGCTCGTACGATCGCGCCCATGGAGCGCACTGCGATCGTGACCGGTGGTTCACACGGCTTCGGAAAGGCCATCGCAACAGGACTGGTCGCGCGTGGATGGACCGTGGTGATCGACGGCCGAGATCCGCGGGCCCTGGCTGCGGCGGGGCGAAAGACGGGTGCGATCATCGCGCCCGGCGACGTGACGATCGCGGCCCACCGGAAGGAGCTCGTGCAGGCGGCGGTGCGCCACGGTGGGGGAGTCGACCTGCTCGTCAACAACGCCGGCACGCTCGGTCCGAGCCCGTTGCCGCGACTCTCCGCCTATCCGCTGTCGGACCTCCGAGACGTCGTCGAGACGAACGTCGTCGCGCCGCTCTCCCTCATTCAAGAGGCGCTCCCGCAGCTGCTCGCACGCAGCGGCGCGGTCGTGAACGTGACCTCGGACGCCGCAGTCGAAGGCTACGAGGGCTGGGGCGGCTACGGCGCGTCGAAGGCGGCGCTCGAACAGCTGAGCCGGGTGCTCGTGGCCGAGGAGCCGGGCCTCCGGGTCTGGTGGGTGGACCCCGGCGACATGCGGACCCGCATGCACCAGGCGGCATTTCCCGGAGAGGACATCAGCGACCGCCCCTCCCCCGAGGCGATCGTCCCGGCACTGATGGTCCTCTTGGAACAGCGCCTGCCGAGCGGAAGGGTGAGGCTGGCAGACCTCCTCGCCCAGTCGACGGGAGCGGTGTGACGAGCCCCGTGCTCTCCTTCGCCCTTCCGCCGCGCCTCGAAGCGTCGGAGCCGGCCGAGGCCCGGGGCCTCACGCGCGACGCCGTGCGCATGCTCGTCTCGCGCCGCGCGGACGCGCGCCTCGTCCACACGACGTTCTCGCTCCTCCCGACCTTCCTCGAGCCGGGTGACCTCGTCGTGGTGAACACGTCGGGGACGCTCGCCGCGGCCGTCGGCGGCAGCGCTCAGGGCGGGGTGCCCGTGGTCGTCCACTTCTCCTCGGAGCTCGGCCCCGGCCTCTGGGTCGTCGAGCCTCGGCAGCCCGGCGCGCACGGCACCGGGCCGTGGTGGGTGTCCGCGCACCCTCCCACGCGGATCGCATTCGGCACCGACGCGTCGCTCGAGCTCCTCGAGCCCTATCGGCGGAGCCGCCGGCTGTGGACCGCCAGCGTGCGCACGCCCGTGCCGGTCCGGCGGTGGCTCGCCCTGCACGGCGAACCGATCCGCTACAGCTACGTGGAGCGGCCGTGGCCACTCTCGTACTACCAGAACGTCTACGTGACCGAGCCCGGGAGCGCCGAGATGCCGAGTGCGGGCCGTCCCTTCACCGCGGAGATGGTCACGAGGCTCGTCGCCAAAGGCGTTGCCGTGACCCCGGTCGTGCTGCACACCGGCGTCGCGTCGCTCGGCGCCGGCGAACACCCCTACCCCGAACGCGTGAAGGTACCGCCGGCAACGGCGGACCGCGTGAACCTCGCCCGGCGTACCGGCGGGCGGGTCGTCGCGGTCGGGACCACGGTCGTGCGGGCGCTCGAATCTGCCTGGGACGCAAAGGAGGATGCGCTTCGCCCGCTCGACGGCTGGACCGACGTCGTCATCACTCCCGAGCGCGGGGTGCAGGTCGTCGACGGCTTGCTCACCGGTTGGCACGAGCCCGAGGCCTCGCACCTCTTGATGCTCGAGGCGATCGCCGGAGTGTCGCTGCTCGAGCGCTCCTACGAGGCGGCGCTGACCGAGGGATATCTGTGGCACGAGTTTGGCGACGTGCACCTGATCCTCGTGTGACTCCGGGCGGTCGCAGCGGGAGTCACGTCTTCCTTCGACACACGAGCTCGCCCTTGCCGATGGGCACGACGAGCGCGTCGACGCGCTCGTCGGCAAGCGCGGCGTCGATCATCGGCTGCAGCGTCTCCTTGTGGTTGATCGCGTTGTCCGCGATCAACATGCCGCCGGGGACAAGGCGCGGCACGACCACGCGGTAACAGGCCTCGTACACTTCCTTCTCGGCGTCGAGGAAGCAGAACCCGACCCGATCGATCTCGTCTGCGTGATCGAGGAAGTCGCCCTCGACGAGCGTGACGACGTTGCCGACGCCGGCGCGGGCGAACGTCTCTCGGGCGAGGGCCACCTTGTGGGGGAGGACCTCGAAGGTCGTGAGCGTGCGCGCCCTCGCCCGGCAGGCAAGTGCGAGCCAGAGTGCCGAATAGCCGGCACTGGTGCCGATCTCGATCAGTGCCCCCTCGGGAGCAGAAGCTGCCCATAACGCAAGGAAGCGCCCGGTCTCCTCCGGTATCTGGCGGAGCCGGTCAAGGCGGGAGGTGCCGTCGGTGCGGTCGGCCTGGTCACGCTGCTCGAGCTCGTGCATACGCTCGAGCATGTCGGTCGGAATGTCATGGAACACGGAGATCTCCAGGCGGCACGCTCCGCCCGGCGCGCGTTGGTGGGAACGGGCCGCATGGTACCTCGACTGCCCGGATCCACGGTCTGCTCGTCCCCGTCTGTCCCCGTCGACGTCGAGCCGGTCGCAGTCCTGTGCACGCGATGGCTGTTCGCCGGCTGGTGGAAAGATCCGTTTACCAGGGAAAATCGTGGGAGCGGCCGACGGGATTCGAACCCGCGTCATCAGCTTGGAAGGCTGAGGTTCTGCCATTGAACTACGGCCGCGTGGGACATCGTGAGGCGCTGCCTCGACCGAGGCGAGTGTAGGCGCGCCGCGCGACCGTCCGCCGTCGAGCGTCTACCGTCGAGTCGATGCCTTCGACGATGTACGAGCGAGTGGGGGGTGAGCAGTTCTTCTCGGATCTCGTGGACCGGTTCTACGACGGTGTCGCGCGGGACCCGACGCTGCGCCCCCTCTATCCAGAAGACCTCGAGGCGCCCACCCAGCACCTCCGCCTCTTCCTCGTGCAGTATTGGGGCGGCCCGCAGACGTACAACGAGCTGCGAGGCCATCCGAGGCTGCGAATGCGCCATGCCCCGTTCGAGATCGGCCTTGCCGAGCGGGATGCGTGGCTGCGCCACATGCTGGCGGCGCTCGAGCAGGCACACCTGCCGCCCGACGATCACGCGGAGCTGGCCGAGTACTTCCGCTCCACGGCGACGCAGCTCATCAACCACCGCGTCTGAGAGTTCCCCGCGCGGGTCACCCGACGAAAGGGCCCTACCGGGAGGACATCTCCTCGAGCAACGTCTGCCAGCGGCGGAGCCGCAGTGTCCGTTCGGCGACGAAGCGCTCGATCCCGGCGAGGAGATGCCCGGCGTCGAGGTGCGCCTCTTCGATCACCTCCTCGACGCTCCCGCCGGTGCGCCAGCGGTCGTCGAAGTCCGCGGACAGCGAGTACTCCCGCACGATCGGTCCTGCGGCCCAGTCGCGCATCAGCTTGAACGCCCCGTTGGTGATCACCATCGAGTCGATCGCATCGGCGGGCGCGATGACCGAGGAGCGATAGGGCTCGCCGGCGAGAGCGAACAGCTGCGGGCTGATCGCGGCAACCACTTTCACATTGAGGCGGTTGGCATCGAGCTCGGGGAGGATCGCCACGAGGTTGGCCGTCGGCAGCGTCCCGCGCACGAAGATCGTCCCCCCCTTGGGCTGGTCCTCGCGGAACGGACGCAGCACGTAGGCCCCGTTCCCGGCCGCCAGGTGCGAGGGCATGCCGAGGGCCTCCCGATCGGGGACCTCGATCGCCGGCCGCGTGAGGTGCAGCGCGACGATCGGGGCATCGGCCGAGAGCGCCCGCCCGAGCACGACCGGCACCTCGTTGTACTCCCAGGGGTGCAGGTCGATCACCTGGCCGTCGGGAAAGAGCTGGGTCACGCCCGGCGCGAAGACGCCGAAGTGGGTGCGCGAGTCTTCGGCCGTCTCGGGTCCCGAGTGCGCGGCGACCCAGAGCACTTTGCCGACCTTCAGCTCGCAGTCCTGGGCGAGCTGGCTGAACAGGCGCAGGGAGCCGTAGTTGAGGTAGGAGAACGAGCCGTAGGTCGAGCACGCGCCGTAGAACCCGTCGAACTCCGCGAACGGGTCGTCGGCAAGGTTGACCGTGGCGAGCCCTGCCATCATCCCGGCGTTCGTGAACTCGGTGATCTCGGTTGGCAACAGGCTGCCGGTCGGGTTGGTCGTGCGCTCGTACCAGCCGAATCCGGGCGCCTCGCCGAAGCTCGCCCCGAAGCCTGCGATGTTCGTCGACTCGGCGAGGTCGGCGGAGCAGGCGACGAACAGCGGCCGCCCGTAGTCGCTCCTGGCGAGCGAATTGACGTAGGCGCCCCACGTCCCCAATGCGGCGCGGTTGGCGACCTTTTCCCCGGGGGGTTTCCACATCTGTGGCGGGTAGCTCGCCGGGTCGAAGAAGCGCCGGTCGGCGCCTGGGACCGGCCGGCGCCCTGCGCTGGCCCGAGGCATCTCCTCGGGCACGCCGGCGGCGATGGCGAGGAGGCGGTCGGAGAGCCAGTCGACGAGGTCCTCGTCGCGGTGCAGCACGCTGAGGGCCACCTCGAGGTTGGCCGCTTCCTCGGCGCGCTGGTCCGCCGGGTCGGTCGGCGCCGGCCGGTCGACGCCGCGGTACTCGACGTCGTACCGCTCCATGAACTGCTTGCGCACACTCCAGAATTGTTCGCTGTGCCGCGGCCAGGGCGTGCCGTGGCTCGCCGCGTCGCACTTGCCGTACCCGCGGCCCTTGCGCGTCTTCAGCCATGCCACCGTCGGCATGCCATCAGGATTGGCGCCGCATGCGGCATCGAGCACCGTGCGGGTGACCGGGCCCCATGCCGAGCCGTCCTCGGTTCCGGTGACGCGCCAGCCGTAGGGGGCGAACCAGTCGATGGGCGTCCCGGCAACGACGGACGAGTGCGGTCGGGGGTCGATCCCAAAGTCGTTCCAGTCGATCAAGAAGACGAGATTGGAGAGTCCGAGGCCGTAGGCCGTGTGCTTCACCTCGTGTGCCGCGCCCGGGGTGAGGCCTCCCTCGCCTTCGACGACGAAGACCTTCACCTCTTCGGCCCCGGCGAGCTTGAGCGCCAGGGCCTCGCCGGCTGCAGGCGCCATGCCGTGCCCCGAGGGACCGGTGTTGCTCTTGAGGAAGAGCGTCTTGCCGGCCATCTCGGCGTGCCCCGGCAGGCCGCCGCGGTGTCGCAGCTCGAGCAGGTCCTCCCACGTCACGGCGAAGCGCCCGTCCTCGGGGAAAAAGAAGCGTTCGTCACCATCGGCGCGCCCCCGCGCCCGCAGTCCCTCGTTCAGCACCGCCAGGGTGGCGTACACGAGCGGCACGGTGTGCCCGGCGGCGAGCACGAAGCGGTCGGCCCACCGCAGCCAGGGACGCCGCAGGTCGTACCGCATCGCCCCACTCAGCATCAGCGACAAGAGCATGTGGACTTTCGAGCGCGAGCCGCCCGGATGTCCGCTCTGGCGATAGTCGAGCGAGAGGTCGATGCACTCGTCGACGAGGTCCTTCAGCACTTCGAAGCGGGCGAAGTCCGCGGCTGAGGCGGCGTAGAGCCGCTCGACCTCCTCGTTGCCCGCGGCCGGAAAGCGGCGGGGCTCGTAGGCGACCTCGACTTCGTGCATGGTGATCGGACCTCCCGGGCGTCACGGGCTCGGGTCCTTGCGGGCCAACGGCGATGATGGCCCGGCGGGCGGCCCTCAGCTAGGGCCGTTCGTCACCTGCGCCTTCGACGCGCACGAACTAACTTTGGACCCTAGCTGGAGTGCACGCCGCGCGGGAGTATGCCGCCATGGAGCTTGGAAGCAGGATGCAGCTGCTCGGGACCGAGAGTGCCTTCGCGGTGCTCGCCAAAGCCCAGGAGCTCGAGGCCACCGGGCGCAGCATCGTCCATCTCGAGATCGGCGAGCCCGATTTCGCGACGCCCGCCCACATCGTCGAGGCGGCAGTCGCCGCGCTGCGAGCGGGATCCACGCACTACGTCGCGGCGCCCGGCATCCTGGCGCTGCGCGAGGCGGTGAGCGCGTTCCTCGAGCGGACGGGGCGCCTCTCGGCTGGCGCCGACCGGGTGATCGTCACCCCCGGCGCGAAGCCGATCATGTTCTACACGATCCTCGCCCTTTGCGAGCCGGGAGACGAGGTGCTGTACCCCGATCCGGGCTTCCCGATGTACGAGTCGATCAGCGCCTTCTCCGGCGCCGTGCCGGTGCCGGTTCCCCTGCGGGAGGAGAACGGCTTCCGGATCGACCCCGAGGAGCTCGAGCGCCTCGTCACGGCGCGGAGCAAGTTGCTCGTGCTCAACTCCCCGCACAACCCCTGCGGCAGCGCGCTCGGCCCCTCCGAGTGCGAGGCGATCGCCGAGCTGGCGCTGCGCCACGACCTCGTGGTGCTCTCCGACGAGGTCTACTGGGCGATCCGCTACGGCGGACGCCACGCCAGCGTGCTCGAGCTGGACGGCATGCCCGAGCGGACCGTGCTGCTCGACGGCTGGTCGAAGACCTTCGCCATGACCGGCTGGCGCCTCGGCTTCGGTGTCTTCCCGACCCCCCTCGTCGAGCCCGTGACGCGCCTCGTCGTCAACTCCGTCTCGTGCACCTCGGCATTCAGCCAGCATGCAGCGAAGGCTGCGCTCGAAGGTCCCTGGCAGGCGGTCGAGGAGATGGTCGAGGAGTTCCGCCGCCGCCGAGAGGTGATCGTGGACGGGCTGAACGCCATCGAGGGGATCACCTGCGCGCGTCCGGAGGGCGCGTTCTACGTCTTCCCGAACGTGAGGGAGCTCGGCATCTCGGCGGACACCCTGCAGCGCCGCTTGCTCGAGGAGTGCGGCGTGGCCTGCCTCGCCGGCACCGCGTTCGGGGCCCACGGCGAGGGCTACCTGCGTCTGTCGTACGCCAACTCGGTCGAGAACATCGAGTCCGCCCTCGAGCGCATCGCCAGCTTCGTCAAGGGACTGTAGGAGGCGGCCGGCGCATACGGAGCGCGCACGGAAGGCAGCGGGACCGAGCGGCTCCTGGCGTCGTGCTCCGCGTCCCTCGGTCGACGACCGCCGTGGGAGCGCGCGGGCGTGGTTGACCGCCAGCAGTGCCGCACCGATTACGTTTGCGGCGCCAAGATCGCCGGCTCCATGAAGGTCGCCGACGCGACGCTCGACGACGGGGTCGTCTGGGAGTACGGGTGGCCGTCCCGATGCCAGGCGGCGTCTCGTGGTGGAGAAGGCGAGCGAGACTCAGGAGGAAGCGATGCCGACCCTTGGACTGGAGGACCACGTCGTCGACGGAGGCGTCTACGAGCGGACCCTCGAGAGCTTCCGGCAGCGCAGGATCCTGCTGCCGACCTTCGCCGAGCTGGCCGAGCCAGCCCGGATCCGCGACGCCGTGCGCGCCGCGCTCGTGGGTGTGAAACCCGACGAGGCAGATCCGCGCAACTTGTTCCGTGTCCACTGGTTCAACGCCGCCGACCGCGCTTCGATCTCGGAGGTGCCCGGCCACGTGGTGCTCGAAAGCGAGCTCACCGGCATCGCGTCGCCGGTCGTGGTGCTCTACGGCGACCGCTTCCCGATGATCCGTGCCCACAAGGTGCTCGCCACCTACGGATGCCTCGTGCCCCGCATCGTCACCGGCCAGTTCGACCCGACCGTGCACAAGGCGGTCTGGCCCTCGACGGGCAACTTCTGCCGAGGCGGGGTGGCGATCTCGCGCCTCATGAGCTGTCGCGGCGTCGCGGTACTGCCGGAAGGCATGAGCCGCGAACGGTTCGACTGGCTCTACAGCTGGGTGAGCGACCCGGCCGACGTGATCACCACCCCCGGCACGGAGAGCAACGTGAAGGAGATCTACGACGCCTGCGACGAGCTCTCGCGTGACCCCCAGCACGTCATCTTCAACCAGTTCGCCGAGTTCGGCAACCACCTCGTGCACTACCGCTGCACCGGGCGTGCCCTCGCCCACGTCTTCGAGGCCCTCGCGCGCCGGACGCCGGGGTTGCGCCTCGCCGCGTTCGTCTCGGCGACCGGGTCCGCCGGGACGATCGCCGCGGGCGACTTCTTGAAAGAGGAGCACGGCTCGAAGACCGTCGCCGTCGAGGCGCTCGAATGTCCCACGATGCTCGCCAACGGCTTCGGCGAGCACAACATCCAAGGGATCGGCGACAAGCACATCCCCTACGTCCACAACGTGCACAACACCGACATCGTGGCGGCCGTGAGCGACCGCGCGACCGACCACCTGGCCCTGCTTTTCAGCACGGCACAGGGCCGGGAGTTCCTCGCCGGGCGGCGCGGCGTCAGCGAGGAGACCCTCGAGGCGCTCGACCACTTCGGGCTGTCGAGCATCTGCAACGTCGTCGCTGCCGTCAAGACCGCCAAGCTTCTCGGGCTCGGGCCCGATGACGTGCTGATGACGGTCGCCACCGACGGAGCCGAGTTGTACGCGAGCGAGCGCGAGCGGATCCTCGCCCGCGACTTCCCCGACGGCTTCGACGAGGCGCACGCCGCGGAGGTCTTCGGCCGGTACCTGCTCGGTGCGCAGAGCGACCACGTGCTCGAGACGACGCTCGAGGATCGCACCCGGATCTTCAACCTCGGCTATTACACCTGGGTCGAGCAGCAGGGCGTGAGCGTCGAGGACTTCGTGGCGCGCCGCGAGCAGTCCTGGTGGCGGGGGCTGCGCGCCAAGCTCGACAGCTGGGACGAGATGATCGGTGAGTTCAACGCCCGCAGCGGCGTGCGCGCCGGATGAGCGGTGCCATCACCTGGCTCGAGTGCGCGGGTTGCGGTGCATCTCCGGACGCTGCCGAGCCCTACCCCTTTGCGTGCCCGAACGTCGGCAGCGGCGACGTGGACCACGTGCTCGTGCGTCATCTCGACACCGCTGTGGTGAGCCGCGACGACGTCGACGCTGATCGCGCCGCCGGCGATCCGTGCAGCTTCGTCCGATTCCGCCGGCTCCTGCACAGCTACCACCGTGCGCGAGCGGCCGGCGCCAGCGACGAGGCCTACGTCGCGCTCGCACGGCGCCTGGACGCCGGCGTCGCCGCCGTCGACGGCCATGGCTTCTCCGAGACCCCGCTGGCCCGCAGTGACGCGCTGTCCGGCGCCCTCGGCTTCGGACAGTCCGGAGGGGTGTGGGTGAAGGACGAGACCGGCAACGTCTCGGGCTCGCACAAGGCACGCCACCTCATGGGCGTGGCGCTGCACCTCGAGGTCGCCGAGCTGGTCGGGCTCGCCGACCCGGCGGCCAGGCGCTCGCTCGCCGTCGCGAGCTGCGGCAACGCGGCCCTGGCGGCAGCCGTCGTCGCCGCCGCCGCGGGACGCCGGCTCCGGGTCTTCGTCCCTCCCGACGCCAACCCGGCGATCCTCGCACGCCTCGTGGCCCTCGGGGCCGACGTCGTCTCCTGCGAGCGCCGCACCGGCGAGCGTGGCGACCCGCCGTACCTGCGCCTGCTCGACGCCCTTGGCGCTGGCGTCCTTCCCTTTACCTGCCAGGGCAACCTCAACGGACTGGTGATCGAGGGCGGCGAGACCCTCGGCTACGAGATCGCCTGGCAGCTGGCGGCGGAGGGCATCTCCGCCGACCACCTCGTCGTCCAGGTCGGCGGGGGGGCGCTCGCCAGCTCCTGCGCGCAGGCCTTCGCCGAGGCGACCGAGCTCGGCGTGCTCGACCGCCGGCCGGCGCTGCACACCGTGCAGTCCGTCTCCGCGCACCCGCTCGAGCGTGCCTACCACAAGGTGCGTGACCTGGTGCCGGCCGGCGTCGCCGGCGGCGCCGGGGCCGATGCCGGCGAGCTGCAGGGCGCGCTCTACGCGGCGGCACGGCACCGCTCGCACTACATGTGGCCGTGGGAGAGCCCGCCGCACAGCATCGCCGGCGGGATCCTCGACGACGAGACGTACGACTGGCTCGCCGTCGTCGGGGGGATGCTCGCAACCGGCGGGCTGCCCGTCGTGGTGGGAGAGAAGCGCCTGGCGGAGGCCAACGACCTCGCCCGCTCGGCCGGGCTCGATGCGGACGCGACCGGTACGGCGGGGCTGGCGGGCCTGTTCGAGCTGATCGAGGGCGAGCGGGTCGCGCCGCACGATCGAGTGGTCCTGCTCCTCACCGGGGCGCGGAGGGACGCTGGGTCCCCCGGGTGACGAGGAGGGCCCGCACCGGGTGGGGGAGGCGGGCTTACTGCGTGCTCGCGCTGCGCAGGCTCTTCACGTCGAACTGGCGGACGAGCTCGTCGAGCGCGACGACCATGGTGGGTGCGATCGAACGGTGCTCACCTGTGCGGAGGTGCACGCCGGTCCCGATGGCGACGAACTGCATGACGCGCACACCCGAGCTGGCGCGTCCCTCGCGCAGCTTCACGGCGACGATGCCCTCTGCCTTCATCGCTGCTCCTGAGCGCTGCATGCGCTCCATGGCCCGCTCTCTCGCCAGGTAGAGCGCTTCGGTCAGGTTCGGAAGCTCGGTGTTCTGCCCCTGCTGCGCGGCCCACTGACGAGCCGTACGCCGGGGAGCGACCACGAAGCTCGCGCCCGCGGCCAGCCCGAGCGGCCACCATCCCGCGCGGGTGAGCAGGACGAAGTCGCGCGCCGAGAGGTCGGAGATGAATTCGAATGTGGGCCTGGTTCCCTGCGTGCGGCGCACGGCGGTGCCCGAAAGCTCGATCGCGACGTGGTGCGACGACACGCGAATGCCGATCTCCACCCCGAGGACGCCGGACCCGCCCGCCTTCTCGCACTCTTGGCGGAGCAGCTTCGCCGCCTGGTCGACGGCCCCGGCAAACGCCGCGGTCGCTTCTTGGACTTCACCCGTCGACCACTGCCAGACCCCCCAGGGAATCGACCACCACGAGACCCCGTAGACGAGGTCGACCGGTTCCCAGCCCGCCGAGTGGAGCAGGAGGGTCTCGTCGATCGTGAGGTCCGACGTGGTGCCACCGACCCCCGTGCGCCCGCCGTCCCTCGCAGACGACGCCGCCGGGGCGGCCGCGCCGCCCGCGGGTCCCGCGGCACGCACCGCGTCGCGGACCTCGTCGCGCAGGCGCATCGTCACCGCGTGCGGGTCATGCGAGCCGGACCACGGGAAGCGGCTCGGGCAGCGGGTCGAAGTCCTTGAACGGCCGTACCCTGTTCCCTTTCAGGGTGCACTGGATGGAGAGGTCGCCCTCACCGATCTCGCGCTCGGACTGCTCCATGTGAGCGCCGTGGAGCACGTCGGATCCGAGCTGCGCGCGGATGCGCTCGCGTGCGAGCCGCCTGACCGCCGCTTGCGCACGGTTTACCTGGTCGACCGGTCCCACCCCGCTAACCCCGCCCGCCCCCGACCCGTACCACGTGCCGGCGGTCGATCCGGCGAGCTGGTAATGGGTGATGCAGTACCCGAGCATGCGCACGGAGCTGAGCGTGGCCACCACCGAGATCGGCGCGAACCCTGCCTCGATGAGCTTGGCCAGCCGTTGGCCGGAGAGATAGGTGCTGAAGGGAGTGGTGAGGCGCGGCGCGTCGCGCACCGCGACGGCGGTGCCGCTCGAGCGGAATTCGACGACTGCCCCTCCGGTCAGGGGTCGCATCGAGTCGACCACGCCGACGATGCCCGTCGCACCGAGCGAGGTCGCCTCTTCGACCATTCTGGTCGTGGCCAGCGACCAGCCCGTGGCCCAGCTCTGCTCCAGCCATGTCAGCTCGTAGTTCGCCCCGTACATGCGGTGCTCGGCGCTCACGAATCCGTGCGGGCACTGCCATTGCTCGACGTACTGACCGTGGCGCTGCGGACCCGCTGCCCACCCGCCCCCGAAGCCTGCCCCGCCCCCCCAGCCCGCGCCGAACCCCCCTGTCGCCATGTACCAGCTCCACTGCATCACGGCGTAGCCCTGCACGTAACCGACGGGGTCCATGCCCATCTCGAGGGACGACGAGAAGTCGGCAACGGAGAGCCCCGACGACCACGCACCCGTCGAGAGGCGGCGGCCGGCCGCCTCGGGAAGGTCCTCGCCGGGGGCCGCCTGGGATGCCATCAGCCGTCGAGCGAGATGATCGTCTGGGGTTGGGGGATCGTGTGGTCCCCGTCGGACTTGACGACGGCCGTGCCCAGTGAGAGGAACTCGATCGTGTGGTCGCCCCACATGTGGGTCTTCTCCTCGAGGCGGACGCCGACGATGCCCGAGGCGCCGAGCTCGTTGGCCTCGTCCTGCATGCGCGTCATGGCGAGCTCACGCGCTTCGTAGAGCGCCTGGGTGAAGTTCGGGAGCTCGACGTTGCGTCCTGCGCTGCGCAGGGTCTGGCCAACGCCGCGGTGGGCGATGTGGTACACGCAGGTCCCCATGACGAGCCCGAGCGGTACGTGCCCCGTCTGCATCAGCACCCAGAAGTCCTGTCCCGAGAGGTCGGAGGTGAAGGGCTTGCCTTGACGGTTCCGGTACGAGCGCCCGTCCTCGGACTTGACGGCGGTGCCCACCGCGATGAACTCCGCGGTGTCCGAGCCCCACTCGTAGTAGTTCACGTCGAGGCGGACACCGACGACGCCGTCGGCGCCGAGCTCGGTCGCCTCGGCGTCCATGCGATCCATCGCGAGCTGGCGCGCTTCGTACATCGCCCCGGTGAGCTTCGAGAGCTCCTGGCTTTGCGACCATCGCCGCGTCTGGATGCCGATGTGGTAGATCGAGCTCCCCATCACGAAACCCAGTGGATGGAACCCGACTTCTTTGATCAGAAGGAATTCGTTCACCGAGAGGTCTGAGGTGAACATCCCCTTGTGACCGGGCCGGTCCTCGAGCTCTGCGAGGCGGCGATTGGCGTCGGGAGGGAGGCCTTCGGGGAGGGGACCGCCGGCGGGAACCACCGTCTGTCCGGCCTGGGGGACCTTGTCGTCCCCACTCGGCGCGTTCGTCACGCGGAGTTTCCTATCACAAGGGACTCGAGCGCCACCCGGGTCGCCTGGGTGGTCGCCGCCTCGTCGCGCAGCGCACCGAGCAGCCGCAGGAGCCACTCGTCGGTGCCGACGCGGCTCGAGCGGATCCGTATCCCGCCACTGCTCCGGCTCACCGTGCATGCGAGGGAGGCCCGGTCCACGGTGGCCTCGAACTGGTCGTCGCCCAGCTGGATCGAGACGCGGCGGATCTCGTCGCTCTTCTTGAACCGGCCTGCACGCTCGACGACCAACCGGTCGCCGAGCGCTCCCGAGAGCCTGGTCACCAGCGCACGCAGCAGCACCCGGACGTCGCCGTCGTCCGCACGCAGGGACGACGCGAGCAGGTCGAGATCGAGGTCGTCGCGCTGGCCACCCCCGTCCAGCCCTCCGGCGTCCAGCCCTCCGGCGTCGTGCCCGTTCACGTCGCTCACGCCCGACAGGCTATCGCCGCAGCTCGCAACCGTCGCCCCGCCCCGCCCCGCCCCCGCCCCCGCCCCCCAGGCCGGCCGTCCGGTGCGCTCGGGGCGCCCTCGGCGGGTCTCCGGCCGTCTCCCGGCTGCCCTGGTGGCAGTTAACCTCGATCCTCGGGAAGCCTTATTTCAGGAGTCGCATTGAGGTTCAGCGGGGCGGAAACCCGAAACGGAGCCTCCTGCCTCCCCACCAGGGCACCGGGATGTCGAGCTCGGGGAACCCG
>JAJYPY010000204.1 GCA_021794995.1 Actinomycetes bacterium | reverse complement strand
CGGCGGCCCGGCCGCGGACGGCGCAGCCGACGCGGACGGCGCTGCCGGCGCTGCGGGCGGCTCCGTTCACCTGGAGGACTGGCCGGTGCTCGACGAGTCCTCGATCGACCTCGCCCTCGAGGCGCAGATGGCGCTCGCCCGCCGGCTCACCTCCCTCGGGCGGGCCGCGCGCAGCGAGGCGGGGGTGAAGGTCCGCCAGCCGCTCTCGCGCGCGCTCGTGTTCCTCGCCCCGGGGTCGCCTGCGATCCTCTCCGACGTCGTGGCCGACGAGCTGAACGTCGACGAGGTCGCGATCGCCGACGAGCTCGGCGACGTGCTCACCCTCGAGCTCGTGCCGAACTTCCGGGCGCTCGGCCCGCGTCTCGGCGAGTCGACCAAGGACGTGCGCGCCGCGCTGGCCAGGCTGGACGCGGCCGCGGCCGGCGCGCGCGTGGAGGCGGGCGGCACCCTCAGCGTCGACCTGCCCGGCGTGCCCGGGCCCGGCGTGCTCGGGCCCGACGAGGTGGAGGTCCGGGTCCGGGCCCAGGCGGGCTTCGCCGTGTCTCGCGAAGGGGGGGCGGTCGTGGCCCTGGACCTCGTGCTGGACGACGACCTGCGGCGCCGGGGGCTCGTGCGCGAGGTGGTGCGCCACCTCCAGGACTTGCGCAAGGCGCGCGGGCTCCGTGTCTCGGACCGGATCCGCCTGTGGCTGCGCGGCGTCGAGCCGGCGCTCTGGGACGCGATCGGGCGCGAGGTGCTCGCCCTCGAGGTCGCCCCGGGACCGGGGCCGGGGCCGGCCACCCCCCTCGACGTGGACGGGCTCTCGGATGCCGGGGCGTGGCTCGAGCCGGTGGCATCCGGCGGCGGCTGAGCCGCTCGCTCGCACGCACGCACGCACGCACTGGCGGCGGCGTCGTGCGGCGCCCACGTTTGCCTACCTTGACCATCTCGCATAATGTTGACTTAGTAAGTCAGGATTAGGCCGAGGCGCAGCCTCAGGGATGGGAGACGCAACGATGCACCACCGGATCGTCATCGTGGGGGGCGGCTCGGCCGGCATCAGCGTCGCCGCCCGCCTGCGCCGGGCCGGCGAGCAGGACGTGGCGCTCATCGAGCCGGCGGCGCTCCACTACTACCAGCCGCTGTGGACGCTCGTCGGCGGCGGGGTGGTCCCCGTCGAGACGAGCCGCCGCCTCGAGTCGAGCGTCGTGCCCCGGGGCGTGCGCTGGGTGCAGGACGCCGCGGTCGAGCTCGATCCCGACGCCCGCCAGGTGACGATCGCCAGCGGTGCCCGCGTCGACTACGACCTGCTCGTCCTGTGCCCCGGCCTCGAGCTCGCCTGGGACATGGTCCCGGGCCTCGCCGAGGCGATGGCGAGCGGGCAGGCCGCCTCGAACTACACCCCCGAGCTCGCGTCGAAGACCGCCGAGCTCGTCCGGCGCTTCCGCGGCGGCGAGGCGCTCTTCGTCGCCCCGGGCTCACCGATCAAGTGCCCGGGCGCCCCCCAGAAGGCCGCCTACCTCGCCAGTGACCACTGGCAGCGCACCGGGACCCTCGAGCGTGCCCAGGTCACCTACGCGACGGGCGCCGGCGGGATCTTCGGCGTCCCGGAGTTCGCCGCCGTGCTCGAGGCCGTCGTCGCGCGCTACGGGATCACCACCCGCTTCGGCCACGAGCTGGTCGAGGTCGACCCCGCCGCGCGCCGCGCGACCTTCGAGACCACGGGCCCGGGGGGTGCGTCGCGCACGACGCTCTCCTACGACCTGCTGCACGCCGCTCCGCCGCAACGCGCCCCGGCGTTCGTGCGCGACAGCGCGCTTTCGAGCCCGGGGCCCTTCGGCTGGGTGCCCGTCGACCGCCACCGCCTCGTGCACGCCCGCTACCCGGACATCTTCGCCCTCGGCGACGTCTGCGACGTCCCCACCTCCAAGACCGGTGCCGCCATCCGCCGCCAGGCGCCGGTCGTCGTCGCCAACGTCCTCGCCACCCTCGCCGGCGCCGAGCCGCGTGCCCGCTACGACGGCTACGCCGCCTGCCCGTTCACGACGGCCCGGGGCAAGATGCTCCTCGCCGAGTTCGACTACAGCCTGGCGCCGCACCCGACGATCCCGTTCATCGACACGACGCGTGAGCGCACCGACATGTGGCTGCTGAAGCGCTACGGGCTCCCCGCCTTCTACTGGAACCTCATGCTGCGCGGGCTCGGATGAGCCCACCCGGGGCGCCTCACGCGACCAATATGCTCTATGTGGAGCCAATCAGTTGACATAGACGGCGACGGGCGCCAGACTCGCCTCTCGCATGGAGAGGAGACCTTCTGCCGGCGCCGGGTCCGCCGCGCGGCGTGCGCTCTTCCCCGCCGCCCTCGCCACGATGGTGGCGACGTACCTCCTCGCCGTGCTCGGGAGCACGGTCCGGGTGACGGACTCGGGAATGGGCTGCTCGGGCTGGCCGCTCTGCGACGGCCAGATCGGCCCCGTCGACCACGTGAGCGCCCTGGTCGAGCAGTCGCACCGCTACCTCGCGGCCGCGGTGACCCTCGGCGTCGTCGCCGTCGTGCTCCTCGCGCGAAGGGCCCGGGCGGGACATGACGTGCTCGTGCCGGCCCTGTGGGCGGCGGGGCTGGTCGGCCTCCAGGTCGTGCTCGGCGCCGTGACCGTCCTCACCGACAACGCGCCACCGACGGTGGCCCTCCATCTCGTCGGGGCGCTCCTGCTGCTCGCGGCCGTCACCGTGACCGCGCTGGCGTGCCGCGGCCCGGACGCTCTCGTCCACGCTCCCGCCGGCACGCGGGCCCGCGCGGGCCCGCTCGCGTGGGGGGCGCTCGCGGCGACGTTCGTCCTGTTCGTCTCGGGCTCGATCGTCGTCGACGGCGGCGCGAGCGCCGCGTGCCCCAGCTGGCCCGCCTGCCTGCCGCACGCGGGCGTGGCGGACGGGCTCGTCGCCATCCAGCTCGCCCACCGCACCATGGCCGCCGTCGCGGTCGTGCTGCTCGCCGCCACGGCCATCCGCACCCTCGCCGCCCGGCGGGAGATGCCGGCTGCGGCCGGCTTCGCCTGGTCGCTCGTGGTGCTCCTCCGACCGGGCCGGACCCACTTGCGGGTTGGCTCGCGACCGCCGACGCACCAACGTGGGACGTCGTCTCTGAAAGTTGGCGAGCACGGTGGTGCTCCGACCTCGACAA
>JAJYPY010000203.1 GCA_021794995.1 Actinomycetes bacterium | reverse complement strand
CGGGCTCCGCGTCTCCCCTGACCCAACGGACGGACCGCCTCGCCGGCGGGCCGTGCGCACGCCCTTCCCCCGGCCAGCGCGGGCTCGCTCACCGCGCTGAGCCCGGTGGCGTGCGCGCACGCCACCGGCATCGCAGCGAAGGGAGGTGAGCAATGGGAGAGATCGAAGCCCCCCTGGGGGCTGGTTCGCGCGGAACCGGGACGCCCGAATCCGCGGTCCTCGACGAGGCGCACCTCGGCGACATCGAAGGGGCGTTCGGCAGGATCCGCCAGGATGACGGAGAGTCATCGCGGACGTGGAAGCGCCGCCTGCTCACCTTGCTCGCCATCTTGGGTCCCGGGATCATCGTCATGGTCGGCGACAACGACGCAGGCGGCGTCGCCACGTATGCGCAGGCGGCGCAGAACTACGGACTTGCGCTCCTGTGGACGCTGCCGCTCCTCATCCCCGTCCTCATCGTGAACCAGGAGATGGTGGTGCGCCTGGGGGCAGTCACCGGAGTCGGCCATGCGAGGCTCATCAACGAGCGGTTCGGGAAATTCTGGGGAGCGTTCTCGGTCGGCGACCTGTTCGTGTTGAATTTCCTCACCATCACCACCGAATTCATCGGAGTGAACCTCGCGCTCGGCTACTTCGGAGTGAGTCCGTACATCTCGGTCCCGATCGCGGCCGTGGGACTCGTGGCGATGACCGCTTCAGGCAGCTTCCGCCGCTGGGAGCGCTTCATGTTCGTGTTCATCTTCGCCAACTTCTTGGTGATCCCGCTCGCGGTGTTCAGCCACCCGCGTGCGTCCTCCTTCTTCCACGGCTTCTTCGTCCCGGGCGTCCACGGCAGCGGAGGCTTCACGTCCACCTCGGTCCTTCTCATCATCGCCATCGTCGGGACGACCGTGGCGCCGTGGCAGCTCTTCTTCCAGCAGTCCAACATCGTCGACAAGCGGATCACCCCGCGCCACATCAACTACGAGCGGGCCGACACCGTCATCGGATCGTTCGTGACGGTGTTCGCCGCGTCCCTCATCATGGCGGTCGTCGCGGCGGCATTCATCGGCCGCCCCCCATTCGGCCACTACAAGAACGCGGAGTCCGTCGCGCGCGGGCTCGCCCACTACGTGGGGCACGACGCCGGCGCGCTGTTCGCCATCATTTTGCTGAACGCGTCCCTCATCGGTGCGGCGTCGGTGACCCTGGCGACGTCGTACGCGTTCGGAGACATCTTCGGCGCGCGTCACTCCCTCCACCGCGGCTGGCGCGACGCCAAGTTCTTCTACGCGTCGTTCACGGCGATGGTGGTGGCGGCAGCCGCCATCGTCCTGGTCCCCGGCGCCCCGCTCGGGCTCATCACGACGGGCGTCCAGGCGCTGGCCGGGGTGCTCCTGCCGAGCGCGACCGTCTTCCTGCTGCTTTTGTGCAATGACAAGGAGGTCCTCGGTCCCTGGGTCAACCGGCCCTGGCTCAACGCGGTGGCATTTGCGATCGTCTCCGTCCTCCTCGTGCTCTCGCTCATCCTCATGGCGACGACGGTCTTCCCCCACGTCGACGTGCGGTTGCTCACGGCAGGGATGGGGGCCGGGCTCGCGGTGACCTACCTCGTCGCCGGGATCGGATACTGGCGCGTCCTGCGCCAGCGTCCCCCCGAGCCTGCCGTCCCACGCGCCCGACGGGTGCGGTGGCGCATGCCGCCGCTGAACCGCCTGGAACGCCCGGTGTGGTCGCGCGGACGGCTGTTCGCGATGTACCTGCTCCGGGGGTACCTCGTGCTCGCGGTCGTGCTCCTCGGCGTGAAGGCCTTCGAGCTCGGCTTCCACCACGGCTGAGGACGCCGCGGTTTGCGCCGCTCATGCGCCTCGGGGAAGGCTTTGCAACCATGGCGTCACGGGGTAGAGCCGGCGGTCCAGCGCTTGCCTGACGGCCTTCGTCGCTCGTGGCGGGAGATGCAGGAGTCGTGGGCGCGCTCCCGGGAGATCCGCGTTCCCGACCCCGTCCGGGCCGCACCACCGGCTCCTGGAGGGCTTCGCATCGCCTTCCTCGTCTACCGGGGGAATCCCCAGTGCGGCGGGCAGGGCGTCTACACGCGCCACCTCTCCCGGGAGCTTGTCGCCCTCGGTCACGCGGTCACCGTCTTCTCGGGGCAGCCCTGGCCCGATCTGGACCCGGGCGTGGGTTTCGTGCCGCTCCCCGGGCTCGACTTGTACCGCGAACCCGACCCGTTCCGCCTCCCGCACCCCCGCGAGCTCCGCGACCTCCCTGCGCTCGTCGAGCTCGGGGTCATGCTGACCGCCGGGTTCGGCGAGCCGCTCGCGTTCTCCCTCCGGGCGCGCCGCATGCTGCGTGGGCTGCGGCACGAGTACGACCTGGTCCATGACAACCAATGCCTGGGCACCGGCATGCTCGGCATGCTCGCCGACGGCTGGCCGCTCCTCACGACGCTGCACCACCCCATCACCGTCGACCGCAAGCTCGCGCTGTCCCACGCGTCGGGCGTGTGGCAGCGCGCCGCGACGCGGCGGTGGTTCGGGTTCTTGGGGATGCAGACGCGCGTCGCGCGGCGCCTGCCGGCTGTCGTCACCGTGTCCGAGTCGTCACGAAGGGACATCGCCGCGCAGCTGGGTGTCGCCTCCGAAAAGATGACCGTCGTTCCCGTCGGCGTGGACCACTCGGTGTTCCGGCCGCGCCCCGGCGTCGTCACGCGCCGCGGACGGCTGATGGTGACGTCCTCGAGCGACGTCCCGATGAAAGGTCTCGTGCCCCTCTTGGAGGCGGTGGCCATCCTGCGCCGCACGCGTGACGTGGAGCTCGTCGTGGTCGGCCGGCCGCGCCCCGGGGGACGGGTCGACAAGGCGATCGAGCGACTCGGCCTGCGCCCGAGTGTGCACTGCGTGAGCGGCATCAGCGACGACCAGCTCGCGCGCTGCTACGCCGAGGCGGAGGTCGCCGTGGTGCCGTCCCTCTACGAGGGCTTCTCCCTGCCGGCGATCGAGGCCATGGCCTGCGGGGTGGCAGTGGTCGCGACCACCGGCGGAGCGCTCCCCGAGGTCGTCGGCACGAGTGGCGAGACGGGCGTGCTCGTGCCCCCCGGCGACCCCGAGGCCCTCGCCCTCGCCGTCGGGGCGCTGCTCGACGACCCGGTCACCCGGGCGCGCCTCGGCGCCGCGGGCCGCGAGCGGGTCCTGCGCCGCTTCACGTG
>JAJYPY010000063.1 GCA_021794995.1 Actinomycetes bacterium | reverse complement strand
CAGACGTCGGGCTGGTTTCGCGCGCCTTGCAACTGGCCGCACACTTCACTGCGACCAGCACCAGGAGGAAAGGGAGTCGGCCCTTCGGGCCGACGCTGACTTGACAAGCGGCGCTCCTTCAGGAATGGACCCACCGGTCGAGTGGGCACAGATGTACGACGAAGCCGCCCGTCTCATGCGCGACCACTTCTGGATCGAGGACATGGGCGGCGTGGCGTGGGCCGAGGTGGTCGAGCGCTACCGCCCAATTCTCGACCGGATTGCCACGCGCGACGACTTGTCGGACCTGTTGTGGGAGGTGCAAGGCGAGCTCGGGTCCTCCCACGCGTACGAGATGCCGCCACCCCGGGCGGTCGACGACGAGCGACGTCTCGGTCTGCTCGGTGCCGATCTCGCAGCTGGTCCCGACGGGACCTGGCACGTCGAGCGCGTCCTTCCCGGCGAGTCGTCGGTCTTGAGCGCGCGGTCTCCATTGCACGGCCCTGGCGTGGCCGTCGGACGCGGCGACGCCATCATGGCGGTGGACGGAAGGCCGGTGGATCCCGTCTTCGGGCCGGCCTCCGGGCTCGTCGGCGCCGCAGGGAGGCCGGTGCAGCTCACCGTGCGATCGGAGTCGGGGGACGTGCGCGAGGTGGTGGTCGAACCGCTCGGCGACGAGCGCCAGCTCCGCTACCACCACTGGGTCGCCGGTCGCCGGGAGCACGTGCACAAGGCGACGGAGGGGCGCGTCGGCTACGTCCACATCCCCGACATGATGGGCTACGGCTGGGCCGAGCTGCACCGCGACTTGCGTGTCGAGGTGGCAAGAGAGGGGCTCGTGGTCGACGTGCGCGACAACCGCGGCGGCCACGTCTCGGCGCTGGTGCTCGAGACCATCGGACGGACGGTGCGCGCGTGGGAGCTGGGGCGCCATACCGGTCCGTACACGTATCCCCCGCACGCGCCGCGCGGAGCCCGGGTGCTCGTCACGAACGAGCAGGCGGGGTCCGACGGCGACATCGTCACGGCGGGCTTTGCGCAACGCAGGCTCGGACCGGTCGTCGGCACCAGGACGTGGGGTGGCGTCATCGGGATCGACAGCCGCTACCAGCTCGTCGACGGCACCACCGTTACCCAGCCCCGCTACGCCTTTTGGTTCTACGGAGCGGGGTGGGACATCGAGAACCACGGCGTGGACCCCGACATCGAGGTCGACATGGCCCCGCAGGACTGGGCAGCCGGGCGTGACCCGCAGCTCGACCACGCGATCTCAATGGTGCTCGACGCGTTGCGGAACGAGCCTGCCGCGGTCCCGCCCGATCCGTCCACGCGGGCTTCTCGGATCCCCCCGCCGCTGCCGCCGAGACCCTGACATGGCTGCCGAGCGGCGGGCGCGCTCCCGCGAGCTCGGACCGCTGCGGCCCTGGAGCTCAGCCGGGTGCGGCGACCGCCTCAACCAGATGGGGGCCGTCGTTGCGGGTCGACCCCACCTCGGGGCTCACGACGTGGTGGACCAGCACACCGCCGGCGGGGCGCAGCAGGGCCTCGAGCGCGCCGACGTCGTCGAGCTCCGGGTCGAGCCAGCGCCCCCAGGCATCGGGGCCGAGCACCACCGGCTGACGGTCGTGCACGGTCATGTCCGGTCCCGCACGCGACGTGAGCACCGTCGCGCTGAGGCGCTCGTGCTCGCCGCGCGCCCAGTACTCCCAGAGTCCGGCGAGCACCACAGGCTCGCCGTCCGCGCGCCCGAAGAAGTGGGGCACCTTCTTCTTCGATCCCGGTACCTCTTCCCACTCGTAGAAGCCGTCGACGGGGACGAGCAGCCTGCGGCGGCGGAACGCCTCACGGAACATCGGTTTGGTCGCGACGGACTCGGCGCGCGCGTTGAAGCAACGAGCGGCGAGCTTGGGGTCGTTGCACCACCCGGGCAATAGTCCCCACTCGAACCGCGTGAGCATGCGGACACCGCGGTGCGCACGGACCCCGAGGACCGGCGCCGTCGGTCCGATGTTCCAACTGGGACGCCACTCCATCTCGGGGTCGACCAACGCCTCCAGGCGTTGCGCATACCGGCTCGGCTCACTTTGCGCGATACGTCCGCACACGCAGCCAGACTACGGCTGACGCCGCTCAGTGCGACGACACACCGTCGCCGGCGAACAGGTCGTGCGCCGCCGCGCCGAGGGCGACCAGGAGCTCTCGGTCCCTGTCATAGGACAAGAGCCGAGCGGCACCTGAGAGGTCCACCCAACGCAATTCGTCGACCTCGCGCCCCGGCGAGAAGCCACCCTTCTCCGACTGCATCACCCAGTAGGCGACGACCTTCGGGCGGTCCTTGCGATCGCGGTACTCGGTGTGGCCCACGAACGTGCCGAGCCGGCAGGTGAACCCCGTCTCTTCTTCGACCTCGCGCACCGCACACTCCTCGAACGTCTCGCCGGGCTCGACCTTTCCCTTGGGGAACGTCCAGTCCCCGCGAAGTGGGCGGTGGACGATCGCCACCTGCAGCTCTCCCTCGGCCGTGCGGCGCACGATCATGCCTCCCGCGGCGTGGACGATCTCCTCCCGGCGCTGATCGCTTTCGAGCACCGCGGCCGCAGACCGTCCCACCCGCCGGAGCCTACCGGCGACGCTGCGCACGCGCAGTCATCCTCGCGGGAGCCCGCGCCCGCCGACAGTGCCAGGACGCGTGCCGCGCCGGGGGCGGGCACCGGCAGGACCGGAAGGTGGCCCCTCCGCGCGGCGGAGAACGGCGGTAGCCTCCCAGCGGATGAACGACGGCGACGAAGCGGCCGGATCGACCGAAGTGGAATGGCAGTTCGACGCGCTGGACCTGCGCCCCGTCGAGCGCTGGCTCGCGGCGCTTCCCTCTCGGGTCCACGGCGACGCGGTGCCGACGCTGACGGTCCTCGCCAAGCCGACCCGCCGGCTCGTGGACCGCTACATGGACACCGTCGATTGGCGGATGGCAAAGGCGGGCTTCGTGCTGCGCACGCGCCAGCGTGGGCGCGCCGTCGAGATCACGATGAAGGACACCGGTGAGGCGGACCGGTCGGGATTGCGAAGGCGCCTCGAGCTCACCGAGTCCCTGCCGTCAGGGCTGGCGTCGCTCGGGGCAGGCGGACCGGTCGGACGTCGGGTCCACGCCGTGGCTGGACGCCGGCCGCTCGTCCACGTCCTCGAAGTCCGGACGCGACGCCAGCCGTTCTCACTACGCGCGGCGGGGGTGGAGGTTGCGGAGGTCGCGATCGACGACACCACCATCCTCGTCGGACCGAACCAACCTCCGGCACGGCTGCGACGCGTGGAGGTCGAGGTCGCACCCGACTGGGTCGGCCGGCTGTCGCCGGTCGTCGACGATCTCCGCATGTCGGCGGGCCTCAGTCCAGCGACCTTGTCGAAGTTCGAAGCGGGGCTCCTGGCCGCCGGCGCCTCCGTGCCGGGACCGCCCGACCTCGGCACCACGGAGTTTGGCCCGGACGCGACGCTCGGAGAGGTTGCCTACGCCGTCGTGCGACGCCAGCTACGCGAGATCGTCCTCCACGAACCAGGGACTCGGCTCGGGGAGGACGTCGAAGAGCTCCACGACATGCGGGTCGCGACGCGCCGGCTGCGCGCCGCGATCGACCTCTTCGCCGCAGCATTGCCTGCACGCGCGGCGGCACTCCGAGACGAGTTGCGATGGATCGCCGAGAAGCTCGGCGCCGTGCGCGACCTCGACGTGCAGCTCGCACGCATGGTCGAGATGACCGAGTGGTCGCAGAGTTGGGCTGGTTCCGAGCACGGCGCCACGCTGATGCACCTGCGTGCGCTTCTCACAGCAGAACGCGACGACGCACGGCGCCAGCTGCTCGATGCCTTGGACTCCACTCGTTGGGAGCGACTCACGACCGCGCTCGTCGCACTTGCACGCCAGGGCCCGAACCACCGCGTGCCGGGCGCGCGCGTGCCTGCTGCGATCGCGGTGCCTCCTTTGGTCGCGGAGCGTCACCGCGCGGTCACCAGAGCTGCTCGCCGCGCGCGGCGATCCGACGAACCTTCCGACTACCACCGCCTCCGCATCCACGGAAAGCGACTGCGCTACTCGCTCGAGTTCACCTCGGCGCTCTACGGGCCCCCGGCGACGCGCTTCATCAAAGAGCTCGCCGGCCTCCAGGAGTCGCTCGGCACCATGCAAGATGCGGAGGTTGCGGCTGCCCGCCTGTTCTCGCTCGCGACCGGGATACCACCGGCGGGCGTCGTCCTTCCGGAAGCGACCGTGTTCATCATGGGCGGAATCGCCGAGCGCTACCGGCAGGAGTCGGTGGAACTGCGCGCGACCATGGGACGCAGGCTCCAGATCCTCGAGCGCAAGGCATGGCGGCAGCTCGCGGCGTCAATGGACCGCGCGCGTCGGCATGCGGAGGACCGGGTCGCGCCAGGACCGACGTCCCGCCCGGTGTCCGGGGAACGCATCGCGGAGGTGGCCGAGGTTCCCGAGGTGGCGGCGGTGGCGGAGGTGGCGGAGGTGCCGGCGGTGCCGGAGGTGCCGGAGGTGGCGGAGGTGGCGGAGGTGCCCGAGGTGGCGGAGGTCCGAGCCGTCCAGCCCTTTGGCGGCACCGGAGACGTCGAGTCCTGGACGGAGGCTGGCACGCCCTGAGGTCCGGTTCCCACGGCTCCCTACAGGCCCGCGGGACTTCCCGGCGTGACCGTTCCCGAGGCGGGAATCAGCGCGGGCGGGAGCGTCGGAGTTGGCGAAAGCGTCGAGGGCACCGATGTGACGGCTGGGAGCGCCGGGGCGGCCGGAAGTGTGTCACTCGCCACACGTGTGCCAATCCCCGGAAGAGCGCCACTGGCCACACCTGTGACGTCGGGAAGCGGGGCGGCGCCGGGAAGCGGGGCGGCGTCGGGAAGCGGGGCGGCGCCGGATCCGCTCGAAGGCGAGGTGCTCCCCGCAGCGCCACGCGATCCGGAGGCGTGACCCCCGGCACCCCGTGTGCTGATGCCCGGTTGCTGCCGAGCCGACGATCCCACACCGGTGCTCAGCAGCGAGCGGACTTGGACGGCGCCGTGCACACCGGATCCTGGATCCGTCTTGTCGACGACGTCGCGGCCCGAGGCGCGGGAGTCGTGCACGAAGATCGTGTGCAGCGCCCCCGTCGAGACGGGGGTCGCGTCGAACGCACCAGCCATCAGTGCACCGGCGACCGCAGCTGCGAGCCCGCCTACGACCACCGCAACGGTGAGGCCGTAGCGACCGAGCACGTGGTGGTGCAGCGTGCGCGCGTCGCCATCAGCGACCCGTGCATCTTCGGACATCCCGCTCATCGCGCTCATCGCGCTCATTTCGTCCCTTCCACTTCCAGCGTCCAGCCACCGAGCACCACATGGTTCGCCTGCACGTCGACCTCGACCCGTTCGGCGTAGGCACCCGGAGCCGAGCCGCCCGTCAACGTCACCGCCGTCGTCAGCACCACCTGCGTCGGAACCCCCCGAACCGAGACGATGTCCACGTTCAACGGCGCGTCGTGTCCGCTGACGCGCGCGCCGATCAGCGGCGCAGGAGGGCTGACGTTCGGCGCTGCGATCGCCCGCCACCATGTCTGCTCACCCTGCGCAGACGCACGCAGACCCCCGAAGTACGCTTCGAGTGCCGCCCCTTCGAGCGCCAAAGGGCCTGGCGACTGCTCCCAGCGTGCGGAGGTCTGGCCACTCAGCGTCATGGTCCCCATCGGTGCCTCGTTCTGTTGCAAGGTCAGGCCTTGCGCCGCGAGCGGCGCGGGGGCGGCGAGCGAATAGGCGGTCTGACCGGTGAGGGACGGGCGCAGGGCCTGGGGATTCCCAGACCAGGCGGCGCGCCGTTGTGACACCTCGCTCGCCCACACGACCAGTCGCTGCGGCGTGAAGAAGAGCGCGTTCGAGGGATAGCAGGTATCGAGCACCAGGCTCGGCGAGGGAGTGTTGGGAATTGCCGACCCCTGCGCAACGACCTGGGACCTCGTCACCACGAAGCGGGTGGTCGAGCACGCGGTGCGATACAAGATGACGTCTCCGGGGCCCAGTGTCCCGAGGTGCACGAAGTAGCTCACGTCGTGAGCGAGGAGCGCTGCGGTTCCCGGCCGCCCCGGCCATACGGACGCGGGATCATGGCCGACCGCCACGCGCAGCACGGCATCAGTGGTGCCTTCTTCGACCGGTGCGCTGAGGTGGATTGCGGGGATTTCGAGGATGCCGGCCAGTTGGCCCGTCGACGTCGCGGTGACGACGCACCCCTCGGTGGAGGACGTCGATCGGCCACGGGAGGCAGCCTGCGCGCGAAGGGAAAGTGCGTGCTCAGCCCGCGCCAGGGTGGCTGCGGCTCGCTGTACGTGCAGCTGCCATCCGCCGATGTACCCCAACGCGCCGAGCGCACTCCACACCAGCACGACGCCGGCCGCAGTGAGGAGCATCCGTCGCATCAGTCATCCTCGGTGCCCAGCCCGCCAACGTGTGCGCCGGTGGTGCCGCCTCTATCGGGAGACAGCGTGACGGCGTGACGAACCGCCGGACCCGGTCCGGAACCAGAGGGGGAACGGAGGAGATCCCGGAGACCGGGCCCGGCGGTGTGGGGAGTCGCCCCTCTTGCACCACGCAGCACGCGTCCGGTGGTGCGACGGGCAACGAGCAACGAGGATGCGAGACGCCGACGGGCCACGAGCCCGAGGCCGGCGAGCAACGTCATGCAAAGCAACGCGATCGGCAACGGCCCGGCCCACGGTTCGCCGGTGTGCACTGTCGTTGCACCGCTGAGAGGAGTGACCGGTGCTGTCTGCCCGACCGATCCGGCGCTCGTCGGCTGCACTGTGCCCGCTGCCAGGACCGGGGCCGTCGTGACGGTGGCGCGGGCCGACGACGCAGCGAGGACGACCGACACGCCTGCGCTGTTCCCGTCCGCACCTGTCGCGCCCACTCCTTGGGCTAGATCGATGACGACGCCGCCGGCAGAGGCAGTGCCCTTCGACGTTGTCGTGGCGGGAGCGGCAATCGAGACCGTCGTGCGCAGCGGAGTCCCTGTCAAGAACGAGTGAGATCCTCCGGGCGTCACGGAGACCGTCTGCGCTGGCCCGCTCGCCGGGTCCACTGTCACGGTCGCGGCGGCAGCTGTCGCGTCGACGGCCACCTTGCCGGTCGCAGGTGCGGCGCGGACGACGGAGTCAGCACGTCCGACGTGGACGGTGAGCAACGGCCCGGCCGCCGCCCCCACGCCGCGCAGCAGCTCGACGGTCGCGCCCGCGTCCTCCGAGCTCGCGGTCACGACTCCGCCGCTCGTGGAGATCGAGGACACCGAAGGGCCGAGTGTGCCCGACACGAGGACGGTGACCGTCGCGCCCGACGTCCTCGAGGCGCCCTGGCTCACGCCTGTGCCGACGCCAAGGCCGCTCGAGGGCAACGGGGGGAGCGCACCGAGGACGGCACCGAGACTCGTCGCGAGCGAGCTGCCCTGGGTCACGGCGCCCGGCAGGAGCGTCTCGAGTGCGGTCGCAGGTGTCCCGCTGCCAGACGCCGACCGCAGCGAGAGCGACGCCACTCCGGCCGTGGCCGACGCCGTGGGCATGCCCGCGCCGTCCTCGGACGCTGAGGCCGCGCTACACGCGACGCTCGAGGACACCGATGTCGCGAGCGGCGGCGGAAAGCTCGTGGTGGGCTCGGCGCACTTTTGGGAGCGCGATTGCGACGCTCCGGGCGCGTTCGCGGTCGCCTCCTGCTGCACCACGACGGCCGGAGCCACCTCCCCCGCGGCGAGGGCGCTGACCGGCGCTCCTGAGCCCGCGCTGACCGACGACGTTCCTGCGGCGAGCGTGTGGCCGTCGAGCACGACACGCAAGCTCGTGCCCGACGCGGAGACCGAGTACGCCGGGGCAGCCGCGGACGCCCGAAGCGTTCCGGACAGTGCAGGTGCGATCGCGATCGCCGCCCCCGCGAGGCCGAGCAGGGCTGCAGCCGCTCCGACGGGCCAGCTGCCCCAGCCGAACCAGCTGAACCAGCTGAACCAGCTGAACCAGCCGCGTTTCATGGGAGTTCCTTTCCTGCGGTGCCGAGACCCCCATCTGCGGCACCTCCGAATGGGGATGTAACGGCGCCATCCGCCGGACCTTTCGGTCGGGGACCAGAATCTGACGGACGGTCAGATCTCCTGCACCGCACCCGTGTTTCGCCTGGCACAACGGGGGGGTACGGGTAGGCTGGTGATCCGGGGATCGCCGTTTCGGAGGAGACACAGAGGGATCCGGTGACCACGCCCGACGGCACTGTCGACCTAGTACGCGACCGGGAGCTGGTGGAGCGCTGCCAACGTGGCGACCAGACCGCGTTCGCTGAGCTGTACACCCGCTACCACCGCCGCCTGAACCGGTTCTGCTTCCGGCGCCTCCACGCCACCGACGACGCCGAGGAGGCGGTGCAAGAAGCGTTCACCCGTGCATGGCGCGCGATGCCGCGCTTCGCAGGAGAGCGCCGCTTCTATCCATGGCTCACGGTCATCGCCGGCAACGTCTGCACCGACATGCTCCGCCGGCGATCGCGGCTGGTACCCATGGACGAGGTGCCGCACCACTCCTCTGAGGTGGCGGGTAGCGAGTTCGACGTCGACGAACAGCTCATCCGCCAGGTGGACCTCGCGATGGCCGCGGAGGCCCTCGGTCATCTCTCTGACCGCCATCAGCGTGTGCTGCGCTTGCGGGAAGGCACAGAGTGGTCGGCGCAACGCATCGCGGAGGTCGAGGGCGTCGCGGTGCCGGCGGTCGACACGTTGCTGTGGCGCGCCCGCCAAGCATTCAAACGTGAGTTCGCCGCGCTGACCGACACGGGGGGCTTCGCTGCCCTCCTCGGCGCGGGCGTTGCGGCGCTGCGTCGCATCGTTGCGCGTGCCTGGCTCCGGACGGCGTCGTATCTGCCGGCGCAAGTGCGGGGACCGGGAGCGATTGCTGTCACCATCGCGCTCACCGGTGCTGCGATCGCTGGGGGCAGCGCGGCAATCGCGGGAACCGGAGCTCCCCATCGCGCGATGCAAGACGGTGCCGTGCCGGCGCGGGCGACGGGAGCAGTCCCGGCGTCGTCGCCTGGGAGCAGCGGAGGAGCGGTGCCGGCGTCGGCAGGCGGCGACACTGCGACTGGCTCCGGGCATGGCGCGGGGACCAGCGCAGGAACCCTCGCCGGGGCGGCCGGTGTGGTGAGCACCGGCAGCACAGGTCTCGGCAGCGTCCTCGGAGGAGGCGGGACGGCCGGAACACCGACCGGTGGAGGGTCGAGCACAACGCTCGGCCAAGTGGTCTCGAGCATCGGCGGCCTCCTGACGACGGGAAGTGGCGGGACCGGCGGGACCGGCGGGAGCTCAGGTCCGGCCCTGAGCACGTCCGCGACAGGCGCGCTCGGGACCGGCCTCCCGGGCGCAACATCACTCGGATCCCTCGGAACAACCGTGACCGGGGTCACCGGCACGAGTAGCCCCACGACGACGGGGACCACAGGCACGAGTAGCCCCACGACGACGGGGACCACAGGCACGAGTAGCCCCACGACGACGGGGACCACCGACACGACAGGCCTCGCCGGCACGATCGCGTCCACGACCACCACGCTCGGGGCGTCTGCCTAACCCGCTCGGCGAGCGCTGTGCGAGCCAGCGCTGGCCGAGCGAGTGACGATGCTCGCCTAGTGTCCACCCGGTGATGCCGCCGGTCGCAGCTGTCCACGCGGCATTGTCGATCACGACCGGGAGGGCAGTGCTCATCGCACTGGCCGGTCTGGGCGCCGGCATCGTCAACGGCGTCGCCGGCGGCGGCACGATGGTGTCCTTCCCCGCACTGCTCGGTCTGGGCTATCCCGCGCTCAGCGCCAACATGACGTCCACCGTCGGCATCTGGCCCGGATACGTCGGCGGCGTCGCGGGGTTCCGCCGCGAGGTCTCGTCACAACGCGTGCGGGTCCTCTGGCTCCTCCCGGCGTCGGTCGTGGGCTCGGTGGGCGGAGCTGCCCTGCTGCTCACCACGTCCCAGGCGGTCTTCGCGCGGCTGGCACCATGGTTGATCCTCGCGGCGACCGTCCTCTTCGCAGTCCAGCCGCTGCTCCGCCACGTGGTGGCGGGAGTCTCGCACGATCACCCGACCCGGAGCTGGTTCGCCCAGGGCGGGACGTTCGTCGCATCCCTTTATGGCGGCTACTTCGGCGCGGGACTGGGTGTCCTCTTTCTCGCGGTCCTCGGGCTCGCACTGCCCGACACCATCACGCGCTCGAGCGGCCTTCGAGCCGCCCTCTCGGTCATCGTGAACGCGGTCGCCGCGCTGGTCTTCATCGTGCGAGGCGACCTCGTGTGGCAGGTCGTCGCGCTCCTGGCAGCCGGGAGCATCGTGGGGGGCATCGTTGGCTCGACCGCGTCCAGACGGATCCCCGCCGTCGCGTTGCGCGTGGTCGTCATCTGCATCGGTGCCGCCACGGCAGCCAAGCTGCTCACCGGCTGACGCTCACCCCGCGGGTCGATCAGCCAGCAACGCACCGTCGCGGTATTGCAGGCGGCGGTGGCGCGTCGCCGGCACGCGCGGACCAGGAACGACAAAGCCCGTCAAGTTCAACGGGTCGGACGCGGCAAGCGAGAACGCGGCGCCATCTCGCTTCCTACGAACCTCTGCGAGGAGACCAGCTGCTTCTGGGAGGGCGTACTGCTCGCCAGACAAGCCCGCCACGAACCGGCCGCCGAGGCACTGCCCTCGCGCCTCCAGCCGACGTAACGCGCGGACAATGTCTCTCCACGCGATGCGGTACGGCTCGCGCGCCCACAGCTCCCACGCGACGATGCCCCAGCGCACGAGGAGCTGTCCGGCGACCGTCTCGGCGAGCTCTTCCCTCCTGACCGGCGACACGTCGTCGCTCCGCGAGTCGACGGGGAGAAGCGACCATCGGCCCTCTCCGACTCCAGAGCCGACGTGGGCACGCTGGCGGGCGAGACCCGTGCGCCCCGCCGGACGGTGTCGCTGGCGGGCGCGCCAGCGCTGGCGGGACGAGAGCAGGGCGCGCACCGCCGAGAACGCATCGGCCGTGACGAGGCCGCGCGCCACCAGGTCCCACAGCCCGTCGTCGACCTCGACGGGGAGACGGCGGGACGCCGAGGCAAGCTCGGAGCGGAAGCTGGCGCCACTGCGCCGCAGCACGGCGAGGAGGTCGGCGGACGCACCGCCGGCGGGATCAGATGGGCCATCTGCGGTCCGCACCGCCATCAGCTGCCAATCCAGGTCGTCGCGCAGCACGATCGCGAGCGGCGTGGCCGGTGACGGCACCGCGGACCCGCGGCGCAGACCCGCTGGGGCTGACGACGAGGTCGCAGATGCGCCGGTAGGAGCAGGTACGCCGGTAGGAGCAGGAGCGTCGGGCCGAGGCGTGAGCCGGCCCCACGCCACCTCGCCGGCGAGGCACAGCTCGTCGAGCCAGTGCGGATCGTATGCGACGAGGCGCGCGGGGAGGATCTCGGTCTCCCAGTCCCCCGCGGGTGCCTCGATCCCCGCAAGCTGCTCGACGACCGCGAGCAGGCCCGCCCGTCCCTCGAGTTGGGAGCCGGGCGCGACGTGCTGCCAGTGGGTGAGCGCGCACAGGTAGTCGTCGATGCTCGCAGGTGCGACCGAGCGGCGCCGCTGCCCCTTGCTCGCCTGGTAGAGGCGGACAAGGAGATGGCGCGCACACCACCTGCCATCAGGCAACACCAGGGCCGCGCCGCAGGCCTCCAAGCGAGCAAGGGCCGTGCGGGCGCGCGCCACGCTCATCGGCACACCGTGCGGCGCGCCAGGCGGGAGCGGGGTGTCGGCGACGAGATCATCGACGCTGACGGGTCCGGCGACGTCGAGGTGACCCCGCACGCACTCCGCAGCGGCGTCATCGTCGTCTGCGATGGCCTCCCCCATCGCACGCCGTTCGGTCGGGATCCAGTCCCCACCGACGACGAACGCGCGGCCGGTCGCTTCGAGCACCTCGAACAATGCGCGCCACTCGGCGACCGGCCGGCAGCGCACGAGCGAGAGGAGGAGGTCGTGGAGCTCGTCGGCGTCGCGTGGGCACGGGCGCACCTGCTCGAGGACCGACACGACGGCATCGGGCTCGAACGGCGCCAGCTCGCCCGAGGGTACGGGCAGCGGTCCGTCGCCAGTTCCGAGCCCCCGACGCAACGGCACCGCGCGCGCACGGCGCTCCTCGAGCGGCGCACCGTCCAAGAACGTGTGCGGCCGCCCCGTGAGGATCCCGTGCGCGAGCACCGATGGCTCCGGCGCCTCGACGAAGTGGACCTCGATCCGCCCCGACTCGATCGCACGGAGCAGCCCGAGGAGGCCCTCGACATCCAGGCTCTCAGTGAGGCAGTCCGCCACGGTCTGGCGCACGAGGACGTGGTCGGGCACCGTGATCGGACCGGGCGCCGTGTTCTCCTGGCACGCTGCAAGTGCCGGCCAGGACGCCGCAAGCAGGTCATCGGCCTCCATGCGCTGGAGGTGGATCGGACGGCGCTGGCCTCCGCGAGACGTCGGAACGACGAGCGCACGGTTGCAGTTCCACCGCCAGCGGGCCTGGAGCATGGGATGGAGCAGCACCGCCTGGGTGAGCACCGACTCGGCCGTCCGGCTCGACAGCATCGAAGGGACGTCGGACAAGGAAAAGCTGTGCTGGGGTCCGAGGGAAAGGACGACGGTGTCGTCGTCCGCCGCGGCCTGGAGCTCGAAGTCGAACGTCACGCAGAAGCGCTTGCGCAACGCGAGGCCGAGCGCACGGTTCACCCGTCCCCCGAAAGGTGAGTGCACGACGAGCTGCATGCCTTCGCTGTCGTCGAAGAAGCGCTCCACGACCAGCCGCCGGTCGGTGGGGAGCAGACCGAGCGCGGCACGGCCCGCAGCGAGATAGGTGACAACCTGGTCGGCGACCTCGTCGCCGACGCCCGCACTCTCGGCGAGCAGGTGCCGGGCACCTGCCAGGTCACCGGCATCGAGATAGCCCTCGAGCGCCGCGCGCAATTCGCCCACCGCTGCGGAGAGCTCGGCCGTACGTGCCGGCGCCTCCCCGAGCCAGAACGGCACGGTCGGTGCCGCGTTCCCCGCGTCGGACACCCGCACGGTGCCGAGCGTGACCTGTCGGACCCGCCACGAGTGCGTGCCGAGCAGGAAGACGTCGCCGATGTTCGCTTCGAAGGCGAAGTCCTCGTGAACCGACCCGACCGTCACGCCGTCGGGATCGAGGACGACGCGGTAGTCGCCGGTCTCGGGGATCGCGCCGCCGGCGGTCAGCGCCGTGATGCGCGCCGCTCGGCGTGGGCGCAGGCGGCCGTGGACGGCGTCGTGGTGGACGTACGCGCCGCGTCTGCCGCGGCCGGTGACGATGCCCCAGCTCACCAGGTCGACGACGCGGTCGAATTCGGCCCGCGTCAAGCCGGCATACGGCGCGGCGCCACGCATCATCTCGAACAGCTCGTCGACACCACGCTCGCCCGCGGCGGCAACTTCCGCCACGATCTGCTGCGCGAGCACGTCGAGGGGGGCGACCGGCGGCACCAGCGCGTCCAGGCGGCCCTGGCGCACGGCGACAAGGAGCGCGGTGCACTCGACAAGCTCGTCGCGCGTCAGCGGATAGAGCCGACCGGACGGGGTCCCCTGCACCTGATGGTTCGCGCGGCCGACCCGCTGGAGGAACGTGCCGATCGACCGCGGCGATCCGATCTGGCACACGAGCTCCACCGGCCCGACGTCGATGCCGAGCTCGAGCGACGCCGTCGCAACGAGCGCACGGAGCCGGCCGGCTCGGAGCCGGGCCTCCACTGTGCGGCGACGGGCCGCGGAGAGGCTGCCGTGGTGCGCGGCGACGGCGAGCCCGTCGTCGTCCGCCCCCGCGACTTCCCCGACGCCCGAGTCCACCTCTGCGCCGCCC